>NZ_JBFAKS010000020.1:0-153267 GCF_040655855.1 Kribbella sp. NPDC050281 | reverse complement strand
CTTCCGGCCGGGCGTCCCGGGTCCGCTCTGCGGGCCGGGGACGACCTGTTTCCGGTGATCGGACACTCTGCCGAAACGGCGTATCCGCAGGCAGCGAGGGTCGTTGTCCTGGGTGGCGGCGGTCGGCGGGATTTCTTAACTCTTCGATCGCCGGAACGGACTCCTCCAGGGCCGGTCGCGACTGGTAGGGTTCACGGCTGTCGGTCGGCGCGATGACGCACCGGGTGTGCCCGGTCACGGCTTCGTTCCGGCAGGCGGAAAACGGGGCTTTCTGTCGGTGAGAGCGAGACGGGTCTGCCCTGAGCCCGGCTCCGTCCAGTTGGGGAGGCACGTGTCCGTGGGTCGCCAACTGGCTGGCACCACCGGTGTTCCCCGGCCTGCCCGCGCACTCGCTGATCCCCTCCCGGCCCACCCCGTGCAGGTGGTGGCACGCACGTGGTGAGAAGCGGTGTGGACCGGCCGGCGATCAGCACCGGACCGGCCCTGATGATCCCGGCCGGATACCCGAGAGACCTGCCCAGCGCGCTGCTCCGCGCGGCCCGCGATTTCGGCGGCGCCGGTGTGGTCGAGATCGGCCCCGACGGCCGCGAGACCAAGCTCGACTTCCCAACCCTGCTCGAGCTCGCCGCCCGCATCCTGGCCGGCCTGCGGGCGAACGGCGTACGCGCCGGCGACCCGGCGGTCGTGCACTGCACCGAACCGGTCGGATTCTTCGCGGCGTTCTGGGCCTGCACGCTGGGCGGCATCCGTCCGTTGCTGATGGCCCCGAGTCCTGAGGGCGACCGGTCCGAGGAGGGCCGCGAACGGCTCCGCAAGCTGACCGACCTGCTCGGCTGGACGGTCCTGATCGGCCGCCCGTCCGACCTCCCGAACGACCTCGGCCTGCCGGTCCTCGACCCGGACGCTCTCGCGGGTCATGAGCCGACGTCGGAGTTCCACCGGCCGGCCGCGGACGACGTCGCCGTACTGATGATGTCGTCGGGCACCAGCACCGGTGCACCGAAGATCGTGCAGTTGACGCACCGTGGGCTGGTCGAGTTCGCTGCCGGTACGCCGGCCATGCTGCCGGTGCGACCCGGACAGACGACGCTGAACTGGCTGCCGCTGACCCAGAGCGGTGCGTTCCTGCTGTACCACCTGCTGCCCGTGTTCACCGGCTGCACCAACGTGCACGTGAACACCGACTGGGTGCTGGCCGATCCGCTGCGCTGGCTGGACCTGATGGACCAGCACCGGGTCAACCACTCGTGGTCTCCGAACTTCGGCTATCGCCTGGCCACGCAGGCGATCGCGGGCGAGCCCGACCGGCACTGGGACCTGTCCGCTCTGCGCAGTCTGGTCAGCGGTGGCGAGCAGATCACCGTGCCGGTGATGTCGGAGTTCCTGCGGCTGACGAACCGGTTCGGCGTCGTACCGGAGACCTTCGTCGCGGCGTGGGGGATGACCGAGACGGTCACCGGGATCACGTTCGCGCGGCCCGGGCTGACACCGAACGTGCACCGCGTCCGGATCCCACCGACCGGCGTGATCGAGTGGGTCGACCAGCGGCCGGCTACCGGGAAGGTCGCGGTCGCCCGGCCGGGTAAGACGCGGGCCGAGGCGCCGGGTGTGCTGAGCCTGGTGTCGGTGGGTGCGCCGGCTCCGGGGACGACGGTGCGGATCGTGGCGCCGAACGGTGCGGTGCTGCCGGAGGGCCGGATCGGTCAGCTGCAGGTCGCGTCCGCGCGGGTGACACCGGGGTACCTGGGCAACCTGGAGGCGGACCGGGCGGCGTTCCCGATCGGCAACTGGCCGGCGCGGAAGTGGCTGGCGACCGGGGACCAGGCCTTCATCACCGGCGGGCAGGTGGTCATCACCGGCCGGGACAGCGAACGCATCATCATGTCCGGGAAGCTCTACTACGCGCACGACATCGAATCGGTCGCTGCGACGGTGGTCGGTGCCGAGCAGGGCCTCGTCGCGGCGTGTGGGATCGCGGACGGGGAGAGTGGGACCGACCGGCTGGTCGTGTTCTACGCGCTCACGCCGGAGTCGATTCCGGGGATGGATCAGGCGATCCGGAGTCTCGTCCTGGCCCGGCTCGGGCTCGAGGCCGAGGTGATCGGCGTACCGCGGCGGGACTTCCCGACCACACCCGGCGGCAAGATCCTGCGCCCGCTGCTCAAGCAACGCTGGATCGACGGCACGCTCGAAACACCTCCCCACCCGTACGTCGAACCGGCCGGCGCCAACTCGTACTCCGGCCCCGCCGGCGAAGGCCCGCACGCCAACGCCGCCGACACCCTCATCTCAGCCGAAGAAGACCCGGCCGAACGCACCACCGAACTCCCGGTAGTCCGCCTCGCCTGGAAACGCACCCTCCAACAATCCATCCCCATCCCACCCCAACGCCCCACCCTCGGCACCCCCACCTCGCCGGTCACCGCCGACCCAACCGCCGACGCGCCCACCGAACCAGAGCCCGCCCCGATCCCGGACGTCGAACAAACCACAGAGCTCCAACGAGTCCCCGCCACCGACGAGCCGCCTCCCCCCGCACAGGCCAAGTCCCCCAAGCCCACCGAGCACCCAGCCGAGGCGCCCGAGGCCGAAGCCCAGCCCCAGCCGCAGCCCACCGCCGAGACCGAAACCACCCCCGATCTCGAGCCAACCGCCGAGCGCGAGCCCACCGCCGACCTTGAGCCAACCGCCGAGCTCGAGCCAACCGCCGAGTTCGACCCGGCCACCGAGCGTGAGCCCGCCGAGGAAGCGTCCGAGCAGCCCGCCGAGCCGCAGCCGGAGTCCGTCGCGGCCGTGGAGCCGACGCAGCCCGTCGAGGAAACCCCTGACGAGCCTGCCGCGGAAGCACAGCCGCAGCCGAAGCCCACCGCAGAGCCCGAGGCAGTCGAGCCCGCCGCGGAAGCGGCCGACGAGCCTGCCCCGGACGCGCCCCCGGAGCTGAACGCAGAGACCCAGCCAACCGAGCCCGCCGAAGAAGCACCCGACGAGCCCGCGGCCGAAGCACAGCCGCAGCCGGAGCCCGAGGCAGCCGAGCCCCCCGCGGAAGCGGCCGACGAGCCTGCAGCCGAAGCACAGGCCGAGCTGGAGCCCACCGCAGAGTCCGACCCGACCGAGCCCGCCGACAAAACAGCTGAGAAGCTTTCGGCCGAAGCGCAGTCGGAGCCGGAGCCCTCCGCGGAGGCCGACCCGGCCGAGCGCGCTGAGGGAGCGGTTGAGGAGCTTTCGGCCGAAGCGCAGTCGGAGCCGGTGCCCTCCGCGGAGGCCGAGTCGGCCGAGCGCGCTGAGGGAGCGGTTGAGGAGCTTTCGGGCGAAGCGCAGTCGGAGCCGGTGCCCTCCGCGGAGGCCGAGTCGGCCGAGTCCGTCGAGGGGACGGTTGAGGAGCTTTCGGGCGAAGCGCAGTCGGAGCCGGTGCCCTCCGCGGAGGCCGAGTCGGCCGAGTCCGTCGAGGGAACGGCTGGGGAGCCTGCGGCCGAAGCGGATCTGGCTTCGGAGACTGAGCCGATCGAGCCTGCTGAGGAAGCGCCTGAGGAGCCTGCGGCCGAAGTACAGCCGGAGTCCTCCGGGGAGGTCGGGTCGGCCGAGCCTGTCGAGGCAGCAGCCGAGTCGGCGGCCCTCGAAGCACCGCTGGAGTCTGCTGACGGGACAGAGTCGGTCGAGCCTGCCGCGGAAGCACCTGAAGGACCCGCGGCCGAAGCACAGGCCCGGTCTGAGCTCCCGGAGGCGCGGTTCATCGCGCAGTACACGATCACGCAGGCCCCGGCCCTCGACGTACCAGCCGAAGACCGCACCCCCGAACCAGTCGCCAAGGCAACCGACCCCGACCAGCCCCAGCCCGCCGCCGAAGTCACCGCCGACGAGCAGGAGCCCGAGGCCGAGCTGGAACCAGCCGCCGAAACCGAGCCCGCCGACGAGCAGGAGCCGGAGGCCGAGCTGGAGCCGGCAGCCGAAGCCGAGTCCGAGGCCGCCGCCGACGAGCAGCAGTCTGAGACCGCCGATGACGAGCAGGAGCCGGAGGCCGAGCCAGCTGCCGGAGGTGAAGCCGCGGCTGCCGCGGAGGCCGTTGCCGAAGAGCAGCGCGAGGCTGAGGCGACGCAAGTGGCCGAGTCGACCGGGACGGTCGACCAGCCGGCCGCCGATGCGACCTCCGAGGAGATCGCAGAGCCTGAGCAGGCTGAATTCGCCGAGGAGCTAGCCGCAGAAGCTGAGCCGGTCGAGGAGGTACCTGCGGAGGCTGCACGGGAGCAGTCCGCGGTGGGTGCGCCGGCGGAAGCCGTCGCGGTGGCAACCGTCGAGGGTGCCTCTGCAGCACAGCCGGTTGTGGACGGAGCTACCGAGCAGGTCGCGTCCGAGTCCGCGGCGGACTCTGACCTGGAGTCGGGCGACGTGGGCGAGCAGGTAGCGGACGCCGGGCAGGAGTCGGAAGCTGAGCTCGCGCGGCAGTCCGCCGAGCAGGAGCCCGAACGCACGACCGCGCAGGCTCACGCAGAACCTGCGCCGCAGTCCGAGACCGCGCAGGAGCCGCGTTCCGGGAGCGCGCAGGAAGCTGAGCTCGCGCCGCAGTCCGCGACCAGGCAGGAGGCTGAGCCCGCGCTGCAATCCGGGGCCGTGCAGGGAGCTGAGGCTGCGCCGCAGATCTCGCAGCGGGGTGAGTCTGAGGTGGTGGCTGAGGGGGCGCGGCGGGGGCAGCAGGAGCGGGGGTCGCGGCGGGTTGTGGAGCCGGTGGCTGTGGTGGGGTTGGCGGGGCGGTTTCCGGGCGCGGAGACCCTGGAGCAGTTCTGGGACAACCTCGTGGGTGGGGTGGAGAGCCTCCGGCGGTTCACGAACGAGGAGGTGAGCCAGGCCGGCGGGCATGTGGACGACGAGCTGGTGGCCGTCAGCGGTGTGCTCGACCACGTGGAGTCGTTCGACGCGAAGTTCTTCGGCCTCAGCGACCGTGAGGCCGAGTTGATGGATCCGGCGCAGCGGTTGTTCCTCGAGGTCTGCTACCAGGCGCTCGAGCACGGCGGGTACGCGGGCACCACCGGCCGCGTCGGCGTGTTCGCGGGCTCCGGCATGAACCTGTACACCCAGCAGCACCAGTCCCGCGATTCCCTCGCCACCCGAGTCGCCTACCGCCTCGGCCTCACCGGTCCAGCCATCGGCGTACAGTCCGCCTGGTCCTCGTCCCTGGTCGCGGTGCACCTGGCCTGCCAGGCGTTGCGCTCCGGCGATGCGGACCTCGCACTCGCCGGTGCAGCCGCCGTACAGGTGCCTCAGGCAACGGGCTACCTCCCGGCACCGGAGTCGATCCTGTCGCCGCGCGGCCAGGTCCGTGCGTTCGATGCGGCCGCCGACGGTACGGTCGGTGGGAACGGCGTCGCCGCCGTACTGCTGAAGCGCCTCGATCAGGCCGTCGCCGACGGGGACACCGTGTACGCCGTGATCCGCGGCACCGCGGTCAGCAACGAGGACGCGCCTTCGGGCAACCAGGTCGAGCTGATCGAGCGTGCGCTGGAGCGGTCCGGGTTCGCGGCGGACTCGCTCAGCTACATCGAGGCGAACGCGATCGGCAGCGCCGCCGCGGACTCCGCCGAGGTGAAGTCGCTGACGACCGCGCTGCGCAGGCACACCGACAAGGTCGGCTTCTGCACGATCGGCTCGGTGAAGCCGAACATCGGCCACCTCGACAGTGCCGCGGGCATGGCCGGCCTGATCAAGACCATCCTGATGCTGCAGCACCGGATGCTGGTCCCGACGATCAACTACACCGAGCCGAACGCGGACCTCGGGCTCGACGGCAGTCCGTTCGTGATCGGCACCGAGGCGCACGATTGGGAGGCCGGTACGACGTTGCGCGCGGGCGTCAGCGCTCTCGACGCGGGCGGTACCAACGCGCAAGTCATCCTGGAGGAGGCGCCGCGGCAGATCCGTCGTGGCGACGACGGACCGGTCGTGCTGCCGCTCTCCGCGCCCGATCCGGACGCTCTGGCAGACCTGGTCGAGTTGTTCCGCACCGATCTCGGCCACGGCACCGGACACCGCCTGATCGACCTCGCTGGTACGGCCGCCCTCGGCCGACCACCGCACCGGTACCGCATCGCAGTAGCGGGCGCGTCCGAGGCCGAGCTGGTCGACGCACTCGGCTCAGCTCAGGCAACCGAAGTCCCACGCGGCGGACCGGGTCCGCTGGGCTACGCGTTCACCGGACAGGGCGCTGCGCGGCGTGGGATGGCCGCTGCGCTTGCTGCTCGCTTCCCGGTCTTCCGCTCGGTGCTGGACGAGTGCGACCGCGTGTACGCCGAGGAGACCGGTGGCAGCCTGCTGGAGCTATTGCTGACACCTGCCGGCGCATCTGAGGGCGTCTGGCCGACAGAGACCGCGCAGCCCGCACTGTTCGCGTTCGAGCTTGCCCTAGCGCGGCTCTGGCAGTCGTTCGGTGTGCAGCCCGCGTTGGTGGTCGGTCACAGCGTGGGGGAGTACGCCGCCCTGTGCGTGGCCGGTGCCTTGTCACTGGCGGACGGCGTACGGCTGACTGCTAAGCGCGGCGAGCTCATGCAGCGTGGCACAGTGCCCGGCGCGATGGTTGCTGTGCGTGCGGACGCGGACCGGGTTCGCGAGCTGACGCAGACGCCGGGCGTGGAGATTGCCGCAGGCAACGGTCCGCAGTCGTTCGTCCTGACCGGGTCCGAGGTGATCGTCGGGCAGCTCGCGGAGCAGCTGGACCGGCTGGAGGTCGCGTACCAGCGGCTGGACGTGGATCGGGCGTTCCACAGTTCGTTGGTGGACCCGATCCTGAAGGACTTCGCGGCGATCGTCCGGGAGATCACGCTGAAGCCGCTGCGAACGCCGATGGTGTCGAGCTGGTCCGGCGATCTGCTCGAGTCCGGGACGGTGCTGGACGGCGACTACCTGGTCGGGCAGTTGCGGCAGCCGGTGCTGTTCGGTGACGCGGTCGAGGCGGTCACGGCCGCCGGTTGCCGTCGCTTCCTGGAGCTCGGGCCGGACGCCGTACTGAGTCCGGCCGGGCGGCGGATCGCGCCGAACAGTACGTGGATCCCCGCGCAGCGGCTGGGGCAGGATCCGGTGCTTGCGACGATGAACGGGCTGGCCGAGCTGTACGAGCAGGGCACCGAGATCGCATGGTCGAAGGTGTACTCCGATGGCGGTCGCGTGCCGTTGCCGACGTACCCGTTCCGGCGTGTGCATCACCCGGTCGACACCTCGGCGGCCGGGCTTGCTGGTGATGGTGTGGGGCGGCCGGCCCGCGTGCAGCCGAGCCCGTTCGAGCGCGCGGCTCGCGCGCAGGCGGTTGTCTTCGAGCCATCGAGTGCGGCGGTGAAGCGGATCCCGCTGGATCCGCCGGCCGAGCCAGAGGTTGCTGAGAGCAACGATCCGGTCGAGGAGCAGTCGCCCTTCGCGTTGCCGGCCGAGACGCATCAGATCGACGCGGACTACCTGGCGCAGGCCGGGGTGCTGTCCGGTGACGAGATGTCGGCCGAGCGGTACCGCGACTCGCTGGACCTGATCCTGGATCTGACGTGTGAGGCGCTGAACCTCGATCCGTACGACTTGACCGTCGACCACACGTTCGCTGAGCTCGGCGCAAGGCCGGACTCGATGGCGCGGGTCATCACCGAGATCAACTCGCGCTTCGAGGTGACGCTCACCCCCGAGGACCTGTTCAGCGCCTACACCACTCCGCACAAGCTCGCCACGGCCGTCGCCACGCGGGCCCCGGAAGCCTCGGAGGCGGAGCAGGCGGCCGTTGCAGCCCAGCCGGAGAACATCGCCGAAGCACTCGAAGCGTCCGAGGACGTCGCGGTGGAAGCCCGCGCCGAGAAGGCGGAGGACGTCGCGGCGGAGGCTTCTGCTGAGGAAGCGGAGGTCGAGCCTCCTGCTGAAGAGCCCGAGGAGACGGCTCAGGCGGAGTCGGTGGAGGTTGCGCCGGTTCGCGATGCGCGGACCGCCTTGGCTGATCTGGGCTCCGGGCTGGCGGAGTTGGCGGCGAAGGTCGATGAGGCTGCGGCGGCTACCAGTGAGGCTGAGCTGCCGGGCAACGGGATGGCCGTGCTCATGTCGCAGCAGCTCCGCGTGGCCGGTCAGTTGGTGGACGGCGTCACCAAGCTGATGCGCGAACAGCTCGCCCTCCTCGAAGCCGCAACCTCAGAAGACCCGACAACCTCTGAACACTTCCCCGACCCATCGACTCCGGCCGAGCCGGAAGGCGTGCAGGACGTGGACGATGGCGCCGAGGCCGTCGATGCAGTGCAGGCTGAGGCACCCGCGGCGGGCCCCACGAACGCTCCAGATGCTAACGCGGAAATACAGGCCGAGGCTCGCACGGGCGAGGATGTTGAGCGGTTGCGGCGGGACCTGGGTTACTGGGAGATGGCGCTGGCGGGCGCTGAGCCGCTGGTCCTGGTTGCGGATGGAGTACGGCCGGCCGCGTCGGGCGCTGTCGGGTCGGTGAAGAAGGAGTTCGAGGAGGAACTCGGGGACGCGGTGTTCGTGTTCAGCCGAGGCCGGAAGGTCTCCCCGCTGATGACGATGCTGGCGGCCGTCGGGACGGTGCTCGGGCGCTTCGCGGCGCAGGACGACGTGACGATCGGAACCGCGCTGATCCGGCCCCAGGGCGACACCTCGACGGCGGCCCGGCGCGCGCTCCCGATCCGGATCGACCTGTCCGGCGAACCCGACCTCGGCGAGCTCGCGCACCGGGTGCGCGACGTGACGGCCGGCGCGTTCGACCACGCCGGCACGGACCTCGCCGTACTCGAGCGTGACCCGCTATTCCAGGTCCTGGTCGAGTTCGAGGACGGCGACGACGAGCTGCCCGAACCGCTCGACCTCCGCCTGCGGCTGACCCACCACGGCGCCGGCATCACGTGTACGGCGGACTACCGCTCCGGACTGTTCGAGCAGCGCACGATCGACCGCCTCGTCGCGTACCTCGAAGCGGTCCTGCGTCGCGCCACCACCCAGCCGAACCTGCGCCTGCCCGACCTGATGTTCCCGATCGAGTCCGACCTCGAGGCCCTGCGCGAGCTGGAAGGCGACACCGCTCCGGCCGGCCCGATCGGTCGAGTACGACGAGACGCCGTCGTCGCCGGCGAACTCAGCGGACTGCACACCCTCTTCGAGCAGCAGGTCGCCCGAACCCCGGACGCGACCGCGCTGATCCAGGGCGAGCGTGAACTGACGTACGCCGAGCTCGATCGCCGGGCCAACGCGCTGGCCTGGCGGCTCGTCGACCTCGGCGTGAAGCCCGGCCAACTGGTCGCCGTACGTGTTGCCCGAGGCACCGAACTGGTCGTCTCGGTGCTCGCCGTACTGAAGTCCGGCGCGGCGTACTTGCCGCTGGATCCGGGCGTACCCGAGTCGCGCTGGGCGTTCATGGTCGCGGACTCGTCGGCGGTCGCGCTGGTCGGTGACGACGCAGCGCTGGCGGACCGGCTCGGCCTGCGGCTGGTCCCGGTCGCCACGTCGAACGGCGATGCGCGGGCGCGGCAGGCGCCGCCGGTGCGGGCCGCCGCGGATGATGTTGCCTACTGCATCTACACGTCCGGCTCGACCGGGAACCCGAAGGGCGTTGTCGTCCCGCATCGCGGTCCGGTCAACCTGATCCGGCACTACTTGCGGACCCGGAGTTCGCTGCGGACGCTGCAGTGGACCTCGTTCGGTTTCGACGTTCACGTGCAGGAGATGTTCACCGCGCTCGCGTCCGGCTCGGCGCTGGTGCTGATCGGCGAGGACGACCGGTACGACCCGGACGCGGTGATCGCGGCGCTGCGGGATCACGACGTCGAGCGGCTGTTCATGGCGTTCAGCCCGTTGACGGCGTTGCTCGCGACCATGCGGCGGCTGCCCGAGTTGCCCGCGCTGCGGGAGATCGTCGCGGGTGGCGAGGCGATGGTGCTGACGCACAAGGTGCGCGACTTCCTCGAGGCGCATCCGGAGTGCCGGCTGTTCAACGAGTACGGCCCGGTCGAGGCGTCGATCGTGACCACGATCCACGAGGTCGACCCGGCGGTGGACCGGCCGTCGATCGGGCGTCCGGTCGAGGGCGTCGTCGTACGCCTGCTGGACCAGGCGCTGCGGCCGGTGCCGGTCGGTGCGGTTGGCGAGATCCACCTCGGCGGTCCGGCCGTTGCCCAGGGCTACATCGGGCGGCCGGAGGAGACCGAGCACGCGTTCGTGCCGGATCCGGGCCATCCGGGGGCGCGGCTGTACCGCAGCCGGGACCTGGGTCGCTGGCGGGCGGACGGGACGCTGGAGTACCTCGGCCGCGCCGACGACCAGGTCAAGATCCGCGGGCACCGCGTCGAACCCGGCGAAACCGAACACGTTCTGGCGGATCAGCCGGGTGTGGTCGACGCCGTCGTGGTCGCCCGTGCGGACCCGGCCGGCGACACCTGCCTCCTCGGGTACGTCGTTCTCGAGGACAGCGATCCGGCAGTTCTGGCCCGCCTGATGCTCGACCTGACCAAGGAGCTCCCGATCTACCTGGTCCCGGCCGACCTGATCCCGATCGAGGAACTCCCGCTCGACGACAACGGCCGCTTGGACCGGACCCGTCTTCCCGAACCCGAGTGGCTCACGCCGTAGAGGACTGTTCTGCACCGTGGACGGGGGTTGTCGGGGGCAGCCCTCCCGCAGCCACCGGCCTCCGTCCGCGGTGCAGAACCCGCGACGATCCTCATCCCTCCTGAGGACCGATCGCACTCCGCGCCCGGCGGCGGAACAGCGATGAGGCGCTGATCACGCAGACGAGCAGGGAGTAGACCGCCAGCGCGGACCCGACGCTTCCGGTCGTCGGTCCGACGCTGCCGGCAGCGGTTCCGTTCCCGCCGGAACCCATACCGTCTCCGCCGGACCCGACCGCCACCACGGCGGTGACCACGATCAGAGCGATCAGTGGTCCGGTCCGGCCGAGCACACCCATCCGGAGCGCGTGGCCGTCGTCGGCCTGCGCCCCGATGGGTGGAGCCGACCCTGCCACGGCTGCGGCGGTCCCCGGGCCGGCGAGGGCCCGTCCGCGCAGCGAGCCGTGCAGGGCAGCGACGCCGCACGCGGCGGCGACGTTCATCAGTAGCAAGCGTCCGGCGACGTCCTCGAGTGCCACGGCCCCCGGACCGACCGTGCCGTACACGATCGCGTACACGTCGACCGGCACAGTGACCGCGGCGGCCAGCACAGCGGCGACCTGGAACAGTCGCGGCCGTCCGACAGCCGCCCGCAGTACGTCGTACCTGGAAGTGGTCCGGACCAACAGCGCGGTGAAGAAGAGAGCGAAGAGCAGGAGTACCGCGACGTCCATCGGGGACCGAGTCCTTCTGGTCGAGCGTTGCCCTGGACAACGCTGGCGGACGTTGCTGACCTGATCTGACCTGCCTTGACGCCGTGCTGTTCGCGAGGGCGGCGGAGAGTTTCCTCTCCGCCGCTCACGCGTTCGGCTGGTCCTGGCCCCCCATCGACCAACCGCTGGCGACCGGTCCAGGCCCCCCTGACCAGTCTTGGATGACGTGCCCCCACCCCATCCATCCGTTGCATCGCGTGGGACGGCCCAGTCGTTACACAGATTCGGGCAATTGGGTTAAAACTGCGCAAAGGTGCGCATGAGACCCTGTTCCGCGCGTGCAGATGTGTGCGTGACGCGGGAGAGGTGTACGGCGGTCAGCCGACGGCGGCCCAGGCCTGATGGGCGGCACCGAGGAGGCCGGCGTTGTCGAGTTGGGCGGGCTCGACCGCCAGGTCGGTGATGAAGGGCAGTTGCGCGAGCCGCTTCACCCATGCCTGCACCGGGTCGAACAGCACCGGCCCCGCCTTCGACACCCCGCCCCCGATGACCACCGTGGTCAGATCGACCGTCACCGCCGTCGCGACGATCCCCGCTGCCAGCGCCTGCGCCCCGTCGTCGAATGCGGCCAGCGCGAGCTCGTCCCCGGCGGCCGCGTCGGCAGCGAGTACGGCGGCATCCGCGTCCTCGTCGATCCGCCAGCCGCGACGCTTGGCCCGGGCAACCATCCGCGGACCGCTCGCGTACGCCTCCACGCATCCGTAGGACCCGCACGCGCACGCCTCGCCGTCCAGGTCCACGACCACGTGACCGATGTGCGCGGCGTTGCCCGACTGACCGATGACAGGCTTGCCGTCGACAACCAGTCCGCCGCCGACACCGGTCGACACCACGATCCCCAGGAGCGTGTCGGTGTCGCGTCCGGCGCCCGTCCAGAACTCACCCAGTGCGAAGCAGTGCCCGTCGACCCCGAGCGTCACGGGTACGTCGCCGACCAGCTCCCGGACCCGCTCGACCAGCGGGAAGTTCCGCCAGCCGGTGATGTTGACCGGTGACACCAGCCCGTGCTCCTGGTCCAGTGGCCCGGCCGAACCGATCCCGATCGCAATCGGCGTCGCGTCACCGCGAACCCGCTCGATCAGCTCGCCGAGCGCCGCGAATACCACGTCCGCGTCGCCGGGTGGAGTGAGGATCCGGTCCCCGGTGAGGATCTCACCGTCCGCGGACACGAGTGCGGCGGCCATCTTCGTGCCGCCGATGTCGATGCCCAGGACGGTGTCCTGCTTCACTGGTTCGTCACTCATGGTCCCCCCGTCAGTGCCGATGCAGGTGGTCAGGTCGGGAGACAACGTTATCCGTAGTCGGCCCGGACAGACAGGGGTCAATTGCAGGAATCCCCGCAAACCCGCAGGAAGACGCCGGGCAAATGCCTTGACATAGCCTGACAACGATCGCCCTAGACGGCCGAGAAGGCGCTAATTATTAGCTGTCCGTGACGGCATCGCCCGGGGTCCGGCGGCTGGGGGTGGCGGCGCGGACCTCGGGGAGGAGAGGGTAGGGGGATGAGTGATCAACTGGATCGTGATGCCGCCGGCGCGCTGATCGTCGGCTTCAGCGGGACCACCGCCCCCGACGAGTTGCGCCGCGCGGTCGCGGCCGGTCTCGGCGGCGTCATCCTGTTCACCCGCAACGTCGGCGACGCCGATCAGGTGGCCGCCCTGACCGCGTCGCTGCGGGCCGAGCGGCCCGACCTGATCATCGCGATCGACCACGAGGGCGGCGAGTTCAGCCACCTCGCGCCGGCCAACCCCTGGCCGCTGGCCTCACCGCGCGTACTAGGCGATCTCGACGACGTCGACCTGACCCGTGCGTCCGCCCGGGACGCCGCGGCGACGCTGGCGAGCCTCGGCATCGACCTGATGCTGGCGCCGTCGGTCGACGTGAACAGCAACCCGGCGAACCCGATCATCTCCACCCGCTCGTTCGGCACGACGGCCGACGTGGTCTCCCGGCACGGTGTCGCGTTCGTCGAGGGCGTCCACGAGGCCGGCATCGCCGCCTGCCCGAAGCACTTCCCGGGCCACGGCGACGTCGCGGTCGACTCCCATGTCGGCCTGCCCAGCGTCGACCGCTCGATCGAGGAGGTCAACGCCGTCGAGCTCGCGCCGTTCCGGGCGACGATCGCGGCCGGCGCCGACGTGGTGATGAGCGCCCACATCGTCTTCTCCGCGTACGACGACCAGCCGGCCACCCTGTCGCGCCGCCTGCTGACCGGCCTGCTGCGAGACGAACTCGGCTTCACCGGCGTGATCACCACCGACGCACTGGAGATGCAGGCGATCACCAGGACCCGGTCGATCGAGGACGCCGCGGTCGCGTCGATCGGCGCCGGCGCCGACCTGGCCATGATCGCTGTCGGCTCCGCGGACCCGCGAGCGCTGACCGCCCGCGTGGTAGATGCCATTGGCAACGGAACGCTGGACGCCGAGCGCGTCGCCGACGCGGCCGCACGGGGCCGTGCGCTGGCGGCAAGTCTGGCGCAGCGCACTCGGCAGCCAGGTCTCGACGGTGCCCCGATCCGAGAGGTCGCCGCCCACGTGGTGGCCGGCCAGAGCATCCCGGTGCTCGGCTCCGCGCCGTACGTCGTTGATCTGACGCAGGGGCTGCATCCGGCCTGGAACCCTTATTTCAGTGGGCTTCCCGAGGTCTTCGGCCGTGTCGCGCCGGGCTCGGACGGCGTCGTACTCCGCGGCGAGCATCGGCTGACCGGCGCCGATTCACCGGCCGGCGACGCGATCAAGACGGCGGCCGCGGCCGCCGCGGGCCGTCCGCTCGTCATCGCTGTCCAGGACGCCGGGCGTACGCCGTGGATGCGCGACGCGCTGACCCACTTGGTGGAAGGGCACAAGGAGGACGTGTTCGTGCTCTGCACGGGCATCCCCGAGGACCGCGCCCTCGTCCCCGAAGGCATCCGCTCCGCCACCACCTCAGGCCGCAACGTCATCGTCCTCGAGGCAGTCGCGAAGGCGCTCACGCAGGTTTGAGGTTCAGATCCAGGGCGTGTTGTTCGACGTAGTTGAGGGCGTGGCGGACGGCGCCGACGGACACGATCGCGTCGCCGAGGGACGAGACGGCGACGCGAGGCGGCGTACTGGTGAAGCCGGCCAGGTGCCGCTCGATGTCGGGCAGCAACGCCGCGGCGGCCTGGGCGACCGCGCCGCCGAGGACGACGAGCTCGGGGTTGAACAGGATCCCGAGCGTCGCCACCACCCGGGCAGTCCGGCCGGCCACGTGCTGAAGGATGCCCAGGGCAACTTCATCGCCGGAGCCGGCGGCGGTGAAGACCTGTTCCGCGGTGATCGGGCCGTCGCCGCCGAGCGTCCGCAGTACGGTGTCGATGGCCGGGTCGGCGACCGCCGCGGCGCCCCGATCGCGTGCGATCCGGGCGATGCCGTGCGTATCACCGACACCCTCGACGAGCTTGAGGTAGACCATCTCGCCCGCACCACCACGACTGCCGTGCAGCAGCCGGCCCGAATCCATCAGGCCGGAGCCGAACCGCTCACCGGCGAGCAGTACGGCGAGGTCGTCGACGTCCCGTCCTTCGCCGCGCCACTGTTCCCCCAGCGCGGCGAGGTTGGCGTCGTTCTCGAGCCGCACCGGCCAGCCGTGCAACTCTGTCAGCCGCTTCGCCAGGCCGGCGTCGAACCGCCGCCAGAACTCGTCGTCGACCAGGATGTTCCCGTCGCGGTCGACCGGCGCCGCGACTCCGACTCCCGCAGCGAGCACCTGTGTGTCGCAGACTTCCGCGCTCGCCAGGGCTTCGACGATCGTCTCGTGCACGATCTCGGTCCGCTCACCCGCCGTCTTCACGTCGGACACCGAGCGGCCCGCCTTGGCGACGGTCTCGCCGCGCAGGTCCGCGAGCAGCACCGTGGTCTTGGCGTCGCCGATGTCGATCCCGAGCACATACCCGCCCCGGCTGTTGAACTCGAACCGCCGTGACGGCCGGCCCACGGCGGTGTCGTCGCGGCCGGGGTCGAGCTCGACCACCCAGCCCATCGAGATGAGGTCGTTGCAGACCGCGTGCACGGTCGCCCGGGTCAGGCCGGTGGCCTGGATCAGACCGGTTCCCGTCATCACCCCCGCGTTCGAGAGCACGCCGAGGAGCTTGCCCGCGTTCACGCGGCGCAACAGCGGCGGCGTCGCCGTGGCTTGAGTCACTGCCATTCAAAGCCCCTTGACCAGCTCGAACATCCCGGCGCAGAATACTGCAGGATCTAAATTTAGACTCTATATTAACCAGTGACAACTATCTGCAGACGACTTCAGTGAGGCGCTGATGACGAGCAAGCAGTTGACGAACGATGCCGACTGGTGGCGGCAGGCGGTCGTCTACCAGATCTATCCGCGGAGCTTCGCCGACTCCGACGGCGACGGTCTCGGCGACCTGCAGGGCATCGTCAGCCGCGTGCCGTACCTCGAGGCCCTCGGCATCGACGCGGTCTGGCTGAGCCCGTTCTACCCATCCGCGCTGGCCGACGGCGGGTACGACGTCGACGACTACCGCGCCGTGGACCCGCGGCTCGGCACCCTCGCGGACTTCGACCAACTGGTCGACGCGCTGCACGCGGTGAACATCAAGCTGATCGTCGACATCGTGCCGAACCACACGTCGGACCGGCATGCCTGGTTCACCGAGGCGCTGGCCGCACCGAAGGGCTCGCCGGCGCGGGAGCGGTACATCTTCCGGGAGGGCGACGGCGACCAGCCGCCGTCGGACTGGGATTCGGTGTTCGGCGGCTCTGCCTGGGCGCGGACCGACGACGGCGAGTGGTATCTGCACCTGTTCGCGGCCGAGCAACCCGATCTGAACTGGGACCACCCGGAGGTTCGGGCGGACTTTCTCCAGACGCTGAGATTCTGGTCGGACCGTGGTGTCGACGGCTTCCGGGTGGACGTCGCGCACGCCCTGATGAAGGACCTGGCGGAGCCGATGCCGTCGCAGGCCACGCTGCCTCGAGTGTCCGAGTCGTACGGTCTGCACCCGCTGTGGGACCGCGACGGCGTACACGACATCTACCGCGAGTGGCGGCAGGTCCTGAACGAGTACGACCCGCCCCGGTCCGCCGTGGCCGAGGCGTTCGTCCCGGCGTCGCGCCGCGCGCGGTACGCGAGTGCCGACGGGCTCGGGCAGGCCTTCAACTTCGACCTGCTGCAGGCCGACTGGGAGTACGACAAGTTCCGCCAGGTGATCGAGGAGAACCTCGCACTGGCCGACCAGAACGGCTCGTCCTCGACCTGGGTGTTCTCGAACCACGACGTCGTCCGGCACGCGACCCGCTACGGCCTGCCGAAGGATCCGTCCGGCCTGTGGCAGGACGGCAAGGCCTGGCTGCTGAGCAACGGCACCGAGCCGACCGTCGACGTGGAGCTGGGCTTGCGCCGAGCCCGCGCCGCGGTGCTGCTGATGCTGGCGCTGCCGGGATCGGCGTACCTGTATCAGGGGGAGGAGCTCGGGCTGCAGGAGGTCGGCGAGCTGCCGGCGGCGAACCTGCAGGACCCGGCGTACTTCCGCTCCAAGGGTGCGGAGAAGGGCCGTGACGGGTGCCGGGTGCCGATCCCGTGGACCGTCGGTGGGCTGTCCTTCGGCTTCGGCTCGGGCGGTTCGCATCTGCTGCAGCCGAAGTGGTTCGGTGGGTACTCCGTCGAGGCGCAGGAGGGCGACGTCAGTTCGACGCTGAGCCTGTACCGCAAGGCCCTCGCAGTACGCCGGGGACTGCAGACGAGCAACTCGCTGACCTGGGTCGACGGCACCGACTGGGTCCTCCACTTCACCCGTCCCGGCGGCTGGCAGTCGATCACGAACTTCGGTGCCGCGCCGGTCGAGCTGCCGGATGCCGCGGTCGTGCTGTCGAGTGGTCCGCTGGAGGGCGACAAGCTCCCGAGTGACACCACAGCCTGGCTGATCTGATGCGGCAGGATGGGGGCCGTGACCCCGACGCTTGGTGACGTGATCGCCGTACTCGACCGGCTCTACAACCCTGCCTGGGCGGAGTCCTGGGACGCGGTCGGTCTGGTCACAGGCGATCCGGAGCAGCAGGTACGACGGATCCTGTTCGCCGTCGACCCGATGCGCGCGGTGGTGGACGAGGCGATCGGAGGCGACTTCGATCTCCTCGTCACACACCACCCGCTGTTGTTGCGCAGCGTGAACAGCGTGGCGGCGACAACGCCGAAGGGCCGGGTCGTGCACGACCTGATCCGGAGCGGTACGGCGTTGCACGTCTGCCACACCAACGCGGACAACGCGAACCCTGGCGTGAGCGACGCACTGGCCGCGGCCCTGGGCCTACAGGACACGCGTCCGCTCAAGGCAATGCCGTCCGACCCAATGGACAAGCTGGTCGTGTTCGTGCCGGTCGACGAGACGCAGACCATGCTCGACGCGCTGGCGAAGGCGGGCGCCGGCCAGATCGGCGACTACGAGCGCGCCGCCTGGAGTGGCACCGGCGAGGGGACCTTCCGCCCGCTCGAGGGCGCGAACCCCACGATCGGGCAGGTCGGTGACATCGAGGTCGTGCCGGAGAACCGGCTCGAGCTGATTCTGCCGCGACACAAGCGGCGGGCTGTCGTCGAGGCGCTGAAGGCGGCGCACTCCTACGAGGAGCCGGCCTTCGACATCTACGAGCTGGCAGCACTGCCGAGCGAGCGCGGTGGCGGCCGCGTCGGCGCGCTCTCGGCACCGCTGCCACTGAGGGACTTCGCCCGGCTGGTCGCCGATCATCTCCCACGCACGGAGCACGGCGTTCGGGTGTCGGGGGACCCGGAGCGGACGATCGAGACGGTCGCCGTCGTCGGGGGAGCGGGGGACTCGGAGTTCGAGCGAGTCCGGGCCGCCGGCGTCGACGCGTACGTGACCGCCGATCTCCGGCACCACCCCGCGACCGAGGCACAGGCGTACGACGAAGGCCCGGCGCTGGTCGATGTCGCGCACTGGGCCAGCGAGTGGCCCTGGCTGCGGGACGCCGAACGACTCCTCGTCGAAGGGTTGGCAGCACAAGGCAGTACCGTGGACACTCACATCTCGACGCTCTGCACGGACGCCTGGACCCTGCGGTTCTGAGTGCAGCTGAAACACAACTGAAGGAGCCGACTCTGAACGCCGAGCCCGCCGTCCAACGCCGGTTGCTGGACCTGCAGGATCTCGACCTGCAGCTGGATCAGGTCGCGCACAAGCGCAAATCGCTGCCCGAGCACAAGGCACTTGCCGACCTGACCGCGGAGAAGTCCGTGGTCGACCGCGACCTGGTCACCGCCGACACCGAGGTCAGCGACCTGCAGCGCGAGCAGAAGAAGGCCGACAGCGACGTCGACCAAGTGCGGCAGCGCAAGGCGCGCAACCAGCAGCGGCTGGACTCCGGTCAGGTCACGTCGGCCAAGGACCTGGAGAACCTGCAGCACGAGATCGGGTCGCTGGACCGGCGGATCTCCGATCTGGAGGACGCCGAGCTTGAGGTGATGGAGAAGCTGGAGGCCGCCGAGGCGGTCCAGCTCGATCTGCGCACCCGCGCCGAGGCGTTCGCAGGCCGGCAGTCCGAGCTCGAGACCAGCCGCGACGGCGCGCTGAAGGAGCTCGACGAGCAGCGTGCCGGGCTCGGCGACAAGCGCGCCGGGGTGGCGGCCGAGCTTCCGGATGCCCTGATCACGCAGTACCAGCGGCTCCGCGAGCACAACGGCGGAATCGGCGCCGCGCCGCTGGTCGGCAAGCGCTGCATGGGCTGCCGGATGGAGCTGGCGCCGTCCGACCTGAACCGCATCAAGACCGCCCCGGCGGACGCCGTACTGCGCTGTGAGGAGTGCGGACGGATCCTGGTCCGGACGGCGGACAGTAGCGCATGAGTTATCAGCACGTCATTGTCGAAGCTGACGGTGGGTCGCGCGGGAACCCGGGACCGGCCGCGTACGGCGCGCTGGTCCGCGACCCGGCGACCGGCGAGGTGATCGCGCAGGACGGCAAGACGCTGGGGATCGCGACCAACAACGTCGCCGAGTACTCCGGACTGATCGCGGGGCTCCAGCTGGCCGCGGAGTACGCCCCGGACGCCTCGATCGAGGTGCGGATGGACTCCAAGCTGGTGATCGAGCAGATGGCCGGCCGGTGGAAGATCAAGCACCCGGACCTGCAGCCGCTGGCGATCAAGGCGCAAGGCCTGGCGCCGTTCGGGACCGAGTGGACCTGGGTGCCCCGGGCCCAGAACTCCGCCGCCGACGCACTGGCGAACAACGCGCTGGACGGCGTACCGATCCCGCTGAAGCCGGAGGCCGGCGGACCCGGGCCGGCGGCCGTCAAGGAACCCTCGGATCTCCAGAAGGCCTTGCAGGGTTGGGGTCCGCAGGCCGAGCCGCCGACGCAGCTCATCTTCCTGCGGCACGGCGAGACGCCGCACACCGTCGAGAAGCGGTTCTCGGGATCCGGGGGCGACGACCCGGCGCTCAGTGACACCGGTCGGGCGCAGGCCCAGGCGGCCGCCGAGTACTTGTCCCGGATCGGTGGCGTCGACGCTCTCGTGACTTCGCCGATGGTGCGCGCGCGGCAGACGGCCGACGCGGTCGCCGGCAAGCTCGGGCTCGAGCCGGTGGTGGACAACGGCTGGGTGGAGTGCTCGTTCGGCGACTGGGACGGGCACACGTTCGCCGAGGTGCAGCAGAAGTGGCCGGATGCGATGAACGCGTGGCTGGGCTCGACCGCTGTCGCGCCGCCCGGTGGCGAGTCGTTCGACGCGTGCGCGCGCCGGGCCCGGTCGGCGCGGGACGGGCTGCTGACTCGCTACCCGGGCAAGACCGTTGTCGTCGTCACCCATGTCACGCCGATCAAACTGATGGTCCGGTCGGTGCTGCAGGCACCGATGGCGTCGGTGTTCCGGATGGAGCTGCGCCCCGCGACCATTACCGAGATTCACTGGTACGCCGACGGCCTCGCCTCACTCCGCTCCTTCAATGTGCAACCCTCGTTAGTCTGACCCCACGCACACGTCGTGCGCTGAGAAGGACGGAGGGCCCCACGTGCCGCTTCAGAGGGTTCACTTTGCCGAGGACGTGCCCGAGGTGTTCCGGGCGTCGCTGCAGGACATCCGGCGTGAGCTCGAGGTGCCGGCGGAGTTCCCGGACGACGTGGTCGCGGCGGCACTGCACGCGGCGAAGAACCCGCGGCTGCCCGAGCTGGACCGGACCGATCTCGAGTTCGTCACGATCGATCCGCCGGACTCGATGGACCTCGACCAGGCCCTTCACATCGAGCGCACCGGCGACGGCTACACGGTCCACTACGCGATCGCCGACGTCGCCGCCTTCGTCCAGCCCGGCGACCCGATCGACCTCGAAGCACGTCGCCGCGGCGAGACGCTCTACGCGCCGGACAAGCGGACCCCGCTGCATCCGCCGGAGCTGTCCGAAGGCGCGGCGTCGCTGCTCCCGGACGGAGTGCGTCCCGCGTTGCTGTGGACGATCACGGTCGACGCGACAGGCGAGGGGACCGGCGTCACCTGCGTGCGCGCGCTGGTGAAGTCGCGGGCCAAGCTGAACTACGCCGACGTGCAGAAGGACCTCGACGCCGGCAATGCGTCGGAGTCGCTGCAACTGCTTCGCGAGGTCGGCACACTGCGTGAGCAGCGTGAGCTCGAGCGCGGCGGAGTCAACCTGCCCATCCCGGACCAGGAGGTCGTCACCTCCAACCACGGTTGGGGTCTGGAGTTCCGCGCACCGCTGCCGGTCGAGGGCTGGAACGCGCAGATCTCGCTGCTCACCGGCATGGCCGCTGCCGAACTGATGATGAAGGGCAAGATCGGCATCCTGCGGACGCTGCCCGAATCGCACGACAGTCTGCGGCACAAGCTCGAGCACACCGCCAAAGCGCTCGGGATCACCTGGCCGGACGGGACGTCGTACGCGCAGTTCATTCACGGGCTCGACCCGAAGGTGCCGCCGCACGCGGCGATGCTGGCTGCCTGCACCGTGCTGTTCCGGGGCGCCGGGTACTCCGCGTTCGCGGGCAGTGTGCCGGAGCGGCCGCAGCATGCCGCGATGAAGGCGGAGTACGCGCACGTCACCGCGCCGCTGCGGCGGCTGGTGGACCGGTGGACCGGCGAGATCTGCGTGGCGCTGTCCGCGGGCACCGAGGTGCCGGCCTGGGTGCGCGAGTCGATGGACGAGATCCCGAAGACGATGGACGAGGCGGACCGCCGGGCGAACGCGTACGAACGCTCGATCGTCAGCATGGTCGAGGCCGGTCTGGTGGCCGACCGGATCGGGACGGAGTTCGAGGGCGTGATCACCGACGTTGACGAGCGCGACACCACCCGCGGCGTCGTCGCCCTCTCCACGGTCGCGATCGAAGGCCGCGTCACCGGTAGCGCGCCACTGCCGCTCGGTCAGGCGATCCGCGTGAACCTGGTCGAGGCCGACATCGCCAAACGCACAGTCGCCTTCGAGCTAGCCCCGTAGGTAGTCCTCGACGGCCGCTGTCGTGCGGTCCAGGTCTTCGGTCGCGAGCAGGTCGATGAGCGCGCCGCGCAGCAAGGCCAGTACGCCGGTACGGCGTGCCTCCGCGGCCGGGCTGCCGGGATCGGGCTGACTCCCCTTGAGCAGTTCGAGCCAGTCGTCGACGGTCGAGCGGCCGTAGTCCGCCCACGGGCCGTCCGGCGCGACCAGCGAACGCCCGTACGCCTCCACCCAGAACTTCATCAGCGGCCGGCGCTCGGGCTCGGCCAGCCACGTCCACAGCTCTCGCGCGACCACGGTCAGGCCGGGCGGTTCGTCGTACCTGGCCTCGAGCTGGCGGAGTAGTTCCAGTTCGTCGACGCGGGCTCGGGCGAGCAGGGCGCGGATCAGGCCGTCCTTGCTGCCGAACAGGAACAGCAGCACCCGCGGGCTGGACTCGATCGCGGTGGCCAGCGGGCGCAGGGACAGGTCGGCCAGTCCGTGGCTGAGCGAGTAGGCGTAGGCGCGCTCCAGCAGTTCCTGCTGACGCGCGGAGGGGGCTGGCTTCGTCGACGGCACGGAGCTAGTATCACCTACTGAAACAGTCGTGTCAGTAGATTGGGTGGACTGGATGAGCCGGACGAAGGCGATCAGGAAGCTGGGCAAGCCGGGAGATCTCGGGTGGGTGGTGCAGGCGCATGCGGAGATCTATGCGGCGGAGTACGGCTGGGGTCTGGAGTACGAGGCGCTGATCACGCGGATCGTGGCGGCGTACGCGAGCGAGCACGACGACGATCGCGAGGCCGCGTGGATCGCCGAGGTGGAGGGGGAACGAGCCGGCAGCATCTTCTGTGTCCGTGGACCGGACGAGGCCACGGCCCAACTCCGCCTGCTCCTGGTCACGCCGGACGCCCGCGGTCTCAAGCTGGGCGCCGAACTGGTCGACACGTGCCTCGCCTTCGCGCGCGCGGCCGGCTACAAAAGGATGGTGCTGTGGACCAACGATCCGTTGGTGGCGGCGCGCCACATCTACCTGGCCCGCGGCTTCCGCCTCACCGGCTCCGAGCCGCATGACTCCTGGGGTCTGGAGCTCGTTGGCCAGACCTACGAGCTGGATCTGGGCTGAGCTCAGTCCGCGCAGGTCGGCGCGCCGGGCGCCGCGGTCCGGTAGAGGGCGTGTGAGAGGAACGTCGTGACGTAGCCGTTCATGACGGTCAGTGCGTGACGCGGGCCCACGCTGCCCAGCGGCAGGAACTTCCGCAGCGGCAGCGCCAGGTAGTAGGCGCCGTAGTCGGTGAAGTTGAAGTGCCGCGTCCCCGGGATGGTCGCGCACCAGGCCGTCCCTGTGCTTGCCTTGAGCAACGACAGGGCACGGTCCCGGCCGGCGTCGTTCTTCGCGTCCGGGCCGCAGATGCTGGTGATGCACGAGTCGTCCGCGCCGAGCAACATGATCGGCGCGTGCACGCCCTTCGTCACCACCTCGCCGAACTGGAGTCCGTCCAGGTCGACCGCGGCGCCACACCGCTGATCGGTCCGGCACGCCTCCAGTGAGGCCGCGCCACCGAACGAGTGGCCGACGTACGACGTTCCGATCCCGGTCTCGACGCTGTTCGGCAACTGCTTGCCAAGGGTGGTGGCGGCGAAGCGGGCGTCGGCGGCCCAGATGGTGACGAGGTGGTCGCCGGCCTCGAGCGCGCCGTCCGAGGTCTCGCCGAGATTCGGTGGGTTGGCGGCTGCGGTGCTCTTGACCGTCTGGCCGTCGAGGACGGTCAGGTTCGCGCTGTACGTCGGAGTCACGCCGGCGACCAGGTAGCCGTGGCTGGCGAGCTCCTCGGCGAGGCTGGCGTACATCGGTGCGGACAGTCCCATGCCCGGCATCAGCACGACGACCGGGAAGCGCCCGGGGGCGATGGTCGCGCGGTCCAGCGCGTGGTCCTGCAGGCCGTTGAACGGGCCCTGGAACACCGCGATCGGTGACTTCAGGTGCAGCCCCGTCCACAGGCCCGGCGCATACTCCACGTGGCGTCCGGTGGTGCTCTTGGCCACCGGGTACCAGAGCCACACCGAGAGCTTCCGCGGGCCTTCGCCGTACGGATCGCGGCGGACCGTGTCGGTCCACTCGAACGTCCGGCGACCGACCTGGAAGGTCCCGGTCGGGTCGGGCAGGGACACCGGTTCAGACCGCTTCACCAGCACCCAGCCGACGTACCCGCTGCCGCCGAGCAGAGCGAACAGCACCAGGATCACGATCCCCGTGCGCATCCGTCGCATCCCTCTGCGGGCCATACCCCAAGCGTCTCACCCAGAGCCTCGATCCGTGGATCCTGGCTCGCGGTGTCGAACCCGGCAGATCCGCTCCGACGTGACCGATATCAGTGCTGATCGATCGAGGAGTGGCGATGAACCTTCCGGATGTCGCGTCCCGGGACGAGTGGCTGGTCGCGCGCAAGGCGCTGCTGGCGGAGGAGAAGGAGTTCACCCGGCAGCGGGACGCGTTGAACTCGCGACGTCGGCAGTTGCCGATGGTTCTCGTGGACAAGCCGTACGTCTTCACCGGGCCGGACGGCGAACTCGGGCTGGGGGAGTTGTTCGACGGCCGGCCGCAGTTGGTCGTGTACCACTTCATGTTCCAGCCGGAGTGGGAGGGCGGCTGCCGGAACTGCACCGGCTTCGTCGACGACATCGGTTCCCTCGACAACCTGCACCGGCTGAACACGACGTTCGCGCTGGTGTCTCGGGCGCCGTACGAGAAGCTGGCCGCGTACAAGGCCGAGCACGGCTGGACCTTCCCGTGGTACTCGTCGTACGGGAGCGACTTCAACTACGACTACCACGTGACGCTGGACGACTCGGTGGTGCCGTTCGAGTACAACTACCGCACCAAGGCCGAGTGGGACCTGCTGCCGAACAACGCGCACGTGCAGAGCGAGCAGCCGTTCGACCTGCATGGTCTGAGCTGCTTCCTGAAGGTCGGTGACGACGTCCATCACACCTACTCCACCTACGGTCGCGGTCCGGACGCGATGACGTTCACCGTCACCGCGGTCGACCTGACCGTGTTGGGTCGCCAGCACTAGATCCAGGGGAGGGCTGAGCGTTCGGTCCAGTACTCGTCGGGTTGCTGGACGAACTCGACGAGCGGGCCGTCGACGTGGAAGGCGAGGTTGCTGGCGAGCTGCTCGGCGGTGATCGCGCCGCTGAGTACGACGTCGGCCCACGGCTGCGCGACGGCGGCGCCGATCGCGAGCGAGTCCGGTGCGACGCCGTGCTGGTGCGCGAACGCGTTGAACGGCGTCTCGCCCGCCTTCGCGGTCAGGCGTCCGTTCGCCACAACTTCCTTGACGACCACGAACCAGCCGGCGTCGTGCGCTTCGGCCAGCGCGGCGCCGGCGGACGTCTCCAGCACGTTCCAGGTGGACTGGACCGCACTGAACGGTCCGTCGAGCTCGATCGCCGTGCGCAGCGTCTCGGCCTGGTGCGGTCCGCTGGTGGACAATCCGACGCGTACGCCGCTGTCCGCGAGCTCCTGCAGCCGGTCGAGCAGTTGCTTGTCGCCGAGCGCCGGGCTGTCCGACGTGAGGCTGTGCACGAGGTAGAAGTCCGGCGGTCCACCAAGCGCTTGAAGGGTCTCCGGCCACTGCCGTTCGAACGTCGCGAGCGAGTGGTCCTTCACCTCGTGCGTCGCGGCATCGGTCCGCCAGTCGGCGACGTACGTGTAGCCCCACTTGGAGCCGATGGTGAGTTCGGTACGGCGTTGCGGCGTCAGCCACTCACCGAGGAACGTCTCGGCGAGTCCGTACGAACGCGCGGCGTCGAAGTACCGGACACCGGCGTGCCACGCCTGGTCGAGCAGATCGTGCGTACGCCGGCGAAGGTCCTCGACCGCACGCGCCGGCGGAAGGTCTTCGTCGTGCCCGAGATTGATGTACCCGGGCCGACCCAATGCCGCCAGACCCAAACCGATACGCGCTGTCATGGCTTCGATCTTCCCACCTCACCCTCTCTTTCCTTCTTCCCTCAAGGGGCACCAAGTTCTCAGCCGACCAACTTCCTTACGGGGCACGAGGCAACCAGTGTGAGACTCGCCGCATCGCGCGGCGTTGGATGTCCTGTGTCGTCTAGCGTTTTGTCATGTGACCGATCCACGTCTGCCACCACCAGGCACCGTCGTCCGACGGACGACGGCGCGCGTGCTGCCGGTGCGTCCGGACGGCAAGGTGTTGCTGCTGCACGGCTGGGATCCGCTGAAACCGCAGACGCCGTACTGGTTCACCATCGGCGGCGCGGTGAACGACGGGGAAACGCTCGCCGAAGCCGGCACACGCGAACTGCGCGAGGAGGTCGGCATCGTGCTGCCGCCGGACTCCCTCGGCGATCCGGTCGCGACGAACACGATCGAGTTCGAGTGGGGCGGTTGCCCGATCATCCAGCGGCAGACGTTCTTCGCGATCGGGGTGGACGGCGTCGAGGTGACGTTCGCCAACCAGGAAGAGCTCGAACTGGAGACGATCAGCGCACACGGCTGGTGGCACGCGGACGAGCTGGAGGCGATCGGCCGCGCCGCGCACGTCACCATCCCGGGGCTGCTGCGCCGAGCCGTCGACGCGATCACCCTGCGCCGCGCGTCCTGATCCCCGGTCAGCGCTTGCGGGCCTGTTTCAGCACCTTCTTCGGGACCTTCTTGTCGACCTCGTAGTGCACGCGGTCGAGCCGTTCCGCACAGCCGGCCTTCGACAGCCGCAGCAGGACGACCGGGCACTTCTTGCACCTCGGCTTGTCCTTGCAGCACTTCTTCTTCGCGGTCATCGACGGCACGCAGTGAGTGTAGGTGAGGCATACCTAACCGTCTACGATCGTGTCGGACATCACGCCAGTTGTCTGCCGAGTACATCGCGTGCTTCCAGCAGCGATGGTCCGTACCACGTCAAGTGCCGGCCCGACACGCAGCGCGCGGGTTGCGCGAACACTTCCGGCCCGTCGCCAGGAGAAAACGCATAAGGCTCGTCCGGCAGTACGACGAGATCGTGGTCGGGTAACGCGTCCGGATCGAACCGCGGATAACGTTCGCCGGAATCCCGCAGCACGTTGTCGATACCGATCCGGGCGAGCAGATCACCCGCGAACGTGTCGCGTCCCAGCGCCATCCACGGCCGCCGCCAGATCGGTATCACCGCGCGCCGGCGCATTCCGTCGTACGGCGAACTCCACACCGCGCGAGCGCTGGTCAACCAGTCGGGTACGTCGCCGATGATCGCGGACAGCATGCGTCCGAGTGAGTCGAGTGATTCGTCGACGGTCGTCGGTGCGGTCACCCACACCGCGATTCCGCGACCGCGCAACGCGTCGAGATCGACGACGCGATTCTCTTCGGCGTTCGCGATCACGACGTCCGGTGCGAGTGCTGCGATGAGTTCGACGTCAGGATTCTTGGTGCCGCGAACGCGTGTCACGTCGAGGTCCGCGGGATGCGTGCACCAGTCGGTCGCACCAACGATCAGGTGCGCGTGCGTTGCTGCGATCGACTCCGTCAACGAGGGCACGATGCTGACCACGCGCAGCACTTCGGACGGCATCGGTACGACGTCTCCGAGGTCGTCTCGCGGCTTGTCTCGCACGTCTGTCACCTCACTTCGCGAAGGCCGTTGCCGACGACAACACTCGCCGATTGCGTGCTTCGACACGAACTTTGTGCGCGTGTCGCCAAGAAATTATCCGGTCCCTCGGGCATCCTCATAGCGCGACGGAATCCCTTCTGCACAAGGATTTTCGGCATTTGTGCGCCGCTTTGCGACCAGGACGCCTTAACCTGCGGACGTTTCGGGTGCTTTACGTACGCACCAAGTGTTGTCATCATCGTTGACGACGAGGAATCCACCGTGGTTTTCCTCAGCCGCACCAAGGAGGCAGAGTGCCAGCCAAGAAGGCAGCCGCAGGGAAGGCGACAGCCAAAAAGGCTTCTCCCGCCAAGAAGACTGTCGCGAAGAAGGCCAGCGCCGCAAGGACGACGTCCGCGCGCAAGGTCAGCGCAGCGAAGAAGACAGTGACGAAGAAGGTGAGTGCGGCAAAGAAGGCGCCAGCCAAGAAGACCGCCGCGAAGAAGACCACTGCTGCGAAGAAGACGACCGCAGCGCGGAAGACGACGGCGAAGAAGGCTCCGGCCAAGAAGGTCGCCGCGAGGAAGACGACCGCGAAGAAGACCGTCGCGAAGAAGGCGCCGGCGAAGAAGACCACGGCCCGCAAGACGGCCGCGAAGAAGACCGTGGCCCGCAAGACGACGGCGAAGAAGACCGTCGCGAAGAAGGCTCCGGCTCGCAAGACCGCGGCGAAGAAGGCTCCGGCCAAGAAGGTCGCCGCCAAGAAGGCCCCGGCGAAGCGGACCGCCGCCAAGAAGGCGCCCGCCCGCAAGGTCGCGGCGAAGAAGGCCCCGGCCCGCAAGGCTCCGGCCCGCAAGACCACCGCGCGGCGGGTCACCCGCTGAGCCCGGCGTCCGCACTCGCGCGACGTCGACGAAACCAAGACCGAGGGGCACCACCGAGATCGGTGGTGCCCCTTGGTGCGTGTTCACTGCGCAGCGCCGTGTCAGTAGTGCGTCGTCAGGTGCGCGGTGTCGGTTGCGGGTCAGTCGTCGTCCCACTTGGGGTCGTTGTCCCAGGCCTCGTTGCGTTCCTGGACCTTCTCCAGTGCCCGAGCAGCTTCCTCGGGGGAGTTGTACGGCCCGAGCCGGTCGCCGGCCTTCTCCCCTTGGTACGGCTCGACCTTGCCGGTCTTGACGTTGTAGTACCACTCGTTGCTGTGATCGTCGCTCATCTGGATGACCACCTCCTGGGAGTCTTGTCGCAGCTCACTAGAATGATCTCACCATGTCGACTATCACTCCCGGCATCATCTCGCCGCGCCGCGAAGTACCCGCGTCCATCCCGCGCCCCGAATACGTCGGCAAGCCGTCTCCGACGCCGTACGACGGTTCGTACGTGACCGCGCCGGAGGTGGTGGACAGGATGCGCGTCGCCAGCAAACTGGCCGCGCAGGCCTTGCAGGCGGTCGGTGCGGCGGCGAAGCCCGGTGTGACCACGGACGAGTTGGACGCTGTCGGCCACGAGTACCTGATCGAGCGCGGTGCGTACCCGTCGACGCTCGGCTACCGCGGTTATCCCAAGTCGCTGTGTACGTCGGTGAACGAGGTGATCTGCCACGGCATCCCGGACGACCGTCCGCTCGAGGACGGCGACATCGTCAACGTCGACATCACGGCGTTCCTCGACGGTGTGCACGGCGACACCAACGGAACGTTCCTGGTCGGCGATGTCGACGAGGAGAGCCGGCTGCTGGTCGAGCGCACGCAGGAGGCGCTGAACCGCGGCATCAAGGCGGTCAGGCCGGGCCGGAAGGTCAGCATCATCGGGCGGGTGATCGAGTCCTACGCCAAGCGCTTCGGGTACGGCGTGGTCCGCGACTTCACCGGCCACGGGATCGCCACGGCGTTCCACTCCGGCCTGATCATCCCGCACTACGACGACGAGCGTTTCGACGACGTGATCGAGCCCGGCATGACGTTCACCATCGAGCCGATGCTCACCCTCGGCACCTACGACTACGACCTCTGGGACGACGGCTGGACCGCCACCACCAAGGACAAGTCCCGCACCGCCCAGTTCGAGCACACCCTGGTAGTCACCGACACCGGCGCCGAAGTCCTGACCCTCCCGTGACCGTCACGCAGTACGAGCACGCTCATCTTCCGGGCGTGCTCGCGCTGTGCGCAACGCATCGACCTCGTCACGATGAGGCTTCGGACTTCTACGCGTCGCTCCCGCATCGCACGTTCAAGGGCTTCCGGATCTATCCGTCCTGAAAGCCGAACCTGCGGTAGAGCGTGAGGGCAGCGGTGTTGTCGTCGTCGACGCGGAGCGCCACTGTGTCCGCGGAGCAGCCGCTCAACAGCAGCCGGGCGATGCCTAGCCGCCGATGCGTCGGCGCGGTGAACAACTCGATGACGAACGCGCAGTCCGGGGTGTCCGGCCACGGTGCACGCTGGACGACCAGGATCGCGCCGACCATGCGATCACCGACGAGAGCCAGCCGGCTCAGCCGCGGATCGAGTACGCCGTACGCGTCCTCGAAGGTCAGCGCGATGTCCTCGATCGCCTCCTGTTCGGACGCCGACGCCGCGCCGGGAGGATAGGACTCGAAGTACAACCGGCCCAACGCCACCGTGTCCGCCGCCACGGGCGGACGCAGCACAACACCCTCGACCCGCGGCGCCTCGACCGGACTGGCCGGACGGACGAGGGTCAGCATCGGTGGCGTCATCGGTTGGAGGCGCCCCGGATGAACGTCGCGATGTCTTCGGACTGCTGGACGCGCGACGGGTCGTGGACGTACATCATGTGACCCGCCGGGTAGTACTTCGTCTCGATGTTGCCGAGCAGTTCGGCCGGGAGTTGCAGGCGACCAAGGGTGTGTTCGGTGGCGAAGTACGGCGTCGCGCCGTCGTAGTGACCGCAGGCGACGTGCACCTTGAGATGGGGGTTGACCCGCATCGCCTCGGCGAGCTTCTCGGCGACGGTGATCTGCTGACCCTCGAACTCCTTGTACGACCAGTTCTTCGCCGCGTCCATGCTGAGGATCTCGTAGGGCAGATCGTTCTGGTAGCCGAGCTCCACCCGCACGTAGTGGTTCAGCGCCGCCGTGTACGGCCCGATGATCGCGCTGAACGACGGGTCCTTGGCCGGCGTCTCACCGGCGTAGTCCGCCTCCCAGCCGGTGAAGCGGCCGTCCAGCCGGCCGACGGTCTGCCGACGGGACCGCAGTACCTCGCCGAAGAAGCGCATGTGCTCGATCCGCAGGTTGACCCGGTCGATGTAGTCCTCGGTCAGCCCGGTCAGCGCCGCGATCCGGCCGACCACCTCGGCCCGGAAGTCCTCCGGGATCCGGTTGCCCTGGGCAAGCGCATTGGGGTAGCGCCCGGCCGCGAACCGCTCCGCGTCGGCGAGCACCTCCTCGAGCGTCCGGTCCGGCATCAGGCCGTGGTAGTGCGCGATCGCGGCGTACGTCGGCAGGTAGAGGGTGTACGGCAGATCGTTGCCCGGCGTGAAGTCGAGCGTGCCGAACTCGAGCACTGCGGAGATCAGCATCACGCCGTTCAGGTACATGCCGTAGCGCTCTTGCAGATGCGACGCGAGTCCGGCAGCGCGCGTCGTACCGTAGGACTCGCCGGCCAGGAACTTCGGCGACATCCAGCGTCCGTTGCGCGACGTCCACAGCCGGATCACCTCGCCGACGGACTCCAGGTCGCGGGTGAAGCCGTGGTAGTCGCCCGGCTTCTCGCCCTCGACCGCGCGCGAGTAGCCCGTCGACACCGGGTCGATGAAGACGAGATCGCTGTGCTGCAGCAGGGTCTCGGTATTGTCCACCAGCCCGTACGGCGGGGGCGCGAGCTCACCCGCGTCGCCGGAGACCACGCGGCGCGGACCCAGCAGTCCGAGATGCAGCCAGATGCTCGACGAACCCGGCCCACCGTTGAACGCGAACGTCACCGGTCGCTCGGCCGCATCGGCGCCGTCCAAGGTGTACGCGGTCAGGAAGACCTCGGCCTTCGCCTGATGCCCGTCGAACTTGCCGTCGGTGAGCACCTCCTGCTTCAGCACGATCCGCCCGGTCGTCGCGGTGTACGGCAGCTCGCGCCCCTCGATGGTGAGCGTGTGCTGCGACGTGACCAGGTCGTCCACCGGCGTCGCCGGCTTCTTCTCCGCGCTCGCGTCGGTCCCCGGCTCGGTGCTCTCATCCTTGGCCATGTCGAGCACCCTAATCCACGGTGATCCCCACTCGGGGCGACAGACGTGCCCTAGCCTGTGGGCATGGCGACGATTCTGCATATCGCGTTCGTGGAGCACTGGGAGGCTGCGCAGGAGGCCGGCAGCTATCGGTGGTCGACGCGGGGCAAGTCCCTCGATGACGGGGCGACGTTCATCCACGCGTCGCGGCCGGAGCAGGTCGCCATGGTCGCGAATTTCGTGTACGACGACGTGGCCGAGCCGCTGTGCCTGCTGGTCATCGACACCGGGCGGCTCGTGTCCGCGCTGTGCGACGAGGACCTGGACGGGATCGGCATCAGCTTCCCGCACATCTACGGCCCGCTGAACCTGGACGCCGTCGTCGACGTCCGCCCGTACGAGCGAGGCTCCGACGGGCGCTGGCCGGAGGTGTCCGCCGAGGCCGTATCCTGAACCGAGGAACGGGTCGGTCGGGCGATCGCGTCGTCCGCGACAGCGGGCGCCGAGGAAAGTCCGGACTCCACAGGGCAGCGTGGTGGGTAACACCCACCCGGGGCAACCCGCGGGACAGTGCCACAGAGAACAGACCGCCAGCGGCTTCGATGAACCCCGTGGTTCATCGGAGTGCGGGTGAGGGTGAAACGGTGGTGTAAGAGACCACCAGCTCCGCAGGTGACTGCGGAGGCTCGGTAAACCCCACGTGGAGCAAGGCCAAGAAGGGCGGTGGGCAACCACCACCCGCGCGAGCGTTCGAGGGCTGCCCGCCCGAGCTCGCGGGTAGGCCGCTGGAGGTGCCCGGCAACGGTCACCGTAGATGGATGATCGCACTCGACAGAATCCGGCTTACAGACCGGCCCGTTCCCTCACCACGCGCAGGGGCTCGATCTGACCACTGGCGGGTTGTTTCACCGCTGACGCCTGATTGCCCGCCACCGATGAAACAAGCCGCCATCCGACCCGCTCAATCGGTCGGAGGCGGATTCGGCAGTGGCCTCAGAAGGTGTGTTCGTCGGCGGGGAAGGTGCCTGCGGCTACGTCGGCGGCGTAGGTGGTGGCTGCTGTGGTGAGGATTCCGCGGAGGTCGGCGTACTGCTTGACGAAGCGCGGCATGGTGCCGGACCGTAACCCCGCCATGTCCTGCCAGACCAGCACCTGGGCGTCAGTGTCGCGGCCGGCTCCGATGCCGATGGTGGGGATCGTGACGCGCTTGGTGATTTCCGCGGCGACGTCGCCCGGGACCATCTCCAGTACGACGGAGAACGCGCCGGCCTCGGCCAGTGCGACCGCATCGTCGATCAGGCCGGCGGCCTGGTCGCCACGACCCTGCACGCGGTAGCCGCCGATGCTGTGCTCGCTCTGCGGTGTGAAGCCGATGTGCGCCATCACCGGGATGCCGGACTGGGTCAGCTTCTCCACCATCGGTACGACGGTCCGGCCGCCCTCCAGCTTGACTGCGTGTACGCCCGCCTCCTTCATGAACCGGACGGCGGTGTGGAACGCCTGCTCAGGCGACGCCTGGTACGAACCGAACGGCAGGTCCGCGACAACCAGCGCCCGGTCGACCGCACCCGCGACGGCGCGTGCCAGTGGGATCAGTTCGTCGACTGTCACGCGCAGCGTGGTGTCGTAGCCGAAGACGTTGTTCGCGGCGGAGTCGCCGACGAGCAGCACCGGAATGCCGGCCCGGTCGAAGATCTCGGCGGTGTACTGGTCGTACGCCGTCAGCATCGCCCACTTCTCGCCGCGGTTCTTCATGTCCCGCAGGTGGTGGATGCGGTATCGCCGCGGCCGCTTGCCGGCCTCGCCGGTGCCACCGCCGTCGGACGGCTTGTTGTCCGCCGGCGCCACCGGGGCCCCGAGCTCGGACGAACCGGCGCTCGCCATGGCCTGCGCCCTGCGGGCAGCGCGGTGCGAGCCGGTGTGCTCGTTCGGCACCTGGCTGGGGGCGTCCTGCTGGACGTCCGCACGCCGCCGCGCGCCGACCGACGGCTTCGGTTCGTTCATCGGTGCGTTGCTCTCGTACTCCGCACTCGGATCCGACAGATACCTGTTGTCCTGCTTGCCACCCGACTCCGACTGGTAACCCTCGATCGACTCCGGCATGTACGCCGTGATGGTCGGGGTGTCCACCGTGTAGTTGGCCGGGGGAGTGGCAGGCGTGCTCGGCCGGTTCTGTTGTTGTTGCTGCTGGCCCTGAGGCTGCGCGGGCGGAGCCGGGGGCGGCGGCGTCGTCGGAGTCTGACCAGACGGCTGGGGTGGATTGAGCCCGTTGCTCAACCCATTACTGAGTCCGTTGCTCTGAGCCGGACCGTTCGACGGAGTAGGGCCTTGCGTAGGCGCCTGGCCGCTCCAGTTCGCGTTGCTGGTCCCGTTCGAGCTGTGCGGCCCCTGAGGCCGCTGCGTCAGCCCGTTGCCGGCCTGCGGCGGTGCAGGCGGCCGCTGGGGCTGCGGTTGCGGCTGCTGGCCGGCCGCCGGTGGCTGCGCCTGCCGGTTCGGCGGTACGCCGTTGCTCCCCGGGCCGAACGGGCTCGGGCGGCCCTGCTGCGGCGGAGGAGTCTGCTGCGGCTGCGCAGGCTGCTGCGGACGGAACGGGTTCTGCTCCGGGTACGCCGGCTGTCCGTACGACGGCTCGTCGGCGCGGGACTGCTCGCGCTCCCCGTAGTACTCCGGCCGCTGCGGCTGATCGCCGTACTGGCGGCTCTGCGGCTGGTCGCCGAACCGCTGCTGCTGGGGTTGCTGCGCCGGGGGCGGCGGCACCGCGGGCAGGTACGGCGGCTTGGGTACGTATGGCTGCTGGGGCACCGGGCCGCGCTCGTAGGACCTGGGGGCGTTCGGCAGTGACGGCGACGGGTCGAGACCGAGGCCGTTGGCCCGGTCCCGCCAGGAGTCGTTGTCGTAGTCCGAGCGGCGGTGCTCCTCGGTTGTCCGGTTCTTCGGTCCGGTCCCGTACGGCGACGGCAGCTCCTCGTCCTCGCCCTGGGTACCGGCCGACAGGAAGTTGTCAACCATGCCTTCATCGTCCCACCGTTGCGGAGGGTGAGCGCCACCGGCTGTGCCTGAGTGATCGCTCACACCGTCGCCGGGCGAGCCGGACCGACCCGTGGGCTCTTCAGGAGCGCCCCACGGGGTGTCATTGGATGGGCGGTACCGCCAGGAATCGCTCAGTGCTCGGCTGCCTTCCGTGCGTCCTCACGCCATGCATTGGTGATCGGCAACCGGCGGTCCCGGCCGAAGGCCTTGTGGGTGATCTTCGGGCCCGGTGGGTACTGCCGGCGCTTGTACTCCGCGCGATCGACGAGCTGGATCACCTTGCTGACCAGCTCGGTCTCGAATCCGGCCGCGACCAGCTCGGCGCTGCCGCGGTCCAGCTCGACGTAGTCGTCCAGCATGTCGTCGAGCAGGTCGTACGGCGGCAGCGAGTCGGTGTCCTGCTGCCCCGGCCGCAGCTCGGCCGACGGTGGCTTGGCGATCGCGTTCTCCGGGATCGGCGGCTGCTGGCCGCGCGCCTTCGCGTCCGCGTTGCGCCACTTCGCCAGCCGCCAGACCAGGGTCTTCGGTACGTCCTTGAGCGGGGCGTAGCCGCCGACCGCGTCGCCGTAGATGGTGGAATAGCCGACGGACAACTCCGACTTGTTGCCACAGGCAAGAACCAGGTGGCCGTCGGCGTTCGACAGGCCCATCCAGATCACCGCGCGGACCCGGGCCTGCAGGTTCTCCTCCGCCAGGCCGGTCAGGCCGAGCGTGTCGATGAACGGCTGCACCATCGGCTGGATCGGCACGACCCGGTAGTTCAGACCGGTCCGGGCAGCGAGCTCGGCCGCGTCGTCCTTGGAGTGGTCGCTGGAGTAGACGCTCGGGTTGGAGATGCCGAACACATGCTCGGCGCCGACCGCATCACAGGCGATCGCGGCCACCAGCGACGAGTCGATGCCGCCGGACAGACCGAGCAGGACGGATTTGAACCCGTTCTTCTGCACGTAGTCGCGCAGTCCGGTGACGATCGCGCCGTACATCTCGGCCTCGTCGGACAGCCGCGGCGCGACCGCGGCCGCGATCGGCTCGTACGCCGCCAGGGCCTCGTCGTGGATGACCTTGTGGACGATCTCGATGCCCTCGTGGGTGCCGGCCGGCGTACCCGTCGGGGCCGCCAGCTCGAGGTCGACCACCATGCTGCCCTGCTCGAACTGCGGGGCGCGGGCGAACACCTTGCCCTCGGCATCGGCGATCAAGGAGTCGCCGTCGAAGACCAGTTCGTCCTGGCCGCCGACGAGATTCACGTACGCCAGCGGGCAGCCGGCCTCGCGGGCGCGGCGCCTGACCAGTGCGCCGCGAACGTCGTCCTTGTTGGCCTCGTACGGCGAGCTGTTGATGACGAGCAGGAGCCCCGCACCAGCGGCCTTGGTGGCGGCGACCGGGCCGCCGTCCTGCCAGAGGTCCTCACAGATCACCACGGCGACGTCGACGCCGTGGATCCGGACCACCTGCAGCGTGTTGCCGGGAACGAAGTGCCGGAACTCGTCGAAGACGCCGTAGTTCGGGAGGTGGTGCTTGACCGCGCTCGTGATCACGCGGCCCTGGTGGATCACGGCCGCGGAGTTGGTCGGGGAGCCCTTCGGCCGGCCGAGCCGGTCGATGCCCATCGCCGTACCGGTCGCGCGGTCGAGGTAGCCGCAGACCACCACGATGTCGCCGAGCCCTTCGTCGGCCAGCCGCTGCGCCAGGTCCTGGATGCGGGCCTGCGACGCATCCACGAACGACGCTCGCAGGGCCAGGTCCTCGACCGGGTAGCCGGTCAGCGCGAGCTCCGGGAACGCCACGACATGCGCACCACGCTCGGCCGCGTTCCGGGTCCAGGCAACGATCTTCTCCGCGTTGCCGTCGACATCACCGACGGTCACATTGAGTTGAGCGAGCGCTACCCGAAGCTGAGGCACGAGAGCACATTACTGGTTACCCCGGCTCTTGCGAGAGTCCGCTGTACTCCCGGACCTGCCGGAGGTTCCGCTCGACCGGATTCATCGCGTCCACCGTGAGGTGCTCGCGCGTCAGCCGCGGGTACTCGACCCGCATCCGTTCCACGTGATCCCACCCGACCTCGTGCCATCCGGGAATCCCACGCAGCCGGCCCTCCAACCGGAGCCGATGCTCGCCTTCGTCCGTACAAACGCACTCGATCAACCGCAGCCGTGCGTCGTACTCCGTCGCCAGTTTCTCCCATCGGTCCGCCACTGTGTCGTCAACCAGACAGTCGACAATCGCCGACTGCTCGAGCATCAGTTGCCGGCGGACCAACGTCTCCAGCAGGTCGTAGTACATCGCCAGGAAGGCCGGCCGGCTCAGTCCGCCGAGTACGCCGTGTGGTTTGAGCGCCCCGAGCAACCAGTCGCCGGCGAAGACCGGAGTAGCTGCTTCGACAGCAAGCGCTTCGGCCAGCGTCGACTTGCCGGTCCCGGGCAGACCGGTGAACACAATGACCTGCTTCATCCCACCGACGGTAACCGTGTTCGCGCGACAACCAAGTCGGCGACCGGCGACCAGTCGAGAGATTGGTAGAGCGGGAGTCCCTCGGGGGAGGCAGAGAGAAGACCCGTGATCGCACCTTGATCGAGAGCGGCGTCGGCCAGGGCGGACATCACGGCGCGGGCCAGACCACGGCGCCGGTGCGGCGGCGCGGTGTAGATGACGTCGGCAACTGCGTCGGCTCCGAAGACCGCCATCCGTCCGCTCGCAGCTGTCTTTCCGTCGGTGCGCAGTTCGACGTCGATCAGGCCGGGCATCGCACTGACATCGAGCTCGTACGGCGCGGGCGCCTGACTCGATGGCTGATCCGACAAGGAGATTGTCAACAATCGCTCGGTCCGGATGAGCTCGAGCGGATGGAGTACGGCGGCCACGCGCGGGCGGGACCTCGTGGTGATCTTGAGCCAGGAGCTGCCGGCCGGGTTGGCGTCGGACTGGGCCATCTGGGCGGCTGTGGTGGCGTGCTGTTCAGTGGCGAGGTATTCGACCCGGCGGTCCGGCTCGCCGACGCGGACGACGATGACTCCGTCGACCTCGGCGTAGTCGGTCCACTGCCGCGCCACCGACCAGCCGCGCTGCCATCGACGGAGTACGTCGTCGTCCATGCGGCTCATCAAACAGCGACCAAGGTTCACCAGTCCGGGAACTTTGGGTGGATGGCGAGGCGGCCACGGCTCGGTTCACTCAGAGGTATGGCGAACCAAGGCGGGCCGACCGGGCTGGGGGAGCGGGCGCTGGGACCCGATCTTGCGCGGGGTTTCATGCTGCTGTTCATCGCGCTGGCGAACTCCCACTACTTCGTCTACGGCGCGCGCGTGTTCGGCGGCTTCCCGATGGACAGCGCGAGTGCCGACCGCGTGGTGGGGATGGTGCTGTCGACCTTCGTCGACGGCCGCGCGTTCCCGATGTTCGGGGTCCTGTTCGGGTACGGCGTCGCGCAGATCGTCCGGCGGCAACGGGAATCCGGCAAGGAATGGTGGCCGATCCGGACGTTGCTGTGGCGCCGGAGTCTCGTCCTGATCGTGCTCGGCTTCGTGCACGCGATGCTGCTGTACATCGGCGACATTCTCGCGGCGTACGGCGTACTCCTCTTCCTTGGTGTCTGGGCCCTGCGCTGGAAGGACCGCTGGCTGTTGATCGTCGCAGCGCTGGTCTTTGTCCTCACCGCATTGCCGAGCGACGACTCTCTGGCCACTGCGTCCGACGCCACCGATCCGTCGATGCTTCCTCCGGACTTCCTGGGGCAGTTCGGTGACCGGATCGTCGTGCAGCCGTTCATCGCCTTGCTCGGCTGGATCGGGTTCGTCACGCCGTTCCTGGTCGGTCTGTGGGCCGGCCGCCGGCGCATCCTCGAACGGCCGGCCGAGCACCTCACCCTGTTGCGTACGACGGCAGTCCTCGGCCTCACCGTGGCAGTCGTGGGCGCACTACCGGTGTCGCTGGTGGTCGGCGGCGTGATCGACCAGCCGAGCGGCGAAGCGCTCACCCGGCTCGGTCCGCTGCACGACGCATCCGGTGTCCTCGGTGGCTTCGGGTACGCCGCTCTCATCGTTCTGATCGCGCTCAAGCTGCGCGATCGCCAGGGCCGGATCACCCGGGCGATCGCCGCTGCCGGCCAACGGTCGCTGACCTGCTATCTGTCCCAGTCGGTGGTGTGGGCCGTGGTCTTCACGCCGTACCTGCTCGATCTGTCCCGCACGCTCTCCACCACCACGACGGCGCTGCTCGCGGTCGCGACCTGGCTGGCGACCGTGTGGATCGCCGACCGGATGCGGCGCGCGAACTACCGCGGTCCGTTCGAGATCCTGATCCGGAGGGTGACCTATCAGCCGAGCAGGACCGCGGCGACCCGGTCGCGGAGCTCGGGCAGCCTCGCGTAGAACACGTCACCCGGGCACTGGGTCGAGTTGTAGTCCCGGTGCCCGACGATCGCGGCATGCGGATCGAGGCCGTACGTCGTACACAGCCAGGCGCAGGTCAGCACGGACATGTCGAACAGGGCGGTCGGCACGTTCTCGCTGACGTAGATGCCTTCGTGCTCGATGCCGATCGTGCGGCTGTTGTGGTTGGCGGTCTGGGCGCCGAGGACGTTCTGCCCGTTCCGGATCGAGGACAGCGACTTGCTGCGGCCCTCCATCAGATGGCCGCCGCGGCTGATCGTGAGCTGCTGGCCGGAGTCGATCCAGCCGTTGGTGTCCATGTGCAGGTCCTGGATCCAGTGCGACACGGCGTACGCCGCCGCCAGCGAGTAGTCGGTGACGTTCGGGCTGGCGGTGTGGTGGATGACGATGTGGTCGGGTGCGCCGATCACCTGGGTGGCGGACTTGGGCGGGCGCGCCGACCATTCGGTGCGCGTGTAGCAGCGCGGCGCGGGGGCGGCGTGCGCTGCCGTGGTCGAGACGGCGATGCCGCCGATCAGCACCCCCGAGGCGGCAGCGCCGCGCAGGACTGTGCGCCGGGACATCCGGGCAGGTTGGAAATTTTCTGGGGCGGTCATGGTATAGAAAATTCCCTACCGCCGAGCTACCGAAACCGGTCTGGTCTAATGACGGTCGTGACAGATGGGCAGGAGCGGGCGGGGGACGTCCGGCTGGGGAAGGTCGGCAAGGGCGTACGGGTGGCCGTGGCCCTGGTCGGGATCGGCCTGCTGATCAACGGGTCGGTGCGCGCCACCGACGATGCGTGGCCGTTCGGCCCGATGTCGCAGTACGCGATGTCGGTGCCCGACGACGCCTCCATCACCTACACCAGGATCAGCGCGCAGACCGATGCCGGAACGACGGTCGACGTACCGCTGAACATCGAGGGCGCCGGCGTCGCCCGGGCCGAGATCGAGGCCCGGACCGGGGACATCGTCAAGGACCCGTCGCTGCTGCAGCAGGTCGCGGACGGGTGGGCGAAGAAGCACCCGGACAAGCCGAAGTACGTGAAGCTCGAGTTGATCCGTGACACCACCCAACTGGTCGAAGGCCGGGTCGTAGGACCGCCGGCACCGGAGGTCCTGGCCACTTGGGAGGTGCGCAAGTGAGCGCCCGCACCGTCGCCGTCCGCGCCGCGAACTGGTTCACCCCGGCCATCGGGCTCGCCCGGGTGGCGTGGTTGCGGACCGTCCTCTATCTGTTCGTCATCGTGGACATGCACGCCTTCGTCCGCGACACCCGGCTGAAGGGCGAGCATCCCGGGCTCTACCAGCCGTTGCTCCTGGCCCGCATGTTCGATCTCCCCAAGCCCACGGTCTTCAACACGACCGCCTTGTACGTCGTCCTGATCGCGGCCTGCCTGGTCGGCGCGTCGAACTACTTCCCGCGGATCGCCGGCTGGATCGTGGCGCCGGCGTTCACGTGGTGGGTGCTGATCGGTATGAGCGACGGCAAGGTCGACCACGATCACCTCGCCCTCGTGATCGCGTTGTGGGTGCTTCCGACCGTGAAGGCCGGCCGTCGCGGACGCGCGTCGTACAACGATCAGACGCGATCGGAGTCGGCCGGTTGGGTGATCCGGTGTGTGCAGATCTGCGTGATCGCGACGTACTTCCTTTCCGCGATAGCGAAACTGCGCAGTGCCGGATGGGCGCTGACCTGGCCGGGGAGCGCCGTACTGACGTGGGCGATCGTCCGGCGGCCGCATCCGGTCGGGGAGTGGTTGCTGCACCATCCGTGGATGCTGCACGTGATGCAGTGGGTCGGGATCACCGCGGAGTTCCTGTCCCCGGTCATCCTGTGGCTCAAGGGACGGTGGCAGTTGCTCGGGGCCCTGTTCTTCCTCGGGTTCCACGCGGCGAACACCGCGATCCTGCTGATCCACTTCCTGCCGACCGTGGTCTGCTGGCTGGCGTTCGCGCCGATGGAGCGGATCGTGCCGTGGTTCCAGCGGCGGCGGGCCTCAGACAGCGACGCCGGAGAGGCCGAAGACCAGGCCGAAGATGGCCGGGAGGCCAAGGAGCAGGCCGGCGCGTAGCCGGAACCGGCGGCCGCCCGGTCCGGGCGTCCGGACGACCCGGGACAGCACCGCTCCGGCGTACCCGAAGACCAGGGCGGCGAGCAGGATCTCCTTGGTCGGCAGGTCGTCGGCGTTGTGGTGGGTCAGCCCGAGCGTGACCAGCCCGGGGCAGCAGAACGCGAACATGCCGAATCCGAGCTCCGGGACGGGCAGCCAGCGCCGTCCGAGGACGTCCTGCTCGGCGGTGCGCTTCCGCCGGATCGTCTGGACGAATCGCGCCGTGCTGAGCAGCAGGTCGCTGGCGCAGAGGGCCGCTGCCACGATCAGCGCCACCTGGTACCCGGCACCGAAGATCGTTTGCACGACAGACACGGTAGGCCCTGGCGCTGCCGATGTCCCCAGCAGCACGTAACGTCTGCTTAACAGAGCCGGGGCACACTGTGTGAGAACCGACCGACGCCGTGAGAGGTGGACCGATGGACAAGCAGCAGGAGTTCGTGCTGCGCGCGCTGGAGGAGCGCGACGTACGCTTCGTGCGGCTCTGGTTCACCGACGTGCTCGGGTTCCTGAAGTCCGTGGCGGTGGCGCCGGCCGAGCTGGAGGGCGCGTTCGCCGAGGGAATCGGGTTCGACGGGTCCGCGATCGAGGGGTTCGCGCGGGTGACCGAGGCGGACATGCTGGCCAAGCCGGATCCGTCGACGTTCCAGATCCTGCCCTGGCGCGGCGAGACGATGGGCACCGCGCGGATGTTCTGCGACATCAACATGCCGGACGGATCCGCGTCGTTCGCCGACCCGCGGCACGTGCTGAAGCGGACGCTGTCCAAGGCGGCCGATCTGGGGTTCACCTTCTACACCCACCCCGAGATCGAGTTCTACCTGTTCAAGTCGCTCACCGGCGCGCCCGGGACGCATCCGGAGCCGGTCGACTCATCCGGGTACTTCGACCACACCCCGCAGGGGATCGGGAACGACTTCCGCCGCGAGGCGATCACGATGCTGGAGTCGATGGGCATCTCGGTCGAGTTCAGCCACCACGAGGGCGGCCCGGGCCAGCAGGAGATCGACCTGCGGTACGCCGACGCGCTGTCGACGGCCGACAACATCATGACGTTCCGCGTCGTGGTGAAGGAGGTCGCGCTCACCCAGGGGATCTACGCCTCGTTCATGCCGAAGCCGCTGAGCGACCAGCCCGGGTCCGGGATGCACACCCACATGTCGCTGTTCGAGGGTGACCGGAACGCGTTCTTCGAGGGCGGCGCGCAGTACCAGCTGTCGAAGACCGGGCGCGCGTTCATCGCCGGGCTGCTGCACCACGCGGCCGAGATCACCGCGGTGACGAACCAGTGGGTGAACTCGTACAAGCGGCTCGCGGTCGGTGACGAGGCGCCGTCGTTCGTCTCCTGGGGGCACAACAACCGGTCCGCGCTGGTCCGGGTGCCGATGTACAAGCCGCACAAGGGGCAGTCCTCGCGGGTCGAGTTCCGGTCGCTGGACTCGGCGGCGAACCCGTACCTCGCGTTCGCGCTGATGCTGGCCGCCGGGCTGAAGGGCATCGAGGACGGGTACGAGCTGCCGCGCGAGGTCGAGGACGACATCTGGGCGCTCACGCCGCGTGAGCGCAAGGCACTCGGCATCAAGCCGCTGCCGAGCAGCCTGGCGGAGGCGATCAGCGCGATGGAAGACAGCGAACTGGTCGCCGAAACCCTCGGCGAGCACGTCTTCGACTTCTTCCTCCGCAACAAGCGCGCCGAGTGGCTCGACTACCGCCGCCAGGTAACCCCCTTCGAACTCAACAAGCTCCTACCTGTCCTCTAGAACCACGGATCTTCCCCAGCGTGCTACTCGGCGGGCTGGTGAATCCTTTGAGCTGAACATGCTGCTGTTGGTCCTGCCAGCACGGCCGGCGTTGGCTGGCCGTTCCATCGCTGGCGGGTTGTTTGAGGGATGGCGCCCTACAAGGTGCCATCGGTGGAACAACCCGCCAGCCGGGTGGCGCGTGCGGTTGGCCGGCGGGTGGACGTGGCGTGGTGGGGACGTGCTGTTGAGTGGCGATTTGCCGCGTGGTGGCGGTAAATAGTTTCCTGAGTGGTCATCTAGTGGTCGCCGGGGTCGCGTGGGATCGGGTCTCATGCGGCGACTGCTGGTGGGTATCGGACTGCTCGTCCTGTTGTTCCTCACGGGAGCCTCGGCGGCCTCGGCTCATGTGATCGCTTCGACCGGGTACTCGACCGTGCACCAGGACGGCAGCCGGGTCACGTATCTGCTGAGCCTCGAGTACGACGTACTCGGGCGAGCCGTCGACCTCGGCGCACCGACCACGGACGACGGCCAGCGCGCGCAAGCCCTGGACACGGCCAAGGACCGCATCGCGGAGTACCTGCACGACCGGGTGGTCGTCGCCGTCGACGGTGCCGCGTGTGAGCAGTCGCTGGAGACGACGTCGGTCGGCCAGCGCGCTTCCAAGGCGTACGCCGACCTCGGGCTCGTGTTCGAGTGCCCCGGCTCCTCCGGCGCGTTCAGCCTGCAGTACAGCGTCTTCGCCATGTCCGAGGCGGTCGCCGACGACCACACCAACCTGGTCGAGTACAGCTTCGACAGCGGCTCCGGCCGGACCGTGTTCGACCGCTCCCACCACGACTTCACCGTCGGCGACAACACGCTGGCCACGTCGAGTCTGCAGTTCGGCAAGATGGGCGTCGAGCACATCCTGACCGGGCTCGACCACGTCCTGTTCGTGGTCGCCCTGATCCTCGGCGCCGTGAACCTGCGCAGTCTCGTCCAGGTGATCTCGATGTTCACCGTGGCGCACAGCGTCACGCTGATCTCCACCCTGCTCGGCGGCCTGTCCGTGCCGCCGGTCATCGTCGAGCCGCTGATCGCGCTCTCGATCGCGTTCGTCGCGGTGGAGAACCTGCTCGGCTCCACCCGCCACCGGCTCCCGGTGGTCTTCGGTTTCGGTCTTCTGCACGGGCTCGGCTTCGCCGGGTCGTTGCGGATCACCGATCAGGTCAGTCCGGAACTGCTCGTCTCGCTGCTGAGCTTCAACGTCGGCATCGAGGCGGGTCAGGCGTTGCTGCTGCTCGCCGTGTTCCCGCTGGTCCTGTTGATCCGCCGGACCCGGCTCTCGGTTCCGGTGGTCCGTTCGGCGACAGGGGTCGTCGCCGCCTTCGGCCTCTTCTGGTTCGTAGAAAGGTTCCTCTTCACATGATCCGCCTGTCCCGCAGGTCAAGTGATCATCAAGCTGCCACAACGAAGTGGCACAAACTCCTGTACGGCGTCACCGCCGGACTGGCCGTGATGGTGATCGGCGTACCGCTGACCGGGGTCGTCGCCGACGCAGTCGACGGTCCCAGCGCCACCATCACCGGCACGGTCTTCGAGGACCGTGACGCCGACAACCGGATCGACGCGGGTGAGGCCGGCATCGCCGGCGTCAGCGTGTCGGACGGTCAGCAGAGCGTCGTGACCGATGCCCAGGGTCACTACACGTTCACGACCGACGTCGAGCGCCGTGACGTCGACCTGGTCTTCGTCACCCAGCCGGCCGGCTACTCGGTCGGCACCGACGACAACATGACCCCGAAGTTCTTCCGCAGCCTCGGCCAGCTGGCCGACGGCGCGAGCCAGGAGGTCGACTTCGGCCTCCGCAAGGACAAGGCCTCCGCGGCAGGCGGGTTCACCTTCGCCAATGTGGCGGACCCGCACGTCAACGCGCAGCTGCCCGAGCAGATCACCGAGATCAACTCCACGCAGCAGAAGCTCGCGTTCATCCAGGTCAGCGGCGACCTGACCAACAGCGCCACCGACTCCGAGTTCGAGTTCTACAAGAAGAGCACCGCGAACTCGAAGGTCCCGGTGTGGCCGGCGGTCGGCAACCACGAGTACGCCGCGGGAGCGACGTACGCGGCCCGGATCAACAACTACCGCAAGCACGTCGGTCCGGAGTGGTACTCGTTCGACTACAGCGACCGGCACTTCCTGGTCCTGGAGAACAACGGGGCCGCGCCGTTCGCTGAGCAGCTCGAGTGGGTCAAGGCCGACCTCGCCCGGAACATGACGGAGGGCAAGCACCTGGTCGTGCTCACCCACCAGCCGATGAACGTGCCGTTCGGTTCGCCGTCGGTGTACGACGAGTACGGCAAGGTGCTGGAGCAGTACGGCGCCGAGCTGATCCTGGTCGGCCACGAGCACTCCAACGACGTGGAGCCGAAGAGCGACTTCGCCGGCACCGCGAAGCACATCCAGACGGTGTCCAGCTCGTACACGATCGACAACTCGCCGCGCGGGTTCCGGTTCGTGCACATGGACAACAAGGCCTTCGACAACCCGTTCCGGATCTACGGCGCGGAGAAGGACCTCACGATCGTGTCGCCGGCGCCCGGTACCGCGGTCCCGCTGAACGGGTTCCCCGGGATCCAGGTCAACGCCTACGACACCACCGACCAGCCGGTCCGGGTCCGCTTCAAGCTCGACAAGGGCTCGTGGCGGCCACTCAGCTCGACCGGTGAGTTCACCTGGTACTCCGCGCTGCCGAACGGCATCAAGGCGGGCAAGCACCAGCTCACGGTGGAAGCAGCCGACAAGACCGGGGCGACGTGGACCCGGACCTCGGACTTCACCTTCACGAACGAGAAGGCGATCAAGCCGGTCGCCGGAGCCAACTGGTCGCAGCACCATGGTGACGCCTCGCACAACGGAGTCGCCACCGACGCGATCGCTGCCGGTCAGCGGCTGGCCTGGTCCTACCGGACGAAGGGCACCTTCCTGACCGGTTCGCCCGCGATCGTCGACGGTGTCGTGTACGCCGGGACGCGGGACGAGAACGGCGACGGCAATGCCGCGGTCCACGCGGTTTCGCTTGCCACCGGCAAGAAGCTGTGGAGCTACACCGTGCCGTCCTCGGTGCACGGCAGCGTCGCCGTCTCCGATGGCCTCGTCTATGTCCCGACCCTGCACGGCACGCTGTTCGCGCTGGACGCCAAGACCGGCGCGCTGAAGTGGAAGAACGACCCCGGGCCGGCACCGGAAGGCAACAACCAGCGCACCTACGGGTACTACGGCGTGACGGTTGCCGACGGCAAGGTGTTGTTCCCGTACCAGACGCGCTTCGGTGAGGCGGCCACCGGTCTGCTCCTGGCCCTCGACGCCAAGACAGGTCAGCGGGTCTGGGCCGCACCGATGAGCGGCGCCACGATGAGTGACGGCACACCGGCCGTCGCCGACGGACGGGTGTACGTCGGCAACGAGACCGCGGATCGCGTGATCGCGTACGACCTGAAGACCGGTGCGAAGCTGTGGCAGGGCACGGAAAGCCTCGGCGGTTGGCAGGACGGCATCCCGTCCGCGGCCGACGGCAAGGTGTTCATCGGGTCGAACAACGGGATCGTGGCGCGCGACGGTGCGACCGGCGCGGTGCTGTGGAGCTACCGCAGTTCGCACCCGTCGCTGGTGAGCAGCGGCGCGACCCCGTCCGCGGCGGCGATCAAGGGCAACACGGTCTACATGTCCTTCCCGAGTGGTGCGATCACTGCTCTGAACGCGACCACGGGTGACGTGATCTGGGATCAGTTGCTGCCTGGATCGCAGTACCGGGGTGGCTCGTTCACCTCGCCGGCGCTGTCGGGGAACACCCTGTTCGTCGGCGCCAACAGTGGTGGGTTCTACGCGCTGGACGCGCGGACGGGCCAGCCGATGTGGTCGCAGGACATCGGCACCTGGGTGTCGGCAGGTCCGGCGGTCAGCGGCAACACCGTGGTCGCCGGCGCGTTCGACGGCAACCTGTACGCCTTCACCCCGGGTGGTACGACGGCCAAGCCGTGGCCGGTCGTGTCCGGCAAGGTGACCAACAAGGTCACCGGCGGTCCTGCCGCGAACAGCACCGTGCTGGTCGTCCAGGACGGTACGGCAGTCGGCCGGACCACGACCGATGCTGAGGGCAACTACCAGGTCGGGCTCTCGCAGGGTGCCGGCACGTACACCATCCAGGTCGCGCAGCTGGGCTTCGCGACCGCGGCCAAGGAGGTCGAGGCCGGCGACAGCGGCGCCTACCAGGCGGATCTCGAGGTGTCCCCGGTCAACGTCGACGCGAGTATCGGCAAGCGGCTCCCGAGCGGTCTGGTCGAGGGTGGCGTCGGTGACATCGTGATCGAGAACAAGCACCTGGCGATGGCGATCGCGAAGGTGTTCCAGGACTCGCAGATGACCCCGTCCACGCCGGGCAAGGTCGTCGACATGGCGATCACCGGCCAGCCGGACCAGCTGGACTGGATCAACCTGCCGTACGTCAGCACCACCGAACCCACCGGTGGCAGCGCGTGGCAGCAGTTGCAGGTGCGGTCGACCGACGTACGCATCGTCGAGAACACCGGCGAGAAGGCGGTCGTCCAGGCCACCGGGACCTCGTCGGAGAACCCGAACCTGAAGGTGGTCACGACGTACACCGCGACGGCCGACGAGCAGTTCGTCACCGCCGCGACGACCTTCACCAACGCGACGGGTGCGCCGCTGACGGTGTGGGCCGGTGACGCCCTCGACCACGACGGCACGGGCTCGCGCTCGGCGGTGTCGGGCAGCGCGCCGGTCACCAGTGGTGGACCGTTCGCGCAGACGCCGGACGCGAAGCGCTGGATCGGGCAGTCCGGGACCGGCCCTGACAACCAGACCTACGGACTGGTGTACGGCGCGGACAGCGGTGCCTTCACCGGGTACTCGCAGGCGATCTGGACGATGAGCAAGTTCAAGCTCGACCTGCCGGCCGGGGGATCGCACACGATCACCCGGCGGGTGGTGGCGGTATCGAACGAGGGTGCGACGGACAAGTTCGCCGTACTGAACCAGTTCGCGTTCTGATCAGCCGATCAGGACGTCGATGATGCGCACGGGCTGCTGGGGCGAGGCCGCGATCCGGTCCAGCACCGGCAGCCCGTCGGTCACGGCGCCGATGACGGTGCAGTACTTCGGCAGGCCGTCGGTGCGTTTCCAGTGACGCATAGAGCTGACGGTAACACTGGGTATGCGGGTTGCGACAGAGTGTGTTCAGAGCTCGGCGGCGTGGAGCGGTGCCTGATCGGAGGCGTGCTCCGAGGTGGTCGTCCAGCGGGCCGCGGCGGTGGAGTGCCGGTACGGCGGATCGGTCGGGGAGACCGGCGCGGTCATGGTGAGGTCCGGGAGCGGTGCGGGCTCGGCGGACGAGATCACCTGGGTGCCGTCCGGTGCGAGTGCATGGACCTCTTCCACCGTGAGCAGACCGACAGGGCGGATCCCTTCGGTGATCACCACGATGCATCCCGGGATCACCTGCTGGGCCCGGTTGCCCTTGGACGGGACGAGGATCCCCTCCGCCGGGGTCCGCCAGGCGCCCGGCGCGAACCGCCGGAGTGCGATCCCCGCCTGCCCGTCCTCCGCGCTGCGCGGCGGCACGTACGCGGTGGCTGTGTAGTCGTAGTCGTAGTCCGGCTCGGGCGGCCCGGACACCCGCCCACCCTGCTGAGGCGTCAACCAGACCACAGTGCCCCGCACGGCGAGCGACCCCGTCATCATGACCATGAACAGCCATCATGCCGACTACAGCCCGAATCCGCTACACGACACCGTGTATCCACTGCAACACACTTGGTATCCATCCGAGGTGGCCAGTTCGCCTTCCCGGGGGCGCGGGTAGCCTGCTGGGGTGGCTGAGGCTCGGAGGGGTTCCTGGGAAGGCCGGCTGGTTCGGCTGGGCTTCGGGGATCCGCAGCGGGCCGGGGTGATGCTGGAGCAACTGGACGCCTTGGCCTCGCACAGCCCGCTCGCCACCACACAGCTGATCAACACGCTGTCGGAGTCGGCGGATCCGGACCTCGCGCTGCAGGGACTCTGCGGGATCGCGGAGGCGCTGCACCGGCACGGGTACGACGTCGCCGCGTTCGCGCGCACGCTGGAGATGGACGACGACTTCCGCCGTCGGCTCGTCTTCGTGCTCGGCGCGAGTGAGGCCTTCGGGCGGCACCTCGAAGTGCACCCACGGCACTGGTACGACCTGGCCGACCCCGCGCTGGCCGCCGTACGCCCGACGCCTGACGACGTCCGCGCCCGACTCGCCACGGCCGTCGACGCACCCAACCCGGTCGACGCGCTGCGGATCGAGTACCGCCGCCTTCTGCTTCGCCTCGCGGCCCGCGACCTCGCCGAAGGCCTGCTGGTCGACGAGGTCGCCGCCGTGCTGGCCGACCTCGCCGGGGGAGCCCTGGAGACCGCGCTCCACATCGCCCGCAACGCGTACTTCGCCGCCCACCCCGGCGCGGCCGACTGCCGCCTCGCGATCATTGCCATGGGCAAGTGTGGTGGCCGCGAACTCAACTACGTCAGCGACGTCGACGTCCTGTTCGTCGCCGAACCGCACGACGGAGACTCTGAGGTCCCGGCCCTCAAGACCGCGACCCACCTGGCCGCCGCCGCGATGCGAATCTGCTCGGAGCACACCGGCGAGAGCACCCTCTGGCCGGTCGACGCCGCCCTCCGCCCCGAAGGCAAGTCCGGCCCGCTGGTCCGCACCCTCGACAGCCACCTCGCGTACTACCAACGCTGGGCGAAGACCTGGGAGTTCCAGGCCCTGCTCAAGGCGCGTCCGGTCGCCGGCGACGCCAAGCTCGGCGAGCAGTACGCCGAGAAGACCGCCGAGCTGGTCTGGTCCGCGGCCGACCGTGAAGGCTTCGTCGACGACGTCCAGGCCATGCGCCGGCGCGTCATCGACCACATCCCGGCGGCCGACGTCGACCGCCAACTGAAGCTCGGTCCCGGCGGTCTGCGCGACGTGGAGTTCGCCGTACAGCTTCTGCAACTCGTGCACGGCCGGAGCGACGAAGCGGTGCGCAGCGGCACGACGCTGGTCGCGCTCGAGTCGTTGACCGCCAACGGGTACGTCGGTCGCACCGACGGCGCCGTGCTCGCGGACGCGTACCGCTTCCTCCGCTCGATGGAGCACCGCATCCAGCTGTACCGGTTGCGCCGTACCCACCAGGTCCCCGACGACGAGGCCGACCTCCGCCGCCTCGGCCGTTCGCTCGGCTTCACCAAGAACCCGGTGACCGACCTGACCGCGGCGTGGAAGAAGCACGCGCTCGAGGTCCGGCGGCTGCACGAGAAGCTGTTCTACCGCCCGCTGCTCGCGGCCGTCGCCCGCATCCCCGGCGGCGAGGTCCGCCTGACCCCGGAGGCCGCCAAGCAACGCCTGACCGCCCTCGGGTACGCCGATCCCGCTTCGGCGCTGCGGCACATCGAGGCGCTGTCCGAGGGAGTGTCGCGGCGGTCGTCGATCCAGAAGGCGCTGCTGCCGGCCATGCTCGGCTGGTTCGCGGAATCGCCCGACCCGGACGCCGGCTTGCTCGCGTTCCGGACGATCTCGGACCACCTCGGGTCGACTCCGTGGTACCTGCGTCAGCTCCGCGACGAGGGAGCGTCGGCCGAGCGCCTCGCGCACCTGCTGGCCAGCGGCCGGTACGCCGTGGACCTGCTGCAGCGTGCTCCGGAGGCGACCGCCATGCTCGCCGACGAGCGCGAGCTGGTCCCGCGCTCTCAAGAGGCACTGCTGGTCGAGATGTCCGCCGCTGCCGGCCGACAGGAGCAACCCGAGGCGGCGGTGGCCGCGATTCGTGCGGTCCGGCGCCGCGAGCTCTTCCGGACCGCCGCGGCCGACCTGTCCGGTCTGCTCGAGGTCGAGGCTGTCGGGGAAGGGCTGACCGCGATCTCGGTGGGCACACTGACCACTGCGCTCGAGGTGGCCAAGCGCGCGGTGGCAAAGGGCGAACCTGAGCCGACGCGGATGTCGATCGTGGCGATGGGTCGCTTCGGGGGCCATGAGCTCGGGTACGGCAGCGACGCCGACGTGATGTTCGTCCACGATCCGCTACCGGGTGCGGACGAGCGGGCGGCGACCGACTTCGCGACCCAGGCCGCGACCGAGCTGCGTCGGCTGCTCGCGCTGCCGGGCGCGGATCCCGCCGTCGCGATCGACGCCGACCTGCGGCCCGAAGGCCGCCAAGGGCCGTTGGTCCGGACGCTGGCCTCGTACGCCTCGTACTACGCGCGCTGGTCGGCGGTGTGGGAGGCGCAGGCGCTGCTGCGAGCCGACCCGTTGTGCGGTGATCCCGAGCTGTGCGCGTCGTTCCGCGAGCTGATCGACCCACTGCGCTACCCGGCCGACGGGGTCAGCGAACGCGACGTGATGGAGATCCGCCGGATCAAGGCTCGCGTGGACGCGGAACGCCTTCCGCGTGGTGCCGACCCGAGCACGCACACCAAGCTCGGCCGCGGCGGCCTGGCCGACATCGAGTGGACTGTGCAGCTGTTGCAGCTTCGCGAGGCGCATCGCCTGCCTGAGCTCCGTACGACGCGCACGCTCGGCGCACTGCGTGTCGCGGTGGACGCAGGCCTGGTGGAAGCGGCCGAGGCGGCCACCTTGCGCGAGGCGTGGGAGCTGGCGACCCGGATCCGGAACGCGATCATGCTGGTCCGCGGCCGGCCTGGCGATTCGTTGCCCCGCGATCCCCGTGACCTCTCCTCGGTCGCCCAGATCTGCGGCTACCCGCCCGGCGAGTCCAGCCGCTTCTCCGACGACTACCTGCGCATCACCCGCCGCGCCCACAACACCGTCGCCCGCCTCTTCTGGGACGACTGAGCAGCACTCCGTCATGCCCGCCCTGGATCACTCGTCGTTGATAGGCAACCTTTTAGTTGCCTATTGTCGAGGGGTGGAGCTGGTGTTCAAGGCGTTGGCGGACGAGGGACGCCGCCGGTTGCTGGACGCGTTGCGGGAGCGGAACGGGCAGACTCTGCTGGAGCTGTCCGAGCTGCTGCCAGAGCTGACCCGGCAGGGCGTGACCAAGCATCTGCACCTGCTCGAGGACGCGAACCTGGTCGTCACCGTCAAGCGCGGCCGGCACAAGTTCCACTACCTCAATCCGGTACCGATCAACGAGATCGCCGAACGATGGCTGAGCAACTACGAGCGCGACAAACTGCGCGCCCTCAGCGCATTGAAAGCGGCGCTCGAGGAGGACAGATGAGCAAGCCCGCGATGATTCACGTCACCTAGATCGAGACAACCCCGGAGAAGCTGTGGGAGGCGCTCACTTCGGGAGCGTTCACCCAGCTGTACTGGTTCGGCCGGCGGATCGAGTCGGACTGGACCGTCGGCTCGCCGGTGCGGTTCTACGACAGTGCCGACGACAGCCTGACCGATTCCGGCGAGGTGCTGGTGTACGACGAGCCGAAGACGCTCGCCTACACGTTCAAGAACGAGTTCCTGGAGTCCCGCCGCGACGAGGTGCCGGGCCGCGTGACGTTCACGATCGAGCCGGCCGGGTCGACTGTGGTCAAGCTGCAGGTCGTGCACGACGAGATCGCCGCCGACGCGGTCGAGGGCTGGCGGACCGGATGGGCCCCGATCCTGGCCAACCTCAAGACCTACCTGGAGACCTCCCGCACCCTCGCGATCGAGTTCTGAGGCGGGTTTCCTAGACTCGGCGTGGTGGAAAGGACGGATCAGGTCAGACAGGCGGGCGTGTTCAGCCACGTCCGGCGCACTGTCCGGATGACAGTCGGGCAGAAGCGGGTCTGGGAGACGCGCTGGTCCGGGCTGGGCCGGAAGCTGGAGGACCTGCCGCCGGGTGATGTCGATCTCGACGAGTGGTTCGGCCGGGAGGCGCCGACCGTTCTGGAGATCGGATCCGGGATGGGCGACGCGACCGCCCAGCTCGCGGTCGCCGCGCCGGAGGTCAACCATCTGGCGGCCGAGGTGTACCCGCCCGGTCTCGGGCAGTTGATGCTGTGGGTGGAGAAGTACGACCTGGACAACGTCCGGCTGCTGGACGGCGACGCGCTCGACTTTCTGCGCGACCACGTGGCGCTGGGCGCCTTGTCCGGCGTACGGATCTACTTCCCGGACCCGTGGCCGAAGAAGCGGCACCACAAGCGCCGGCTGGTGACGCCGCCGTTCGTCGCGCTGGTGGCGTCCCGGCTGCAGCCCGGCGGAACGTTGCATCTGGCAACCGACTGGGCGGACTACGCGGACCGGATGCTCGAGGTGTGCGAGGCCGAGCCGCAGCTGCGTAACGCGTACGACGGCTGGGCCCCGCGCCCGGAGTGGCGTCCGGTCACCAAGTTCGAGTCCCGCGCCCAGGCCGAGGGCCGGGCGGTGCGCGATCTCCTCTACACGAAGGTCACGCCGACCGGCTTGTGAAGCTCCAGTGTCCGGCCGGCACCGTGTAGACGGTGTAGCCGTCCTGGTACGACGGTTCGCTCGCGAACTGACCCGGTACGACGGTGACCTCCGACGACGCCGCGGACGGTACGTGGACTTCGGCCGTCGTACCGACCGGCACCTGCACATCGAGGGACAGCACCCGGCTGACCTGCCGCCACACCACGGAGACCCGCCCGCGGATCGTGTCGGTGTGGATGCCGGCCGAACTCGTCTCGTCGCGTGCGTCCGGCCGGACCACGATCCGCTCCCAGCCCGCGTCGACGTTGCGGAGTCCAGCGACGTTCTCGTAGATCCACTGCACGACGGTGCCCTGGAAGTAGTGGTTCCGCGACCGCGAGTCCTCCTCCCACTTCTCCCACATCGTGTCCGCGCCGAGGTCGAACCAGTACCCCCAGCTCGGATACGAGCGCTGCAACGCGACCTTCGTCGCGGCCTCGCCGTACCCGTGGGCGGTCAGCACCGGCAGCAGTTCGCCGACGCCGAGGCAGCCGGTGTTGAGGTGGAAGCCACGCGCCTCCACGTCTGCCGCCAGGTTCGCGGCGACCCGGGGGACAAGCTCGTCCGGCACGATCCCGAACGCCAGCGGCACCGCGTTCGACGTCTGCCGGTAGTCCGGGTCGTCGGCCGACCGGTAGTGCGCGGTCTCGCGATCCAGGAACGCCCGGTTCAGTCCGTCGGCCAGCTCGGCCGCAGCCTTCCGGTAGTCGTTCGGCTTGCCGATCAGATCACCGATCTCAGCGGCCGAGAGAACGGCGCGATAGAGGTACGCCGTACCCGTGAGCCGGCGGTCCTCGGGCGCCGGGCCGCGGCCGTAGCCGGGTGGCAGCCAGTCGCCGAGCACGCTGACGGACAGCCCGTCATCGACCCGGTCGAGCTCCCACGCCAGGTAGCGAGTCAGCGAGTCCCAGTGCTCACGCAGCAGCCGCTCGTCGCCGTACGAGCGGTGCATCTCACGCAGCAGGAACGGGTAGACAGTGGGCCACTCGGTTGCGGGGGAGAGGTCGGTGAAGCCCCAGCCGCTGGACGGGACGATCACCGGCAGCTGCCCGGACTCGGCCTGGCTGTCGCGGATGTCGCCCAGCCACTTGGTGAAGAAGCGAGCCATGTCCAGCGTCGCCAGCATCGTCGGCCCACCGACCTGCGCGTCCCCGGTCCACCCGTTCTTCTCCATGAACGGCGTGTCGGTCGGGATGCCATGCAGGTTGTTCAGGATCGTCCGCCGCATCGCCTGGTCGAACTGCTCGTACGGCGCCTGCGCCGACGTGAACCTGGTCACCGTGCCGACGTCGGAGTGCGCGACGCGCATCAGTACGTCGGGACGCTCGGTCAGCCCGTCGATCTCGACGTAGCGGAAGCCCTTGTAGGAGAAGCGTGGTTCCCACTCCTCGACACCGCTGCCGGCGGCAATGTACTCGTCGCGCTGGATCCGATCGCCCTCGACGTGCCGGTTCACCGCGACCACGTTGCCGTCAGCAACCGTCTCACCGTGCGTCAGGCCGACGACGGTCCCGGCCGGCGCGGTGACGGTGAGCTTGGTCCAGCCGGCCGTGGTCTGGCCGAAGTCCGCGATCCACACCCCGGGCCGAACCTCGGTGAGCTCGACGGGCGCGACGGTCTCGACCACGCGGATCGGCTCGTGCGCCTGGCCTTGCAGTTGTCCCTTCGGCGCGTCGACCACGGAGGCTGCGGACCAGGCGGAGTCGTCGAAGCCGGCCGCGTCCCAGCCGGGGAGGGCGCGGCGGGCGTCGTACGTCTCGCCGGTGTAGAGGGAGTCCGAGAGGGTCGGGCCGCCGGTGATGCGCCAGGACTCGTCCGAGACCACCTCGGTCGTGTGGCCGTCGTCGTACTCGACGACGAGGCGCGCGATCAGCCTCGGCTCGGCGGTCCATGGCGCCTCGTGCCAGCGCCAGGCGTTCGGTGACGTGAGTCCGAAGAAGCCGCGGCCGAGCTCGGCGCCGACCACGTTGTCGCCGGCGCGGAGGAGTTCGGTGACGTCGTGGGTCACATAGAGCACGGTGTGGTCGTAGTCGGTGAAGCCGGGGTCGAGGACCGCGTCGCTCACGGCCTGGCCGTTGAGGCGCAGGTCGGCGTACCCGAGACCGCTCGCGTAGAGGCGCGCGCGTCGCACGCTGCCGTCGACGGCGAAGGCCTTGCGCAGGAGTGGAGCGCTCTCCAGCTGGCCGCCGATCCACCGGGCGGGTCCGAAACCCTCGTCCAGCAGGCCGGTCTCGAACCATTCCGGTGTAGCCCACTCGCTTTCGCGGTCCAGTCCGTCCCACAGCTGGACGGTCCAGTGGTAGCGCGTGCGTGCGGTCAGCGGCGGGCCGTCGTACTCGATGCCGAAGGTCCGCGCCGAGCTCACCGTGCCGGAGTCCCAGACATCCGCACTCTCCGGCGTCAACAGCTCCGGCGTGCTCGCGACCAGGATCCGGTACGCCGTCTGGGTCGCGCCGTACCCGGGGGCGGTGGCGATCCAGCTCAACCGAGGCCGCGACACGTCGGTGCCCAGTGGGCGGACGGCGTACTCGGTCTTCAGCGTTCCGGCGTTCAGTGGACCCCCAGGCGTCCAACCGTCCGGCAGATCAGGCATCAGGCGGCTCCTCAGGCTCATCGGCACCCCGAGGACCGTAGGCAGTCCGCCGCCAGGCTTTCAACATTCTGACCACAACCGGCCGATGAGTCCGTCCGCTCAGCGATTTGTCGTCTCACATCGCGAAACCTGAGCATGTCACTCGACTTTGTCCGCTTTCATGGACTCATGCAGGTCACTCGAAACGCTCCCGGCGACGCGCTCACGCGGCGCCGGCACGTCGACCTGCTGCGCGTGAACTCCTCGGGTTGTCGACCTTCGGCGTAGGACTCCGCCCTCCGTCACCGTCTCCTCCCGACCCGTAGGAGCAGTTCCGTGCGTCGCCTCATCCTGATCGCTTTGCTGGGCTCCGTCGCCCAACTCGTCGACGGCACCCTCGGCATGGCCTACGGCGTCACCGCCAGCACGGCCCTGCTGATCACCGGGATCACCCCGGCCGTCGCGTCCGCTTCCGTCCATCTCGCCGAGGTGGGCACCACACTCGCCTCCGGCATCTCGCACTGGCGCTTCGGCAACGTCGACTGGCGCGTGGTCGCGCTGATCGGTGTGCCGGGAGCCGTCGGCGCGTTCGCCGGTGCGACGTTCCTGTCCAGCTTGTCGACCGAGTCGGCGTCGGTGTGGGTTGCCGCCCTGCTGCTTCTGCTCGGCGTCTACATCCTGGCCCGGTTCGGCACCGGCAAGGTGCGGGCCGTGATCGAGGGCAGGCCGGCGGGCCGGTTCCTCGGGCCGCTGGGTCTGGTCGCCGGCTTCATCGACGCCACCGGCGGTGGCGGTTGGGGCCCGGTGGCGAACTCGGCGCTGCTCAGCAGCGGCAAGCTCGCGCCGCGACGCTCGGTCGGCTCGGTGAACGCCGCGGAGTTCCTCGTCTCGGTCGCCGCCAGCATCGGCTTCCTGTTCGGACTCGGCGGGAAGAACCTGCCGTACGGCATCGTCGCCGCGCTGCTGATCGGCGGCGTCCTCGCGGCACCGCTGGCCGCTTGGCTGGTGTCCCGACTGGCGACTCGCTGGCTCGGTGTCGGTGTCGGCCTGGTGCTGATCCTGACCAACGCCCGCACGCTGATGAACGGCCTCGACGTCGCCGCCGGTCCGCGCTATCTCGCGTACGGGGTCCTGGTCCTCGGCTGGGCCGCAGTCGTCGCGTACGGCGTACTGTCCGCCGGCCGCCGCGCCGTGACCGAGGCCGAACGTGTCCTGGACGACGAGCGCGAGCTCGAGACCGCTTCCTGACCTGCTCTTTCATTCCCGCCCGCGGCCGTCCGGCCGCCTGCACCACCGAAGGTCCGCTTGTGAGTATCCACAGCATTCGTCCTGTCCGCCTGCTCGCCGCCGTCCTGGCTCTGTCCGCCGCCGTCACCGGCTGCTCGCGAGCCGACCGCGACGAGGCTCCGGTCGCGTCGACCGACAAGGGCCTGGCCACCGAGTTGCGGCTCGGCTACTTCCCGAACGTCACCCATGCCGCCGCCCTGGTCGGTCTCGACCAGGGCCTGTTCACGAAGGAACTCGGCAGCACGAAGCTGGTGCCGACCAAGTTCAACGCCGGCCCGGAGGCCGTCGGCGCGCTGCTCGGCGGCTCGCTGGACGCGTCGTTCATCGGCTCCGGTCCCGCGATCAACGCCTACGCGAAGTCCAACGGCGAGGCCGTCCGGCTGATCGCCGGTACGACGTCCGGCGGTGCGCAACTGGTGGTGAAGCCGACGATCACCAAGCCGGCCGACCTGGTCGGCAAGACCGTCGTCACCCCACAGCTCGGCAACACCCAGGACGTGTCGCTGAAGAAGTGGCTCGCCGAGAACAAGCTCACCGGCAAGGTCAAGGTCACCAACCTGGAGAACGCGCAGACGCTGGACGCGTTCAAGCAGGGCGAGGTGGACGCGGCCTGGCTGCCCGAGCCCTGGTCGTCGCGCCTGGTCCTTGACGCCGGCGCGAAGGTCTTGCTGGACGAGGCGTCGCTGTGGCCGGACGGGAAGTTCCCGACCACGGTGCTGATCGTGCGGACCAAGTTCCTTCAGGAGCACCCCGAGACCGTGAAGGCGCTGCTGACCGGCCTGGTCTCGGCGATCGACTTCGCGGACAAGGACAAGGCGGCCGCGGAGACCGCGGTGAACAAGCAACTCAAGGAAGCCACCGGCAAGGCGTTGAAGCCGGCCGTCATCGACCGCGCGTTCCAGAACATCCAGATCACCGCGGACCCGATCGCGTCGACGTTCCCGCAACTGGCCAAGGACCAGGTCACCGCGGGCATCGCGAAACAAGCACCGGCGGTGGCTGGATTCGCGGACCTCGGTCCGTTGAACGACGTACTGAGCAAGGCAGGCAAGCCGGCCGTCGACGCCGCCGGTCTGGACACGAAGTAGTCACCAGGGAGGCAGCCATGACCGCGATCGTCGAGGCCGATCGGGCCGTAGTGGACAGCGTGAGTCCGGTGCGGTTTCACCAAGTGGGCAAGGCGTTCGGGAGCGGCCGGTCGGCGGTCGTGGCGCTCGAGGGTGTCGATCTGGAGCTGGCCGCTGGTGAGTTCGTCTGCCTGCTCGGGGCGTCCGGCTGCGGCAAGACCACACTGCTCAACCTGGTCGCCGGTCTGGATCAGCCGACGAGTGGACGGATCGAGCTGAGCTCGTCGCGGCCCGCGGTGGTGTTCCAGGAGGCTGCGCTGATGCCGTGGCTGACGGCAGCCGGGAATGTCGAGCTGCCGTTGCGGATGGCCGGCGTACCGAAGGCACGGCGGCGTGCGAAGGCTGCTGAGCTGCTGGAGCTGGTCCGGCTGGCCGGGCTCGGTGACAAGCGACCGCACGAACTGTCGGGCGGGATGCGGCAGCGGGTCGCGCTGGCCCGCGCGTTGGCATCGACGACGGACAACACCGGCTCCGGTGCGGGCAAGCCGTCGCTGCTGCTGATGGACGAGCCCTTCTCTGCCTTGGACGCGATCACCCGGGACGTGTTGCAGGGAGAGCTGCTGCGGATCTGGCGTGCGACCGGTACGGCGATCCTGTTCGTGACACACGACGTCCGCGAGGCCGTGCGGCTGGGGCAACGCGTCGTACTGCTGTCGTCGCGGCCTGGTCGGGTCGTGCGGCAGTGGGATGTCGACCAGTTGCCCGAGGCTGAGGCAGTTGACGAGATCAACACCGAGCTTCGCAGGGTGATCAGCAGCCATGCCGCAGCTTGACCTTCAGGAAGAAGGCTCGGTCGAGGCCGGCCTGGATGCGCTGGACACGCCGGTCAAGCGGTCCGAAGGCTCACGCGCACGGCGGATTGCGGCGGGGGCGCTCCCACCCATCGGTGCTGTCGTCCTGCTGGTGGCTGTGTGGCAGGCGTTGTGGGCGGCGGCGTTCTGGCCCGAGTTCAAGCTGCCGGCTCCGATCGCTGTGTGGGATCAGATCTGGCAGTTGGTGACGTCGGGGGAGATCCTCGAACTGTTCTGGGTGTCGGTGCATCGCGCGGTGATCGGCTTCGCGCTGTCGCTGCTGATCGCCGTACCGCTCGGCCTGGCGATCGCCAACATCAGGGTCGTACGGCGAGGGATCGGGCCGTTGGTGTCGGGATTGCAGAGCCTGCCGTCGGTGGCGTGGGTGCCGGCCGCGATCTTGTGGTTCGGGCTGAACGACCGGGCGATCTACTGGGTCGTGCTGCTGGGCGCCGTGCCCTCGATCGCGAACGGGTTGGTGTCCGGTCTGGATCAGGTGCCGCCGATCCTGCCGCGGGTCGGGAAGGCGCTCGGAGCGGGACGCCTGAGTGGGATCCGCTACATCCTGCTGCCGGCCGCGCTGCCCGGATTCCTCGGCGGACTCAAGCAGGGCTGGGCGTTCTCCTGGCGGTCGCTGATGGCCGCCGAGTTGATCGCGACGTCGCCGGACCTCGGTCAGGGACTCGGCCAGTTCCTGCACAACGGGATGTCGCTGTCGGACATCTCGATGGTGTTCGCCGGCATCCTGCTGATCTTCGTCGTCGGCGTCGGAATCGAACTGCTGGTGTTCCGGCCGCTGGAGAACTCGGTACTGCGCGCGCGGGGTCTGACCGTCACAGCGCGCTGACGCCGTACTGTGGGGGCGTGGTCCGATTCCTGCCGTTCCTGATCAGCCTGGCGCTCAGCGTGTACGCGCTGTTCTCCTGCATCCAGACGCCCGACGAGGAAGTGCCGCATCTGCCGAAGCTGGTGTGGATCGTCCTGATCGTGTTCGTCCCGTTCGTCGGGCCGATCGTCTGGCTGCTCATGTCGCGCACCCAGGGCAGTCGTCGGGAAGTCACGGGCCGGCCGCCACGGCCGTCCGCACGCCCGGTCGCGCCCGACGATGATCCGGACTTCCTGAAGACGCTGGATCGCTACCGCGACCCGCGGACCACGGTCAAGCCGCCGCACGACGACGAGCCTCACGACCGTCCGGAGGATCGACCGCAGGACGCCGTGCAGAAGCCTGAGGGGCCCGAGGAGCCGGAGACGAAGCCCAAGGCGAAGGACTCCGGCTCCGAGACGACGCCAGAGGCTGAGACCACCTCAGAGCCCGACGACGGCAAGGCCTGAGCTCGCGCGCAGGCCCCGCCGATCAGGGCTTCCGTCGTGGTGAGAGACGCGTCCTAGCAGCGGCTCACGCGGACTTTCGGTGCTCGGGCAGGAGGGTGTTGTCGCGCTCCGACTCCGTGGTGCCGCCCCAGACGCCGTACGGCTCTCCGACCGAGAGTGCGTGCTGCCGGCACTCCGGCTGGACCGGGCAGGTCCCGCAGAGGGACTTGGCCACCATCTCGCGGGCACGTTTTCGCACGCCACGCTCCGACTCGGGCGAGAAGAACAGCTCTGGGTTGACGTCGCGGCACGCGGCCTGCGACTGCCAGTCCCACAGATCCATGAGCGGGCGGGGTAGGCGAGGCATCCCTCTCGACATGGCAACCTCCTTGACTCACCGTAAGCGCGGACGGGCGCTCGGTGAAAACTATGCTCAACTCATGGCGAGTTCAACCCTTGTTGTCTCGAACTTCGGTCCATTCGTTATCGGCAGGTGTCGTCGCGTGTCGTGATCGGGGCCGGATCACGCGGAGAGTGTGTTCACGTCATCACCGGGTGTGACTTGCGCCACTTATCCGGTGACGGAGAGGTCAGACCTCGCCGGCCGGGTCGAACCGGTAGTACTCGTGCGCTCCGTGCGGAGTGCCGGTCTCGCCGGTCAGGGCACGGATGACCATTGCGTGAGTGATCGCCAGCACCGGGCCGTCCGTGCTCGCGGAGTGCCGGGTGAGTGCCGCACGGGCCCGCTCACGGACCCGGGACAGCGGCTCCCAGGGCCGTTGGATGCCTTCCGGCCACTCGCCGTCGTACGCCTCGAACTCGGCCTGTGCGGCCCGTACGTCGGCGATGCCGCGCCACGCACCGGCGTGGTCCGGCAGCCAGTCGCGGAGGTCGTAGTCGACCCGGACGCCGAGGGCCAGCCGGTGGCCGATGATCGCGGCGCTGTGCAGCGCGCGGGTGAACGGGGAGCTGACCAAGTACGTCGCTCCGATCCCGCTGAGCAGGTCCGCGAGCTCCTGGGCCTGTTTCGTCCCGAGCGGGGTCAGCGGGGCGGAGTCGGCCGCCATCCCGGGCCAGCCGCGGGAATCGATCAGCTCGTAGTCCGGCTCCCCGTGCCGGACCAGATAAATCTGTGTCACGGCCATGTTCTACCGGAGATGGCGGGCGCCTGCCCATCCTCGGGCGTGGCTGCTCGTGGACGGATCTGCGACGGAGGCGGGCGGACGGATCTCGTGCGGCTCGTCGAAGAGGTGGTCGATGCCGGCGCGGGATGCGGGCGTGGCCCCGGCTGCGGCTCGATCCAGCGCACCTCGGTCGCGCCGTGGTGGCCGTGCACCGCGAGCACCGAGTGCAGATTCGGCCAGACAGCTGTCGCGGGATTGTCACCGCACCAGCGCAACGCCACCGACCCGTCGCTGAACTCGCAGCCCTCAGCGACCACTCCCGTGCCCGACACGCCACTGGGATCCCGGTAACGAACCAGCTCGAAGGTCCGTGGCCTCACCACCGTGTTGCACTCCTCATCGTGTCGACCCGTCTTGCAGCCCTCAACGAGGCCGGACCGCCTGCGGTTACTGAGGAGTGACAGCTCGGCGCATGAAGATGCGTTGCGTCGGGTCGAGTCCGAACGCCGTCTCGGCGGCCAGGAGGTCGGTCAGACCGGGAGTCCACTCGTCCGGCCGCAACTCCACGAAGCCGAGGCGGGCGTAGTACGGGCCGTTCCAGGGCACGCTGCGGAAGGTGCTGAGGGTGAGTGCGGGCAGGCCCTGCTCAGCCGCCCACGAGTCGACGTGCTCGATCAGCAAGCGGCCGAGGCCTTGACCCTGCTGGTCGGGATGGACACTCACCTGCTCGATGTGCGCCGCGTCGTCGACCAGCGTGACCAGGACGAAGCCGGTCGGACGGTCGTCGGCGTCGGTCGCGACCCAGAGCCGGCCGGCCTGGCGACTCTGCTCGAACAGCTCGAGCGGCGGCGCAGGATGCTCGGCGATGTCGGTCATGCCGATGTTGCGGAAGAGGACGCCGGCGGCGACCTCGAGCTCGCGCAGGAGCTCCAGCTCGTCCTGGCGCGCGGTACGGATGCTCACCCGCTGAGACAACCATGATCGAGGCGCGGATGCCACGGACTTTCCGCGCCGGTGGTACTCTCGGTCCCGTGACGCGGAGCTATTTGCGATTTTTTGAGTGGCCGGCCTTGGTGCCGGGCGACTCAGCCGATCGCTGACGCCCACCGAAGACACCAGAGCCGGCCCGAAGGCAAGGACCTCCGTCCTTGCCTTTTCTCGTTCCCAGCCGGCTGCCTGCGACCTTCCGCGGTGTCCGGCGGAAAGGTCCCCAGTCATGAACACCATCCCGCACCAGGCCAGTCAGGCGGCCGTCGTCGATCGACGGATCGAGAAGACCGTCCCGTTGATCACTCCGCTCGCGCTGCACGACGAGCTGCCGCTGAGTGACTCCCTGGCCCGGACCGTCGTCGACGGCCGTCAGGCGGTCGCCGACGTACTGAACGGCGTCGACGACCGCCTGCTGGTCGTCGTCGGCCCGTGCTCGGTGCACGACGCGAAGGCGGCCCTGGAGTACGCCGAACGCCTCCGCCCGGTCGCCGAGCGCCTGTCCGACGGTCTTCTCGTGGTGATGCGCGTGTACTTCGAGAAGCCGCGCTCGACTCTCGGCTGGAAGGGTCTCATCAACGACCCTGGCCTGGACGGCTCCGGCGACGTGAACCGCGGCCTGCGGACCGCCCGGCAGCTGTTGCTGCAGGTGCTCGAGCTCGGCCTTCCGGTCGGCTGCGAGTTCCTCGACCCGATCACGCCGCAGTACATCGCCGATCTCGTCGGATGGGGCGCGATCGGCGCCCGGACCGTTGAGAGCCAGGTCCACCGCCAGCTGTCGTCCGGCCTGTCGATGCCGATCGGAATGAAGAACCGTCCCGACGGTTCGATCGGTACGGCGGTCGACGCGATCAAGGCGGCCGCCGTACCGCACGTGTTCACCGGGATCGACCACGACGGAGCGCCGGCGATCCTGCACACCCGCGGCAACCCGGACTGCCACCTGGTCCTGCGCGGCTCCGACGGCGGACCCAACTACGACGAAGAGTCGGTCGCGGGAGCCCAGGAACTGCTGCGAAAGGCGGGTCTCGCGGAGCGGGTCGTCGTCGACGCGAGCCACGGCAACAGCCGTAAGGACCACCGCCGGCAGCCGGTCGTGGCCGGCGAGATCGGTGCGCAGGTCGCCGCGGGGAACCGGGCGATCGTCGGCGTGATGCTGGAGTCGTTCCTGGCCGAGGGCCGGCAGGAACTCGACCCCACGCGAGAGCTGACCTACGGGCAGTCGATCACCGACGCCTGCATGGGCTGGGAGACGACCGAAGAAGTGCTCGAGAACCTCCGCGATGCGGCGGTCGCGCGGCGCGGATAGCTGTTCATCTCGCGGCTGCGCGGCGGCCACAGGCCTTGCTTACTGTCCGGGGCATGACTGAGATCTCCCGGCGCCTGGTGCTCGGTTCGGCGGCGGGTGGGGCAGCGTTGTCGCTGCTCCCACCCTCGCTGCACACCGCGATGGCGCAACCTGTGCGGCGAGGTGGCTTGCGAGCGATCGAGCACGTGATCGTGCTCATGCAGGAGAACCGTTCGTTCGACCACTACTACGGGACCCTGCGCGGCGTACGCGGGTTCGGTGACCGGCAGCCGTTGCGGCTGCGCAACGGCAACAGCGTGTTCCACCAGCCCCAGACCGGCGGCGGCGAGGTGCTGCCGTTCTCGGTCCGCGAGGCGGCGGCCGCGGCCGGCCGCCAGCCCGACGACATCCAGTACCTCGGTGCGCTGGCCCACGGCTACAGCGACGCGACCCAGGCCTGGAGCAACGGCTGGCACGACGACTGGGTCCAGGCCAAGACGTCCGCCACCATGACTCACTACGAGCGCCGCGACATTCCGTTGCAGTACGAGCTCGCCGAGACCTTCACGATCTGCGACGCTTACCACTGCTCCGTCAACGGCTCCACCAACCCGAACCGCAACTACCTGTGGTCCGGTACGACCGGCTACGAGCCCGGTACGACGCAGCGCGCGGTCACGAACGCGGCGTACGACTACAACCACCTGGGCTACGACTGGACGGCGTACCCGGAACGGCTGGAGCGGGCCGGGGTGTCGTGGCAGATCTACCAGGAGTGGGACAACTTCACCGACAACGCGGTCGAGTACTTCAAGACCTTCAAGGAGTTGGGTCACCGGCTCCTGGCCTCAGTGCCCGGCGGCTACCGGACCACCGAGGAGTTCTACGACAAGCTCTTCGCGAAGACGCCGGCCGAGCGGACCGATGCGCTGAAGCAACTGGACGCGGCGGTCGAGCAGTTGCCGGTCAAGGACCAGAAGCTGTTCCGCAAGGCGATGTACCGGTCCGAGCCGGAGTCGCTGATCCCGCGGGTCCGCGCCGACATCAAGGCCGGGAAGCTGCCGCAAGTGAGCTGGCTGGTGCCCTCCGCGGTCGACTCCGAGCACCCCGGTTCGTCCACGCCGGTGGGCAGCGCGAACCTGGTCTATGACCTGCTCGACGCGATCGCGTCGGACCCGGACACGTGGTCCAAGACCGTGCTGCTGATCAACTTCGACGAGAACGACGGCTACTTCGACCACGTCCCGCCGCCGGTCGCGCCGCGGCCCGCTTCGGGTGAGGGTGACGACTGGTACGCCGGTCGGCCGATCGGACTCGGGCCGCGGGTGCCGATGACCGTGGTGTCGCCGTGGACCGTCGGCGGACACGTCAGCTCGCAGGTATTCGACCACACGTCGGTGATCCAGTTCCTCGAACGCTGGACCGGTGTGAAGGAACCGAACATCAGTACCTGGCGCCGGACCGCGTGCGGCGACCTCACCTCGGCGTTCGACTTCGACCGCGCGTACCGGCAGCCGTCGGTAGACGCACCCGGCCCGGTGCCGGCGCCGATCGCACGCTGGAAGCCGACGCCGCCGGCCGACCAGGCAGTGCCGCAACAGGAGCACGGCCGTCGTCCGGCGCGCGCTCTGCCTTACCAGCCGGCAGTTTCCGGGTTCATTGCTGATGGCAAGTTGATGTTGGCCCTCGGCAACGACGGCGACCAGGCCGCGCACTTCGCCATCTACCCGTACGGCGGTGAGCTGCCGCTGCCGGCACATGTCGACGTACGGCGCTCGCACGTCGAGACGATCGGAGTGGACGGCCCGTTCGAGCTGGCGGTCCAGGGTCCGAACCGGTTCTGGGCCGAGCTGGCCGGTTCCGTCGACGGACCCGCGGCGGGGCTGGACGTGCGCACGGACCGGCACGGCAACGAGCTCGAACTGGAGCTCGTCAACACCTCGCGCAAGTCGCTGACCGTCAAGCTGAAGGCTCGCGGCTACGGCAGTAAGACCGTCACCATCGAACTGCGGGGCAAGCAGAACCGGTCCCTGTCCTGGCCGACCGACCACGGCTGGTACGACGTCGAGGTCACCAGCCCGGACGACACGTCGTACCGGCGTCGGCTGACCGGTCACCTGGAGATCGGCAAGCCCAGCATCACCGGCTGATCAGCGGGCGATCGCTGCCGTCCGCGCCCTGGTCACGGTGATCAGGTCGGCGGGGGACAGGCCGATGTCGAGACCGCGGCGGCCACCGGACACGTAGACCTTGGCGTGTTCGGTGGCCGTGCTGTCGACCACCGTGGGCAGGGCGCGTTTCTGGCCGATCGGGCTGATGCCGCCGACGACGTACCCGGTGGTGCGTTCGGCGGCGGCCGGGTCGGCCATCACCGCCTTCTTCCCGCCGGCCGCGGACGCGATCGCCTTCAGGTCGAGTTGCTTGTCGACCGGTACGACGCCGACCGTGAGCTTGCCGTCTACCTCGACCAGCAACGTCTTGAACACCTGCTCGGCCGCCAGCCCCAACGCCTCGGCCGCCTCGAGCCCGAACGACTTCGCCGCCGGATCGTGGTCGTAGGTGTGTGTGCTGAACTCCACCTTCGCCTTCGTCAGCGCAACCGTCGCCGGCGTCCCCTGGCTCTGCCTACTCTTCGCCACCCGCCGAGCTTACGAGACGGACGCAGCAGTGGCCCGCTTGCGGGTCGAGGCGGGCTTCGAGGGGCTCGTCGACGGTGTTGAGGAGGCCGGTGACCAGGTGCAGGTTCATGCCGCAGACCAGCCGGGGGTGTTCGGCGGCGAGGCGGCGGAAGGGGCAGTTGCCGAGCGCGATGCCGTCCTCGGCGGTGCGCGGCTCGAAGCCGTGCCGCTCGAGGATCTCGGTCAGCGAGAGGCCCGATCCGGTCCTCCCGAGGGCCTCGCCGTACTCCTCGGCCTTGCGGTTGACGGCGTCGCGGGGTGAGCTGCCGGTCGTCTCGGCGTCCTCGACCGCGGCCGCGAGCAGCCGGCCGGCCACGGCGTACTGGCGCTCGGGGAGGGTGATCTCGATCTCCCGGTCGGACCGGTGGTAGAGCTTCGCGGGCCGTCCGGCGCCGGGGCCGGTGCGGCCGGTCCGGCGCTCGAAGCCGGTCGCGAGCAGGCCCTCCTCGGTCAGCCGGTCCAGGTGGAACGCGGCGGTGGTCCGCGGGATGCCGAGCGCGGCGGCCGCTTCCTCGCGACTCACCGGCGCCGGCTGGGCGACGACGTACTCGTACAGCCGGCGTCGCGTCGGCTCCTCGAGCACGGCGACGGCCTGCACGCTCGCGTCCCAGGACATGTCCACGGGATGATTCTATCGACAAGATCCGTTGATGAAAATGTATGCTTGCTTCGTCCGTTGACCCCTCAGGGAGTGTGCAGATGGCGATTTCGGCCGATCTCGAATCCGTCCCCCTCCATATCGTCCCCGGCCGCGCGGAGATCGATCTCCCCGCCGCCCAGCGGGCCGTCGCGGATCTGCTGACCGCGCTCGGCCGGGACCCGCACAGCGCGCACCTCGCCGACACCCCGAGGCGAGTCGCCGACGCGTACGCCGAGATGCTCACCCCACGCGAGTTCGAGCTGACGACGTTCCCGAACGACGAGGGGTACGACGAACTCGTGCTGGCCAAGGACATTCCGGTCCAGTCCCTGTGCGAGCACCACCTGCTGCCGTTCACCGGCGTCGCGCACGTCGGCTACCTGCCGGGGGAGCGGATTCTCGGGCTGTCCAAACTGGCCCGCGTGGTCGAGCTGTTCGCCCGCGACTTCCAGGTCCAGGAACGGCTGACCAAGCAGGTCGCCGACTGGCTCCAGGACCACCTGGCGCCGAAGGGCGTCGGCGTGGTGATCGAGGCCGAGCACCAGTGCATGTCGCTGCGCGGTGTTCGCGCCACCGGCTCCCGCACGGTCACGTCGTCCCTGCACGGCACGCTGCGCGAGAACCCCAGCTCACGCCAGGAGTTCTTCGCACTCACGGGTCTGACGCCGTAGCCGGCGGTCAGGCCGTGGCCACCGCCGGTGGGCGGTGGTGGGTGTGCCGTCCGGTGGCGAGGATGTGGGCGACCTCGCCGGGAAGCAGATCGGTGCCGGGGACCGGTTCCATCTCGGAGACGTCGATCCAGCGCACTACGGTCGCGCCGCAGTGGCCGTGGACGGCGAGGATGGAGTCGAGGTCCGGCCAGATCGCCGTGGACGGGTTGGGGCCGTGCCAGCGGAGCGCGACCGAGCCGTCGGTGAAGACACAGCCTTCGGCCACGATGCCGGTGCCGGAGACTCCGCTGATATCGGTGTAACGGACGAGTTCGAAGGTCTGCGGTTTCACCGGCGGACCTCGCCGGAGTGCGTGGAACCGCCGTAGCCCGAACTGGATTGGCCTGAGGGTGCCATGGTCCTTTCCCCGTGGTCGGCGTGGGTGGGCGCTCGCCACAAAACCGGGGACAATACGGATTGTCAGCGGGGAAGTACGGTCTGTAGCGACAGATCTTCTCAAATCAAGTTAGAACCAAACCGGCCGACACGCCAGAGCTCTCCCCGCGTGTCTCGATCCTCGATCCGGCCTCCGCGGTATTTCGGTCCCGGTCCGGGCGCGTCCCGTGATCGAATACGGAAGTGTTCCTGACGCTAGCCACCGACCTTGCCGGAGTTGACGCACCCGCGAGCGATTTCGGGTTCCTGTTGCACAAGAACCCGGCGCGACCGCAGGGGATCGAGGTGACCGGCGGCACAGCACATGTGTTCTACCCCGACGCCACCGACGAGCGCTGTACGGCGGCCGTCCTGCTCGAGATCGACCCGATCGCGCTCGTCCGCTCCGGGCGGGGAAAGGCGCAGGAGGGGTTCACCCTCGGGCAGTACGTGAACGACCGGCCGTACGCCGCCTCCAGCCTGCTCGCCGTCGCGCTCGGCAAGCTCTTCCGGACCGCGATGAACGGCCGCTGCGACGCCCGCCCCGACCTGGCCGCCCGGCCGATCCCGCTGGAGATCCACGTCCCCGCGCTGCCGTGCAACGGCGGCGCCGAACTGGCCGCCCGCATGTTCGGCCCGCTCGGGTGGTCTGTCGACGCTCGGCCGGTGCCGCTCGATCCGGAGATCCCCGCGTGGGGTGACTCCCGGTACGTCGATCTACGGCTGACCGGCGTACTCCGGCTGGCCGACGCACTCAATCACCTGTATGTCCTGCTCCCGGTGCTGGACGACGCCAAGCACTACTGGGTCGGCTCGGACGAGGTCGACAAGCTGGTCCGGGCAGGCGAGGGCTGGCTCGGCACGCACCCGGAGAAGGACCTGATCTCCCACCGCTACCTGGCCCACCGTCGCTACCTCGCGGACACCGCCCTCGAGCGCCTCGCCGAGGCCGACGGCGTGGAGCTCGTGGAGGAGCCATCGGAGGAAGGTTCGGTGTCCCTGGCGGTCGAACGTCGCCAGACGGTTGCCGGTGTACTGCGCGAGCTCGGGGCGCGGCGGATCGCGGACCTCGGCTGCGGTGAGGGCGCGCTGGTCGGTGAGCTGCTGAAGGACCCGATGATCGGCGAGCTGATCGCGACCGACGTGTCCGCGCGGGCCTTGATCGGCGCCAAGCGGCGGCTGCACTACAACGACCTGCCCGACCGTCAGCGGGAGCGGCTGCGCTTCCTGCAGTCGTCGGTCACGTACGCCGACCACCGCCTGGCCGGCCTGGACGCTGCCGTCCTGATGGAGGTGATCGAGCACGTCGACCCACCACGCCTGCCCGCCCTGGCCAAGTCCGTCTTCCAGGCCGCCCGCCCCGCCGCAGTCATCGTCACCACGCCCAACAGCGACTACAACGTCCGCTTCCCGTCCTTGCCCGCCGGCCGTTTCCGCCACCCCGACCACCGCTTCGAATGGACCCGCACGGAATTCCGGTCCTGGGCCACCGCAGTTGCCCACGACAACGGCTACACGGTGGAGTTCCGGCCGGTAGGTCCGGAGGACCCGGAGGTAGGCCCGCCGACGCAGCTAGCGCTCTTCACCCGCGTCGCCCCCGAGGGCGCGGCCTCTGCTGCCGCTTCAACCCGCGACCGGCGGGATGCCGGGGAGGTCATGAGCTGATGGGCGCACTTCACATCCCCAACCTGTGTCTTGTGGTTCTGGTGGGGGCCAGTGGTTCCGGGAAGTCGACGTTCGCCCGGGCGCATTTCAAGGCTACTGAGGTGATCTCGAGTGACTTCTGCCGTGGGCTGGTGTCTGACGACGAGAACGATCAGGCGGCCAGCAAGGACGCGTTCGAGGTGCTCAACTTCATCGCGGCCAAGCGCCTCGCCGCCGGACGGTTGACCGTGATCGACGCGACCAACGTGCAGCCCGAGGCGCGCAAGGAACTGGTTGCTCTGGCGCGCGAGCACGACGTACTGCCGGTCGCCATCGTGCTCGACCCGCCGGAGCGTGTCTGCGTGGAGCGCAACGCGCAACGCCCGGACCGCCAGTTCGGCGCCAAGGTAGTCGCCCGGCAGCGCTCGCAGCTGAAGCGCGGTCTGCGAAGCCTGAAGCGCGAGGGCTTCCGCACTGTCCACGTGCTCGACAGTGTCGAGGAGATCGATGCCGTCAGCATCGAGCGCACCCGGCTGTTCAACGACCTGACCGACCAGACCGGCCCGTTCGACATCATCGGCGACATCCACGGCTGCCGTGCCGAGCTGGAGCAGTTGCTGACCGAACTCGGCTACACCCTGATCCGCGACGACGCCGGCCGCCCGATCGGCGCCGCACACCCGGACCGCCGCGCGATCTTCGTCGGCGACCTGGTCGACCGCGGCCCGGACACGCCCGGCGTACTGCGGCTGGTGATGGGAATGGTTGCCGCCGGCCACGCGTACTGCGTTCCCGGCAACCACGAGGACAAGTTGCTCAAGGCACTCAGAGGCCGGAACGTCAAGATCAGCCACGGCCTCGAGACCACGCTCGAGCAGCTGGCCGAGGAGCCGGCCGAGTTCCGCGACGCGGTCGAGCAGTTCATCGACGGCCTGATCTCGCACTACGTCTTCGACGAAGGCAAGCTGGTCGTCTCGCACGCCGGCCTGGTCGAGCGCATGCACGGCCGCACGTCCGGCCGGGTCCGTTCCTTCTGCCTGTACGGCGAGACGACCGGCGAGACCGACGAGTTCGGCCTACCGGTCCGCTACCCGTGGGCGAACGAGTACCGCGGTCGCGCGATGGTCGTCTACGGCCACACGCCGACCCCGGAGCCGGAGTGGATCAACAACACGATCTGCCTCGACACCGGCTGCGTCTTCGGAGGCTCGCTCACCGCGCTGCGCTACCCCGAGCGCGAGTTGGTCTCGATCCAGGCGACCGAGGAGTACTACGCCCCGGCGAAACCGTTGCATGTGGCAACCGCACCCGCACGCGAGCCTGACGTTCTCGAGCTCACTGACGTCACCGGCCGCCGGGTGATCGAGACGTCGGCCCACGGCCGGCTGAGCATCCGGGCCGAGCAGGCCGGTGCCGCGCTGGAGGTGATGAGCCGGTTCGCGATCGACCCGCGCTTCCTGCTGTACCTGCCGCCGACGATGAGCCCGGTCTCCACCTCGAGCGAACCCGGGCTGCTGGAGCACCCGCTGCAGGCTTTCGAGACGTTCAAGGGCCAAGGTGTCACCGAGTTGGTGTGCGAGGAGAAGCACATGGGCTCCCGCGCCGTGGTTCTGCTGACCCGGGATGACGATGTCGCCGAGAAGCGTTTCGGCCTCGCCGGTCGTGGCGCGGTCCACACTCGCACCGGACGGTCCTTCTTCGAAGCTCCACTGACCGACGAGCTCCTGCTCAGGCTCAGAGCCGTCGTCGAGCAGGCGGGCGTCTTCGACGAGCTCGACACGTCCTGGCTGCTCCTCGACGCCGAGCTTCTACCGTGGAGCGCCAAGGCCGAGGACCTGCTCCGTCACCAGTACGCCGCTGTCGGTGCGGCCGCTCGCAACTCATTGCCAGCGGCAACCGCAGCGCTCGGATCCGCCGCTGCGGCGGGACTTGACGTCGACCGGTTGCTCACCGCAACAGAGCGTCGTACTGCGAACGTCGAGCGCTTCACCGCGGCGTACCGGCGCTACTGCTGGCCGACGGACGGGCTCGACGGGGTCCGGGTCGCGCCGTTCCAGGTGCTCGCGTCGGAAGGAGCGACGTATCAGGACCGGCCGCACGCCTGGCACCTGGGGATCGCGGACCGGATGGTTGCCGCGGGCCCGGACCTGATCACGCCGACGCGGCGCCTGTACGTCGATGCGTCGGGATGGGATGCCGGGATCGCGTGGTGGCAGGAGCTCACCGATGCGGGCGGTGAAGGCATGGTAGTGAAGCCGGCCGCCAACCTGACCCGGACGGCGAAGGGGCTCGCGCAGCCGGGGCTGAAGGTGCGCGGGCAGGAGTACCTGCGGCTGATCTACGGCCCCGACTACACCGAGCCGGCGAACTTCGAGCGTCTCCGCGACCGCAACCTCGGTCACAAGCGCTCACTCGCTCTCCGCGAGTACGCCCTCGGCCTCGAGGCCCTGGAGCGAGCCGCCCGCGGTGAACCGCTCTGGCGCATCCACGAATGCGTCTTCTCCGTCCTAGCCCTCGAGTCGGAACCGGTGGACCCACGTCTATGACCAGCTACACGATCCCTGGAATGCACGTCCGCGAACACATCGTCTCGGTGCCGCTGGACTGGTCCACTCCGGACGGTCCGGACCGCATCGACGTGTTCGCCCGCGAGGTCGTCGACCCGATGCGCAAAGACGAGGACCTGCCCTGCCTGCTCTACCTGCAGGGCGGTCCCGGCGGGCGGGCTCCGCGCCCGGTCGAGCCGACCGGGTGGATCGGGACGGCGCTGAAGACGTACCGGGTGATCCTGCTCGACCAACGCGGGACTGGTCGCAGTACGCCGATCAGCGCGCGGCGGATGGAGTCGTTCGAGACAGCCGAGGCCGGTGCCGACTACCTCGCGTGCTTCCGCGCGGACTCGATCATCGCGGATGCCGAGCATCTGCGGACGACCGTCTTCGGCGGGGTCAAATGGTCGACGCTCGGGCAGAGCTACGGCGGCTTCCTGACGCTGACCTATCTCTCGAAGGCACCCGAGGCGCTGACCGCGTGCTACGTGACGGGCGGTCTCGCCTCGATCGATCCGGATGCCGCCGAGGTGTACCGGCGTACCTATCCGCGCGTCGAGGCGAAGAACCGCGAGTTCTACCGCCGCTATCCGCACAACGTGGACCGGGTCGCCGCGATCGCGGACCGGCTCGCGGCGGACGACGTACGGCTGCCGGACGGTGACCGGCTGACGGTACGGCGGTTCCAGTCGCTCGGGATCGCCTTCGGGATGAAGCCCGGGTACGAGCGGATGCATTGGCTGATCGACGAGGCGTTTGACGGGGATGCGTTGTCGGACACGTTCCTGAGCCAGGTGATGGGGGAGTCGTCGTACAGCGCCGAGCCGCTCTTCGCGGCGCTGCAGGAGAGCATCTACGGGTCCGGCGAGGGTGCGACTGCGTGGGCGGCCGAGGCCGAGCGGGCGCTGCGGCCGGAGTTCGCCGAGGACGCGCGGCCACTGCTGTTCACCGGCGAGATGATGTACCCCTGGATGTTCGAGGAGATCCGGGGTCTGCGTCCCTTCCGGGCAGCCGTCGAGGTCCTGGCGGCCCGGCCGCGGTGGTCGGAGCTGTACGACCTCGAGCGGCTCGCGGCGAACGACGTACCGGTGGCGGCCGCGGTGTACCACGACGACATGTACGTCGACTCCGGGCTGCAACTGGACACGGCCCGGCGGGTCGGCAACGTGCAGGCGTGGGTCACGAACGAGTACGAGCACGACGGCCTCAGCACCGAGCGGGTGTTCAACCGCCTGACCGAGCTCGTGCGCTCGGTGGGCGGCGGCGTTCGCGCGGGCTGACTGGCAGCTCAGGTCACCGGCCGGCCTCGCACCGCGATCGGTGCGAGGCTCCAGTTCTACTACGGCTCGATGCCACCTTCACGATGGACGTGCTCTGAGCCGTCAGGCCGACTTGAGCGCGCCGTCCGCCGTGGCGGCGGCGGCCGAGCCGTAGGCCGACTCCAAGCGATCGAGGAACGCGGCGCGGTCCAGGGTGTACTCCTGGGTGCCGACCGTCTCGAGGACGGTGGTGGCCAGAGTGCAGCCGATCTGGGCGGCCGCCTCGTGGTCGAGATCCGCAGCGCGGCCGGTGAGGTAGCCGGCCCGGAAGGCGTCACCGCCGCCGGTCGGGTCGACCAGTCCCGGAGCCGGGACGGCCGGGACCTTGGCCAGGATGCCGCCGGCGTTCTCGATCACCACACCGTCGCCGCCGTGGGTGGTGACGCGGACGCCGACCCGCTCCAGGATCTCGCCGTGGCTCCAGCCGGTCTTCTGCGCCATCAGGCCGGCCTCGTACTCGTTGCTGAACAGGTACGTCGCCCCGTCGACGAGCCGCCGGATCTCCGCACCCTCCATCCGGGCCAGCTGCTGGGACGGGTCCGCGGCCACGGCGATCCCGTGCGCCTTCGCCAGGTCGGTGTGCTTGAGCATGCCCTCGGGGTCGTCGGCGCCGACCAGCACCAGGTCGATCCCGCCGGTCTCGGCGTGGATCGCCGCCAGGTCGAGCTCGCGCGCCTCGGCCATCGCACCGGTGTAGAACGAGGCGATCTGGTTCGCGTCCAGGTCGGTCGTACACGTGAACCGGGCGGTGTGTACGTTCTCGCAGACCCGCACGTGTGACACGTCCACACCGGCCTCGGTGAGCGCGGCGCCGTACTCGGCGAAGTCGGCACCGACCGAACCGACCAGCAGCGAGGGCTGACCGAGCTGGGCCATGCCGTAGCAGATGTTCGCCCCCACGCCGCCGCGGTGGACCACCAGCTCGTCGACCAGGAAGGACAGCGAAACCTTGTGCATCTGTTCTTCCAGGAACTGGTCCTTGAACCGTCCGGGAAACGTCATCAGGATGTCGGTCGCGATCGATCCGGCGACGGCGATGCGCATACGGGGTGCTCCCTCGGGTGGGGTGGGTGATCGTGGTTCAGGCAACCCATAGAGACTACAGGCGACCGATCTAATACACGGAGGGCGGGATTCGATGGGAAATCAGGTGCAGGTGACCGACCAGTTGCACGACTACATGGTCGCGCACGGCATGCCACTGGACGAGATCGCCACCGAACTGGTCGCCGAGACCCAGGGGCTCGGACGGGCCTCGATCATGCTCACCACCCCGGACCAGGCCGCGCTGCTGACCACGCTGACCCGGCTGATCTCCGCCCGCCGGGCGGTCGAGATCGGCACCTTCACCGGCTTCTCGGCGCTGGCGATCTCGCGCGGGCTGCCGGCCGACGGGCGGCTGATCTGCCTCGACGTGGACGACGAGTGGACCTCGATCGGCCGCAAGTACTGGGAGCGGGCCGGCGTGGCGGACAAGATCGACCTGCGGATCGGTGACGCGCACCAGTCGGTGACCGAGCTGGACGGCGAGTTCGACCTGGCCTTCGTGGACGCCGACAAGGACTGGTACATCCAGTACTTCGAGGCCGTGCTGCCGCTGATCCGGCCGAACGGGCTGATGTTGTTCGACAACACCCTCGCCGGCGGGCGCGTGGTCGGCGTTCACGACGAGGAGCCGGTCGACCGCAAGGAGTTCAACGCGCACATCGCCAAGGACGCCCGGGTCGACGTGGTCATGCTCGGCATCGGCGACGGGCTCACCCTGGTCCGCAAGAAGTGAGCCGCGCGTGAGCAAGGTGGCGGCCCGCCTCGCCGTGTCGGGGCTGCAGCACAAGTACGGCGATCGCCCGGTGATCGAGGGCCTGACGTTCAGCCTCGCACCGGGGAAGGCGATCGCGCTGGTCGGGCCGAACGGTGCCGGCAAGACGACGGTGCTCAAGTGCATCGTCGGCTCGGCCGAACCCGCGGCCGGCAAGATCCTGCTGGACGGCCTGCCGATCGACGAACGTGCCGAAGCGGTACGACGCGACGTCGCCACCCTGCTCGACGACCTCGACTTCTTCCCGGACCTGACCGCGGCCGAGCACCTCGACCTGCTCGCCCGCGCCCACGGCAACCCGGAGCCGGAGGACCTGGTCGACACCCTGCTCGACGACATCGGCTTGCTGCCGGCCGCGGACCAGCTGCCCGGTTCGCTGTCGTCCGGTCAGCGCCGCCGTCTCGCCCTGGCCACGGCCCTGGTCCGGCCGCGAAAACTCCTCGTCCTCGACGAGCCGGAAGCTCGCCTCGACGTCGACGGCGTCCAGTGGTTGTCCCACCGTCTGAGCGAGGAGAAGCGGTCCGGTACGTCGATCCTGTTCGCCAGCCACGACCCGGCCCTGGTCGAGTCGGTCGCGGACTCCATCGTCACCCTGACCCCGCTGCCATGAGCTCTGCGGACGGTCCGGTCGTCTTCGACCCGTCGGACTTCGGCGCCATCCCGACGTCGCGGGCGCTGCGCCAGTGGATGCGCACGACCCGGCGGCGCCGGGCGGACCGCTCGTTCTGGCAGATCTTCGAGGACGTCTACCTGGTCCTGTTCACGCTCGCGATGGCCGCGGCGACCGGCGGCAACGTCCTGCGGCAGCTGAACGCGGACGCGTCCCGCTGTACGACGGCGGCCTGCTTGGACCTGGCGCACTACCTGCCGTGGATGCTCGTGCCGTTGCTCGTGGCAACAACGCTGCGAGTGTTGCTGAGTGTCGGGCCGGTGTCGGCGTCGCGGGCGGCCGGGTTCTGGCTGCTGGCCACTCCGGTGAATCGGACGGCATTGCTGCGGCCGGCGTACTGGCTCGTGATCGTCGTTGTGGCGGTTGGTGGCGCTGTGGCGTCGGTGATCGCCTGGGCGCTGCTCGGTGCGCAACTGCGGTCGATCGGGGAAGCGTCGGTGCTGACGGCGTCCCTGCTGGTCTGCGCTGCTTGTCTGACGGTGTGGGTGCAGCAGTCGGCGGGGCGGAGCAGGTGGACGCTCCGCGTGGCCGACCTGCTGCTGATCGCGGCCGCGATTCCGGCGGTGTGGCTGGCGGTCCGAGGTGAGCCGGCGTCGGATCAGTCGATCACCGGGTCCGGGCTCTTTGCCATCAGCCAGTCTTCGTCGGAGCCGGCCCTGCTGACGTCGGCGCAGACGCACTTCCTGGTGGTCGGGGTGGTCTGTCTGATCGTGGTGGTTGCGCTGGTGATCATCACCGCTCAGACGCTCGACAAGTTGACTCGATCCACCGTGATCGCCGGTGGTGAGCTGCTGGCCGGCCTGGCCGGGGCGGCGAGCAGTTTGGACATCAGCATGCTGGCTGACGTCGTCTCGGGCCGGCACTGGCGGATGAAGGGTCGTGTGCGGACGCGGCGCGGCCGCGGGTCCGGGGGCGCGGCTTTGGTGCAGCGGGAGTTCCTGCGGATCCTGCGCTGGCCCCGGCGGCTCGTGATCGGCTTCGCGCTGCTCGTCGTACCGTATGCCGTCGCCGGGACCGGGTTCGACGTACTGGTGCCGATCGCTGCCGGGTTCGCGGGCTTCGTCGCCGTACGGCCGCTGATGGACGGGCTGCGATCGGTCTGCCGCTCCACCGGCCTGGTCCGTGCGCTCGGGATGGATCTGCGCGAACTGCGGGCGATCATGGCGGTCGTCCCGGCGTTGTTCGCGGCGGTGTGGGCGGCGCTCGCGTTCCCGGCCATCGGAAGCGGAGCCGCTGCCTTCGCCGTCGCCGCCGGGATGCTGTCGGGCGCTGTCCGCCAGGCCTCCGCGCGGCCGCCGTCGTACTCCGGACCGCTTGTCGCCTCACCGATGGGCGCGATCCCGCCCGGCCTGTTCTCGCAGCCGATGCGAGGCTTCGACCTCCTCATCCTCTGCCTGGCCCCGGTCCTGCTGAACCTGAGCTCCACCTGGGTCGTGGTCATCCCCGGTTTCGTCCTCGCGATCATGTTCGCCATCCGCCCGAAGCAGGACTGACGCTAGACCTCGTGCACGAGCCACTTCCGCTCGATCTCGCGCTCCAGGTCCACGTCGTGCTGCCGCGCGAACAGGATCAACTGACAGAACACGTCAGCGAACTCCTGATGAAACCCGGCCCGGATCTCCTCCGCGCCCAGCCCCTTCTCCCGCGCCCGCCCGGTGTGCTGCAGGTAAGCCTGCGTCAGCTCGCCCACCTCCTCCTGCAACTTCAGCAAGAACCAGTCCGGATCCCGCTCGAACCCGAGCACCTCGCCGTACCGAACCGACAACTTCTCCAACCGCCCCGAAAGCTCCGCAAGATCCACGCCCGTACCCAACCACGGCCCACCGACAGTCCTGCGCACTTGTCGGTGGAGGGGCCCAGACTGGGGGGATGGATGTGGTGGCGTGGTTGGTGGGGTCGGGGGAGCCGGCGGTTCGGGGGATGGCTCGGCGGGATTTGCTGGGCGAGGAGCACGGGGAGGACGTGCTTGGTGGGGCGATCGTGGAGACGCTGCTGACTGATGCCTGCGCGGACAAGCGGGCGTACCGGAAGTGGACCGGGGCGCACTGGCGAATCGTTTCGCTGGTGGAGCTGGAGGTGCCGGCCGGGGAGCCGCGGGCAGTCGAGGCGGCGGAGTACGACCTGGCTGAGGTGACGCGGTCACTCAAGTACGGCGTGAGTGTCGTCGACGGACTGGTACGGCGATGTGGCTCGATCGAGGGGAACACGCTCGGAGCGTGTGCCCGGCTGGGTCTGGCGGCAGATCCGCGCGTCCAGCAACTCGCGGAGGGGCTGATCGAGTGGCAGTGGCCCGACGGCGGCTGGAACTGCGACCGGAAGGCGTCCGGCCGGCGCTCGTCGTTCCATGAGACGCATGCCGCGGCGTGGGGTCTGCATGAGTACTACCGGGCCACCGGCGAGACAACCGCCCAGGACGCGGCCTTGCGGGCAGGGGAGTTGTTCCTCGAGCACAGGGTGTTCCGGAGCCTGTCGACCGGCGCAGTCATCAACAAGCGGTGGTTGCGGCCGGCCTATCCGCCGTACTGGCACTACGACATCCTGCAAGCCCTGCTCGTGTTGTCGCGGCTCGGCCTCGCCCGGGACGAACGCGCCGCCGATGCACTGGACGAGCTGGAGCAGCAGCGACGACCGGACGGCCGGTGGAACGCCGGTACGCCGTGGTGGGGCCCACTCGGTGGCACGCGGACGCCTGAGGTCGTCGATTGGGGACGCGGCGGCCCGAACGAGATGATCACCCTCAACGCGCTGCGGGTGCTCACCGCCGCCGGACGCCGTACGTTGCCTTGAGCAACGTACGGCGAGCGGTCACTACTTCTGTGCGTCGGACGCCGGGAGAGGCTCTGGGTCCTTGCCGGACTCGGGCAAATCGGAATCGTCAGCCGGCAACTCCGCGTCGGGCCGCGGCTCCGGAGCCGGGACGAGCGGATGGTCAAGGCCGTTGTCCTCGCTGATCGCCGCGCGGGCGACCGAGGCCTCGATCCGGTTGAGCTGTTTGCGGATAGCGGTCCCGGTGCCGGTCGGCGCGGCCCAGAACCGCCTCATGTACTCCTCGATCTCGGCCTGCATCATGGCCCTGAGCTGAGCTTGTGTGTACGGCAAATCGTCCTCCACGTGACCTGGGGTGAACTCGCCACGGGCGAGCGCCGCCCGGGCTGCGGGGCCGGGACAGTCGGTACCGCCCGGCCGGACCGCGGAGTGCGGCCGGATCGCCGTACCGCGGGGAAAGATCGAGCGGAAGTCGGCGATCACCGCACGGGTGGTCGCCTTCAGCGCGGCGGTCGGCTGCTCGCCGGTGACCAGCACCAGCAGGATCGCGCCGTACCGTTCGTTGAGATCAGCGTTGCCGTTCGCGCCGGACTGGGTTCGCAGCCCGCGCAGCGTCCAGGCCCGGCCGGCCTGGTCGACGGCGACCTGGTACGCGATGTCCGACCAGCCCCGGGCGTCCATGTGGTAGTTCTGCCACCCACGTAAGGCCGACGCGACCGCCGCCTGGCTGTGGATGACACTGGTCGATCCGGTCCCGGGCCAATGGATCACCGTGCCCTGGACTCGGGAGACGGTCAGGTTCCCTGGCCCGTCGTTCGGCGGCCGCGCCCTCCAGGCGGACCGCGGCAGATAAGTGACCATCAAGTGCTCCTCACGTGCCTCACGAGCACCCCAGAATCGCTGCTGGCACTCGGTGATCAACCGATCACACTCGGCACGCACTCGTCAAGGCTGAACGGACGTCCTGCCGATCCCTACCCATCAGCGGTTCACGCAGGACCTCCGGCGAGCAGCCAGAACGCGACGACGGTGACCAGGACGACGACCACCACCAGGACGAGGATGCCGACCCAGATCCGGACCAATCGCTGCCACGGCTTCGCGAGCGCGGTGACGGGGTCGGGCTGGGCGGCCTGGGCCGGCCGCCACAGTTCGACCACCAGGCGTCCGGCGAACGCACCGCCGGCGATGATCAGGATCCACGTCCAGCCGCCGGGACCGAAGTGGGGAAGGTGCAGGTCGCCGGACTGCCGGTCGCTGGACGCATGGATCGTGATCGCGGGCCGGCCATGGAAGAGCATCAGCCGGACCGCCGCCAGGCCGGCCACCGCGGCGATCGTCAGCCACAGGGACCGCAGGATCAGGCCGGCCTTGGCCAGCCGCAGCGCGAAGGCCGTGGCGCCCAGCGGCAGCAGCACGAACACCGGCGCGACGAGAGCGGCGACGACCAGAACCGCCACGATGACGGCAGCGATGACGACGAAGAGGCCGACCAGCGCGCCCTCGATCCCCGAACGTCCCTCGGTCGCCCCGGAGATCATGTCCCCCGCGATGGGTCCACCGACGTGGATGAACAGCCATGCGAAGAGAGGTCCGCCGACCAGCACAGCAGCAAGTCCTCCGATCGCCGCGCCGACGGCGGCAGCGGCGGATCGGCCCCACGTCATCCCGACTGAGAGCGGTGCAGTCTGCATCAGAACCTCGGCCCTTCGCATCGCATCGACATCGAAGGTCAGGACCGTACGACACCAGGAGGCCAGCAGCGCCGCCGTCAGCCGGTCACGGAGCGGTCTCCTGGAGCAGTGCCAAGAGTTGGTCGCCCACGCGGACTGTTTCCTCGCGGTACGGCGTGTCGGAGAGGATGAAATGGGTGACGCCGAGGTCCTGGTACTTGCGCAGGGACTTCGCGACGTCGTCGGGTGATCCGACCAGCCACGTCGTACCCGCGCCGCCTCCGCCGTACTTGCCCGGCGCGGTGTACAGATTGTCGTCGAGTACGTCGCCACGCTCCGCCAGTTCGAGCAACCGTTGCTGCCCGACCGCCTTGAACCACCGGCGATCGCGAGAGCCCGCGGCCTCCGCCATCGTCGCGACCTTCGCCTCGGCGTCGGTCCACGCCTGCTCGGTGGTGTCGCGGACGAGCGTGGTGATCCGCAGCCCGAACTCCAGCGGCGGATGCTCCCGCCCCAGCTCGGACTCGAGCGAACGCAGCCTGCTGATCCGGTCCGCGATCCCATCCAGCGGCTCACCCCAGAACAGCTGCACATCGGCATCCGTCGCCGCCACCCGCTGTGCCGCCTCGGACGCGCCCCCGAAGTACAACCGCGGATGCGGCCTTCCGTCCCGTACGACGGGACGCGTGGCGACCGTGGATCCGGTGACCGAGAAGTACTCACCGGCGTACAACACGTCCTCCTCGGTCCACAAGCGTCGGACCAGTTGGAGGAATTCGCGCGTCCGGGCGTACCGCTGCGCCTGGTCGCCCTCGGAGTCGCCGTACGCGGCGAGATTGTCCTGGCCGGAGACGATGTTGACCAGCAGCCGTCCGCCGCTCAGCTGATCCAGCGTCCCCGCCGCCGAGGCGAAGTGCGCGGGCTGCCAGTACCCAGGCCGGATCGCCACCAGCGGCTGGAAGGTCGTCGTCCGCGCCGCCAGCGCGGTCGCCACCGTGAATGTGTCCGGCCGGCCCCACCCGGTCCCGATCAACGCGCCGCCCCAGCCGTGATCCTCGGCGAGCCGGGCGAGCTCGGTCAACCGCTCCAGACTGTTGTGACCCGCGACGGCGTCGTCCCCGCGATGCCCGGGATCGACCTGATTCGGGAGATACCAGAGGAAAGTCATACAAAGAAGCTTATGTCCATCTCATTAGTAGACTTTCAGGCCGTCTCGCGGTCTGGTCAACCCGCCCGACCGGGAGGCCCGGACCGGCGTCTGACTCAGTACTGCGAGTTGTCGGGGCCAGCAGAATTCCCTGTTGGACTGTGCGTCGGGATCGTGAACAGGATGCTGGGGACGTTCCCCAACGGTTCGGAGGACCGGATGACGAAGGCAGCACAGCGTTCGCTCGGCGACGGTGGGCCGGAGGTCAGTGCGCTCGGGATGGGGTGCTGGGCGATCGGCGGGCCACACGCACGGCAGGGGAGTCCGGTTGGTTGGGGGGTGATCGACGACGACGAGTCGAAGCGGGCGCTGCGGCGCGCGTACGACCTCGGGGTCACGTTCTTCGACACGGCCGACGTCTATGGGTGCGGCCACAGCGAGAAGCTGATCGCGGCCGCGCTCGGCGACGTCCGCGACGACATCGTGATCGCATCGAAGGCCGGCTACACGTACGTCGAGGAGACCCGCGAGGCACCGGGGGAGAACGGCGACCCGGACTACATCCGCTGGGCCTGTGACGAGTCGCTGCGGCGGCTCGGGACGGACCACCTCGACCTGTACCAGTTCCACCTGGGCGGCTACGACCTGGCGAAGGCGGACGACGTCCTCGCGGTCTTCGAGGAACTGGTTGCCGCGGGCAAGGTTCGGGCGATCGGCTGGAGTACGGACAGCCCGGAGCGGGCTGCGGTCTTCGCGAAGAGCGAGCACTGCCAGGCGATCCAGCAGCACTTCAACGTGTTCGGCGGTAACGCCGAGGTGCTGGAGCTGTGCGAGCAGCACGGCCTGGCGAGCATCGTCCGCGGTCCACTCGGCATGGGTCTGCTGACCGGGAAGTTCGACGAGAACAGCACTCTCCCGGCGGACGACGTACGCCACGGCTGGAACTTCCGCACCGGCGACCAGGCCGAGTCGCTCCGCCGTCTCGACGCCGTCCGCGACATCCTGACGTCGGACGGCCGCACCCTGGCCCAAGGCGCCCTCGCCTGGCTCTGGTCCCGCAGCGAAGCCTTCATCCCCATCCCCGGCTTCAAGACGGTCGCCCAGGTGGAGGAGAACGCGGGCGCTCTCGACCACGGCCCTCTCACCAAGGATCAACTGGCCGAGGTCAGCACGATCCTGTCCTGACCGGGCTCAGCGGTCGGCGGGCTGGTAGGCGGTCACGACGACGGCGCCGCCGAGGCCGATGTTGTGCTGGAGGGCGACAGCTGCGCCGTCCACCTGGCGGGCACCGGCCTCGCCGCGGAGCTGCCACGTGAGCTCCGCGCACTGCGCGAGGCCGGTGGCGCCGAGCGGATGGCCCTTGGAGATGAGTCCGCCGGACGGGTTGACGACCCAGCGGCCGCCGTACGTCGTGTCGTTGCCGTCGACCAGCTTGTGCCCCTCGCCTTCGCCGGCCAGGCCGAGGGCCTCGTAGGTGAACAGCTCGTTCGGGGCGAAGCAGTCGTGCAGTTCGATCACGTCGAGGTCGTCGGGGGTGAGCCCGGTCTGCGCGTAGACCTGGTCGGCCGCCGCACGGCTCATGTCCGTGCCGACCAGGTTGATCGCGCTGTTGGTGTCGAAGGTCGAGGGCAGGTCGGTGACCATCGCCTGGCCGACGATCTCGACGGCGCGGTCACCGAGGCCGTTCGCCTCGACGAACCGCTCGCTCGCGAGTACCGCGGCGCCGGAACCGTCGGACGTCGGCGAGCACATCAGTCTGGTCAGGCCCGCGTCGGCGTAGACCGTCTTGGCGTTCTTGATGTCGTCGACGGTGTAGACGTCCTGGAACTGCGCGTACGGGTTGTTCGCCGAGTGCCGGTGGTTCTTGGCCGCGATCTTCGCGAAGTGTTCCGGTGTCGAGCCGTACCGCTGGTTGTGCTCCAACCCGGCGACGCCGTACATCCACGGCGCCGGCGGGGAGGCGAACGCGCGCAGCTCGGCCAGCGCCCGGACGTGCTTCGCGACCGGCCATTCGCGGTCGTCGTACGCCGCGGCGAGCGAACCGGGCTGCATCTTCTCGAAGCCGAGCGCGAGCGTGCAGTCGGCCAGACCGCCGCGGATCGCGCTCGCGGCCAGGTACAGCGCGGTCGACCCGGTCGAGCAGTTGTTGTTCACGTTGGTGATCGGGATGCCGGTCATGCCCAGCTCGTAGACCGCGCGCTGGCCGCAGGTGGAGTCGCCGAACACGTAGCCGACGTGGGCCTGCTCGATCCGGTCGAAGGTGATGCCGGCGTCGTCCAGCGCCTTGCTGCCGGACTCCTTGGCCATCGCCGGGTAGTCCCAGCCCTTCCGGCGGCCCGGCTTCTCGAACTTCGTCATACCGACGCCGATGACGTAGACCTTGTGCACGTCGTCTCCTAGTCCATCGTGACGAGGCCGGACAGCATGATGTCCAGCTGATCGATCGTGCCCGACCCGATCGACTGCGCCTCGAAGGAGTGGCCGAACGGGCTCGCGTGGACCAGTGGCGCTCCCGCGCAGACCTCGCCGTCTTCGACAGCGAGCACGTAGCGAACGCAGGTGCCGGTTCCACACGGACCGCGATTGAGTACGCCGTCACCCCAGACCACCGCGCTGCGCGTCGACGATCCGGTCACCGGTTCAGTGATCAGGAGCATGTCCGGCGCCGGGATTTCGCTCGCCGGCCCACGCAGCCGGTTCAGGAGGTCGTGCCCGGCGACCGTGAGCTCGTGGAACGAGAACCGGTCGAGCTGTACGCCGAGGTCGGAGGCAGTGACGGCCGCGAAGCGGTTGCCGCCGGCCGATGCCGACCTGATCCGAAGCGGCCTGTCGAGGTAGTCGACCTGCTGACGAACCGACGTGCGCGCCACCGCGGGCATGTCGACAGCGACGCGGCCGGCGCTGAGGTTCCTGCCGACAATGAGACCGGCCGCCGTCTCGAACGTCACCGCGGGGTCCGTGCTCGGGTTGGTGCACATGGCCGTGGCGAACAAGGTCGCCTCGCCACATCCTCCGAGCGGCCCGTGCGCGGCGACGAACCTGAGCCCGTAGTCGGCGTCGTTCGTCGACGGTGCGAACACCACAGCGACGATCGCCGTGGGGTCGCTTCCGCGGGTCTTGAAGTAGTCAGCCTGGACCAGCTCGAGCGCCTCGCCATCGCACTGGTCCGACGAGGTCAGGTCGTAGCACGCGACCGGTTGGCCCTCGCTCGTTCCCTCGGCGACGAATCCGCTCACGATGGTTGCAGTCACCGAACCATCATTGGTTCAGCGTGATCGCGGTTGCGCCCTACAGGCGCAGGAAAACCCGTCACCCGCTTCCGACGAAGCGAGCTACCCCGGCTCAGTGCGCACTCATAGCGTGAATCGGCGGTCAAGTTCGGGACGGAGGCATCGAGATGTTCGCACCAACCGAGTCGGCGCGCGTCGCTGTGGTGACCGGCGGGACCGGCGGCCTGGGACGGGCCTGTGTCGAGTCGCTGCTGGCCCGCGGAACGGCCGTGGCCGTCGTCGATCGGCTGCCACCGAAGGACCTGCCCGGCAAAGCCATCTCTGTGACCGCGGACGTGACGTCGCCCGATCAGGTCCGCAGCGCCCACGAGGAGGTGGTGGACCGGCTCGGCGATGTGTCGATCCTGGTCAACGCCGCCGGGATCGCTCGCTCCACCCGGTTCGCCGACATCAGTCTCGACGAGTGGCAGAGCGTCCTGGGCGTCTCCATCACCGGCACGTTCCTGATGACGCAGGCGTGTCTACCGGGGATGAGCGCGGCCGGCTGGGGCCGGATCGTGAACTTCTCCTCGACCGCGGGCAAGAACGTCTCCACCTTGGGCGGTGCGCACTACACCACTGCGAAGGCTGGGCTCCTCGGCCTGACGCGCGCCGTGGCCCAGGAGCTGGGCCCGCTCGGCATCACGGTGAACGCGGTGTGCCCAGGTCTCTTCGAGACCGAGATGGCGCGCTCGCTCGCGGCCGGGCGGGATCTCGACGCGTACCTCGGTGGTCTGCCGGTCCCACGGATCGGGCAGCCGTCGGAGGTCGGCGAACTGGTGGCCTTCCTCGCCAGCGACCAGGCGGCGTACATCACCGGGGCGTCGGTCGACATCAACGGCGGGGAGCTGATGGTCTGATGCCGCCGTGGTGATACTGGACGGACCGCAAGGCCCGCGGATCCGCACCAGCGATGGCCGGGAGCTCCTCAACCTCTGCTCCAACGACTACCTCGGGCTCGCGAACGATCCCGACGTACGCCGGGTGGCGCACGAGGCGCTCGACCGGCTCGGGTTCGGCTACGCCTCCGGCCGGATCATCTCCGGTACGTCGACGGCGCACCTGCAACTCGAGCAGGAGCTGAGCACCTTCCTCGGCACCGAGGCGTCGCTGCTGTTCACCTCCTGCTTCGACGCGAACACCGGCCTGTTCGAGGTGCTGCTCGGACCTGACGATGTCGCGATCTCCGATGCCGCGAACCACGCATCGATCATCGACGGTCTTCGCCTGTGCCGGGCACGCCGGGCGATCTACCCGTCCCGCGACCTCGAGGGTCTTCGGAGGGAGCTCGCGGCGTCCGGCGATGCCCGGCGTCGGCTGATCGTCACCGACGGCGTCTTCTCGATGGATGGCGGCAGCCCCGACCTGGTGGCTCTGTGCGACCTCGCCGATGAGTACGACGCGCTGCTCGTGGTCGACGACTCGCACGGGACCGGCGTACTCGGCAACCATGGACGGGGCACCGTGTGCGAGCCGGGAGTCGCAGGTCGGGTGGACCTGGTGACCGGAACCTTCGGAAAGGCCCTGGGTGGCGCAGGAGGCGGCTTTGTCAGTGGCCGGCGCGAGCTCGTCGACCTGCTGCGCCAGAAGGCGCGCCCGTACGTGTTCTCCAACGCACTCCCGCCCGCGCAGGTCGAGGTGGCCCGGCACGCGTTGCGCCTGCTCGAGCGCGACGACGACCGCCGTTCGCGGTTGCTGAACAACGCCGCTCTGCTGCGCAGCGAACTCAAGCGCCGTGGCCTCGTCGTGCCGGACGGCAATCACCCGATCATCCCGATCATCCTGGGTGACGCCGGCATCGCCCGGGCCGCGGCCGCCGAGCTGCTGCGGCGCGACATCCTTGCGGTCGCCCTGACCTACCCCGTGGTGTCCGCTGACACCGCACGGATCCGGCTGCAGGTATCGGCCGCGCATACCCGGGCCGAGCTGTTGGCCGCGGCAACCACGATCGCGGACGTCGTTCGCGGAACAATCGCTTGCGAAACCTTCGGCGTACGCACATAGTGTACGTGCATACGTGATCGCGGAGAGGTGCACAGTATGGGCGGACGCTGGCTTGTGCGGGGCGCGATGGCGATGGTTGCCATCATCTCCTTGTCCGGATGTGGCCTCACCCAGCTGAACTTCCGGGTGGACGACCGGTTGCACTTCGCCGGCCCCGAAGCCCGGTCGACCGTGGGAACTCCGGTCACCGTCAGCTGGACGATGGACGACTTCCGGGTCGTGGCGGAGGGCAGCGAGGCGCCGTCGGACGAGGCCGGCTACTTCGCGGTCTTCGTCGATCAGAAGCCGGTCAAGCCCGGCCACACGATGGACGACGTGGCCGACGGCGACCCGTCCTGCGAGGAGTCACCGACGTGCCCCGACCAGGACTACCTGGCCAAGCACGACGTCTACACCACGACGAGCGGCGAGGTCGAGATTCCGACGATCCCGGATCTGCCCGGCAGCGAGGAGAAGGTGCAACTCCACACCATCACGATCGTGCTCATGGACACCTCCGGGCATCGCATCGGTGAGTCGGCCTGGGATCTCGAAGTCCGGGTCCGGAAGGCGGGGTTCTGACGTGTCAGACCGAGAAGAACTGAGGGCGAACCAGCAAGCGGCCTTGCAGGAGGTGGACCAGGCCAGTGCGGCGCTGCGCGAGCAGGCCCGCGCGACGCTCGGGGTCACCGGCGACGAGAACACGGAGAGCTTCCGGTCACTGGTCCGCAAGCACAACCTGAGCTACTACCCGATGATTGCCTTGGGCCTGTTGTTCGTCACCGGTGCGTTCCAGAGCTATGCGTTCACGGTCCTGACGCCCGAGATCAGCCGCACGCTCGGCATCTCGATCGCCGCCATCGTCGGCGCCCGCGCGCTCTACCAGCTCGCCATCGCGATCGCGCCGCTGCCGATCGCGCGGCTGTCCCAGAGCCGGGCGCGGCGCGCGATGCTCTGCATCGTCACCGGGATCGCGTGGAGCTGCATCACGCTGATGACCGGCCTTGTCACTTCACTGGTCGCGCTCATCGTCATTCTCTGTCTCGACGGCCTGGCCACGGGATCGGTCGTCGCGCTGCACGCGCCACTCATCGCCGACAGCTACCCACCGGCCGCACGGGTACGCGCGCTCACGGCGTACACCGCGATCGGCACCTTCGGGCAAGCGCTGGCCCCGCTGCTGGTCGGCATCCTCGCGTCCGTCGCGGGCCTGAGCTGGCGTGGCGTCTTCCTGGCTCTGGGACTCACCTCGCTGCTGCTGACGCTGTGTGCGATCCGGCTGCGTGACCCGGGTTTCGGGAAGTGGGACTCCGAGCAGCTACGTGCCAGCGTGCATGAGGAGCACGGCGAGTCGGCGGATTCGCTGGCGGCCAAGGACGTCGCCCTCGGGTTCTGGGAGATCTGCCGCCGCGTGATGCTCATTCCCACCAACCGGCGGGTCTTCGCCGGGTTCGCGGTGTACGGCGTACTCACCGTGCCGCTGGGCACCTTCATCTCGGTCTTCCTCGACCAACGGTGGAACCTCGGCCCGGGGGAGCGCGGACTGTTCTTCTCGGTCTTCTTCGGGATCGGCGTCCTCGCCCTGATCGGCTACGGAGGCCGCGGCGAGAAGCAGTTCCGGTCCTCGCCGGCGCGGGTGCTGCGGGCCGCCGGATTCCTGCTGGCGGGGGCGGTCGTCTTCATCGCGCTGGGCGGCGTGATGCCGGCGTTCGTGCCGATGCTGATCTGCTTCGGGATCGCCGGAGCGTGCATCGGGCTCCTGCAGCCGATGCTCGGCATCTCGATGCTCTCGATCGTGCCGGCCCACATGCGGCCGCACGCCCAGGCGCTGGCCGGGATCTTCGTCGCGATCGGCGGTTCGGCCGGCGCGCTGCTCCTCGGCGGCATCGAGGAGCAGTACGGGATCGGCGGCACGATGGTCGCCATCGCCGTACCAGGCGTGATCGGTGCCTTCATCATCGCCAGCGCGGGCACCTTCATCGAGGGCGACCTCGACCGGATGATCGACGAGGTGGTCGAGGACGAGGAGATCCGCCGGGTCGAGCGGAGCGGCGGACGCCTTCCGCTGCTGGCTTGTCGCGGGATCAACTTCTCGTACGGCCAGCTGCAGGTCCTCTTCGACACCGACTTCACCATCGACGACGGCGAGATGGTCGCGTTGCTCGGTGTCAACGGCGCCGGCAAGTCGACCCTGCTCAAGGTCATCTCTGGCATCGGCCTGCCGAGCGCGGGCAGCGTGCGCTACCGGGGGCAGGAGATCACCTACCTCGACGCCGAACGCCGGATGCGGCTGGGCATCACCCAGGTCCCCGGCGGCCGCGCGGTCTTCGGGCCGATGACCGTCGTCGAGAACCTGCGCAGCTACGGCTACACGATGGCCAAGGAACGTGGCGCCGTCGACAGCGCGATCGAGAGATGTCTCGAGGCGTTCCCGCGACTGGCCGAACGCCGCAACTCGCTGGCCTCGACGTTGTCCGGGGGCGAACAGCAGATGCTCGGGCTGTCCAAGGCGTTGATGCTCCGTCCACGCCTGCTGCTCATCGACGAGCTCTCGCTCGGCCTGGCGCCGGTGATCGTCGGTCAACTCCTCGACATGGTGCGGCAGATCAACGCCGACGGCACGGCCGTGGTGCTGGTCGAGCAGTCGGTGAACATCGCGCTGAACCTGGTCGATCACGCGTACTTCATGGAAAAGGGCGAGATGCGATTCGACGGCCGCGCTGACGAACTTCTGGCTCGCGACGACCTGCTGCGCGCGGTCTTCCTGCACGGTGCGGGAGCGGCGCGATGACCGCGGTGCTGCGGAGGGCCCGCAAGCCGCTCATCCAGCTCGCTGCGTTCACCGCCGCCGTCATACTGACCAAGATCGTGACTGCCGTCCTCGACCGGCACGACGTCATCAAGGCGGAGACGCCGCTGCCGGTGATCATGCTCGGCACGATCGTTGGATTGACCTACGGCCTGCTGGCAGTCGGCATCGTGCTGGTCTACCGGAGCAACCGGATCATCAACTTCGCGCACGGACAGATCGGTGCGTTCGGAGCGGCGTTCTTCGGCGTCGTCGCGATGAAGTGGCACGTCCCGTACTGGATCGCGTTCGTGATCGCATTGCTCGCGTCCGCGGCGACCGCGGCCGCCGCCGAGACCGGCGTCGTACGACGGCTGCGTAACGCTCCGCGGATCGTGTCGATCGTGGCGACGCTGGGCGTCGGCCAGTTCCTGGTCATCTTCGCCGCTCTGATCAACTCCACGGCGTCCGGACCGCTGTATCCGCAGCCGGAGTGGTTGCCGGTCTTCAACGTCGGCGCGCTGCACGTGACGGAGGCGTACTCCGGCATGCTGTTCCTGTCGCCGCTGTTCGTTCTCGCGATCGCACTGTTCCTGAAGCGGTCGCGGTTCGGTCTCGCCATCCGCGCCGCGGCGGCCAATCCGGAGGCCGCGCGGATGTCCGGCATCTTCGCGAGCCGGATGTCGACCCTGGCGTGGGCGATCGCCGGCGCCTTGTCCGCTTTCACCGCGATCCTCACTGCCCCGACGCAGGGCTTCGCCAGTGCGGACAGTTTCGGCCCCGCGTTGCTCTTGCGTGCGCTGACCGCCGCTGTCATCGGCCGGATGCAAAGCCTGCCCATCGCGCTGGTCAGCGGTGTCGGTCTCGGCATCCTTGAGCAGTTGCTGCTGTGGAACTACCCGCAGTCGGGTCTGGTCGAAGTCGTCATGTTCGTGATCATCCTGGTCGCGCTGCTGGTGCAGCGCCGGCGCGGTGGGCGTGACGAGGAGAAGGGCAGTTGGGCGGCGGTGCGCGGCCTGCGACCGATCCCGGAGAAGCTACAGAGCCTCTGGGCAGTGCGTGCGATGGGCCCGGCGTTCGGCATCCTGACGATCGCGGTTCTCGCGATCCTGCCGCTGTTCATCTCCAACGGCCTGTCGGTGACCTTCACCGGCATCCTCGCCTTCGCGATCGTCGGATTGTCGATCGGTGTCCTCACCGGTCTCGGTGGGCAGTTGACGCTCGGTCAGTTCGCCGTCGCCGCGATCGGCGCTGTCATCTCGTTCAAGGTGGCCGGCAGCACCGGTATCTTCCCGCTCGCGCTGCTGCTCGCCGGTCTGGGCGCGGGGCTGGTCTCGGTGCTGATCGGTCTGCCCGCGCTCCGCATCCGCGGCCTGATGCTCGCCGTCACCACGCTGGGCTTCGCGCTGGCCGCGCCGTTGTGGCTGCTCACGCAGCCCTGGATGCTCGGCGACGGTCAGGATCCAGGGAAGCCGTCCGGGTGGCCGATCGGTGCGCTCGACACCGGCCGCTCGTACTATTACTTCGCGTTGGCGCTGTTCGTCCTTGCCTTGGTGGTGGCGCGGAACATCCGGCGCAGTGGATTCAGCCGCCTGCTCGTCGCCATCCGCGACAACGAGGAGAACGCGCGGGCGTTCGCCGTACGGGCGAGTCTCGTCAAGCTGCAGGGATACCTGATCGGCGGGTTCATCGCCGGCATCGGAGGGGCGACGTACGCGCATTCGTTGTCCACCATCAGTGCCGGGACGTTCCCGACGTCGGCAAGCATCGACGTCGTCGTCATGACTGTGCTCGGTGGCGTCTCGGTGCTGATCGGTCCGGTGCTCGGGGCGATCTGGGTGCTCGGTCTGCCGTTGCTTGACATCGGCAACATCGGACTGGCAGCGACGAAGTTCGGAGTGCTGCTGCTGATCCTGTGGAAGCCGGGCGGCCTGATCCAGGTCGTCGCGCCGATCCGGGACCGGATCGTGAAGTTCATCGCCCGCCGGCACGGCATCGATCCCGAACCGCTGTACGCCGGTGAGGACACAACAGACGGTACGGCGACGGCCCGGGGCGTCCGGGTCGGCGATCTGCGAGTCGGTGAACCGCGCACCGAGAACGCAAACCGCCCTGCGGCGGGGGCGGCACTGCTCGAGGCGCGCGATCTGCGCAAGAGCTTCGGCGGCGTACACGCGGTCCGCGGGGTGTCGTTCGACGTACGGGCCGGTGAGACGGTCGGACTGCTCGGACCGAACGGCGCCGGCAAGACGACGACGTTCGAGTTGCTGGGGGGCTTCACGAGACCGGACACGGGACAGGTGTTCTTCAACGGTGAGGACATCAGCAAGGTCGGCCCGGAAGGGCGCGCGCGGCGCGGCCTGATCCGGTCGTTCCAGGATGCGGCGCTGTTCCCGACGATGACCGTGAAAGAGACCGTCATGCTCTCGCTCGAGCGAGTCCGGCCGACGGGATTCGTGGCGTCGACGCTCGGGGTGACCCTCGGCGAACGGAAGAAGGAAGGCCAGGCCCGCGCGCTCATCTCGGCGATGGGGCTGGATCGCTACCGGGACAAGTCGATCCAGGAGCTGTCGACCGGCACCCGGCGCATCACCGAGATCGCGTGTCTGGTGGCGCTGCAGCCGATCTGCCTGTTGCTCGACGAACCGTCCAGCGGCGTCGCCCAGCGCGAGACCGAGGCGCTCGGACCGCTGCTCGTCGACCTGAAGAAGGAGCTCGACCTGACGCTCGTCGTCATCGAGCACGACATTCCGCTCATCATGGGGATCTCCGATCGCATCATCGCGATGGCCGACGGACACCTGATCGCCGAAGGCACTCCGGACGAGGTGCGGACCGACCCTCTGGTCGTCGACGCGTACCTGGGCGGCAGCATCGAAGCGATCGAGCGCTCCGACGCCGGCCTGGCCGTGGCCGACCGATGACGACCCGTCGGCCTACTCGGGCTGGACCGGCTCCTGGGGGACGGCGTCGAGCAGCGCTTCCATCCGGGACCGGATCGGTGCGGCGTTGTCGGGGGCCGTGAGGATGTACGGCCGGTCGTGGATGATCGCGTCGACGACGAGTTCGCCCACGACCGATGGCTGAACGCCTTCGTCGCGCACCAGCTTCTGGGCCGCCGCCAGGATCGTCGTGATCGTTGCCGAGCGCACCGGTGCGTCCGCGGGCCGGAAGCGCTGAGTGTTCTCCACCATGTCGGTGGCCACCGGCCCGGGGCACAGGACGCTCACGCCGATCCCGTGGCGAGCCAGCTCCACGCGCAGCGATTCGCTCAAGCCGACAACGGCGTACTTCGACGCGTGGTAGAGGAAGCCGGACTTGTAGAGCAGCGACTGCCCGTCGACGAAGAGCCCTGCCGCTGAAGCGGTGTTGACGATGTGTCCGCCGAGGCCGCGCTCGATCATGCGTGGCACGAACGCCTGGAGGCCGTTGTAGACGCCACCCGCGTTGACCCCCATGACGTAGTCCCACAGCGTGTGGTCCATCCGCGACGGTGCGACGGAGTCGATCACGCCGGCGTTGTTGACCACGATGCTCACAGGGCCCAGCTCTGCCTCGACGGCGTCCGCGATCTCGGGGTACCGCCCGCGATCGCGGACGTCGAGCAAGTAGGAACGGGAGGTCGTCACCGTGGACAGCTCGGCATCGGCCGCGTGCAAGGACGGTTCGTCGAGGTCGGCCACCGCGACGGAAACACCCCGGCCGGCGAGCGAGCGGGCGATCGCCAGTCCGATACCGCGCGCCCCTCCGGTGACAAAGGCCGTACGGCCTGCGAGGGAATCCATTGTCTCTCCTCACTCGGAGCTGCCGGCTTCGCAGATTTGCCCGGCAAAGCCTTGCGCTCACCCTAGGCGTATCAGCATAGTGTATGGGCATACGTCATAGCCCGTGGTTGACAGGAAGGAGTTCCGCCGATGAGGACTGTTGCTGGTGTCTCCGGATCTCTGCTGGTCCTCGTGCTCGCCCTCAGTGGGTGTGGGAACTCCGGTGAGGCCGCGAAGGGCACGCCGTCCGCGACGATCGAGAACACGAGCGGTGCTGCCGACGCTTGCCAGCTGTTGACACCTGGTGGCCTGGAGCAACAGTTCGGGATCGCCTTCGGTGCCGGTGCTGCGACCCACCAGGAGGAGACCGGGTCCGACCAGTGCGTCTGGACCAGCTCGGGCGGCACCCCGGCTACGACGTTCTCGCTCACCGTGTTGCGCCAGGACGGGCTTCGCGGCGACCTCAAGTCCAGCGGGATGACGCTGGCACAGCTGTTCGAACAGACCAAGGGCGCGTACCCGAAGGCCAAGGTGATCGACCTCGGCGACCAGGCGTACATCGCCGCCCGCGAAGTACAGGTTCTCGCGGGCGACACGTGGTACTCGTTCTCGTTCCATGGCCCGGATGACACCGGCGTCGACGGACTGAAGGCAGTGGCCGCCCAAGTGGTCGGCTGACCGTGCACACCTCGGGGAGAAGAAGGGAGTCAGGATCGATGATGCGTATTCGGAGCGCCGTTGTGGCGGCGTGCTGCGCAGTTGTCCTCGTCGCTTGCGGCGTGCAAGGCGGTAGTGGTGGAACGGCGGTCAAGGGCAGTGGTACGGAGTTCAAGCCGTCGACGTCCGGGCCGATCAAGATCGGGGTGCTGATCACCGACACCCGGGCCGAGGCCGAGCGGAACGGCGTCAGCGTCGTGAGCCCGTACAAGGCCTCGGCTCATGCCATGATCCAGGCCGTCAACGACGGCGGCGGCGTCGCGGAGCGGAAACTGGAGGTCGTCGACGAGACGATCGACTTCTCCACCCCGAACTTCGACTCGGCGTTCGAGGCGATCTGCCAGCGGTTCACGAAGGACAACCAGGTCCAGGCGGTGGTGTACGACGGCCTCATCTACAACCAGGCCTTCAACAAGTGCCTCATGACCGCCGGCGTTCCGATCCTGTACATGGGGCAGAACGGATCGCCGATCGGCGACGACACCGATCTCAAGGACAACCCCGGCGTCATCGCGGTGAACGCGGTGAGCATCGATCGCCGCATCAAGAGCATCATGAACAAGGCCGTCGAGGCGAAGTTCCTTGCCTCCGGCAGCAAGCTCGGCGTGGTCATCGAGGACTGCCCGTACAACGAGCGCGCCTACGAGAACACGCTGAAGCCGCTCGCTGACAAGGCCGGCGTCGAACTCGTCAAGTCGGACATCAAGTGCGCCCACGGGTACGCCGACAACGGTCCGAACCTGGCCCAGGTCCAGTCCCTCGCCCTCAAGTTCAAGTCCCAGGCCGTGGACAGCGTGATGATCCTGACGCTGTACGAGAACGGGATCATCTACTACTTCGCACAGGGCGCCCACGCGCAGAAATGGTCGCCGCAGTACCTGCTGTTCCACCCGCAGGGGATGGCCGACGTGATGAAGCTCTACCCGCCGGACCAGTTGGCGAAGATGCGTGGTTTCGGCGGCATGCCCGACCAGGACGTCACCCAGCCGCCGGCGCCGCCGGCCGAGCAGGCCAAGGTGCGGAAGACCTGTATCGACGATGCCCGCAGCAACGGCGTGCCGGTCCAGAAGATCACCGACCAGATCGTCATCTACCAGGCGTGCGACGTGGTGCGGCTGCTGCAGCAGGGCCTGGCCAACAGCGGTGGCCTGGGAGGGATCGACAAGCTCGTGCCCGGGATCGAGAAGATCGGAACGGGTTTCGTCAGCGCCCTCACGCTGGACGGCGCGACCAAGTTCGGGCCTGACCGGCACGACGGCATGGAGAAGACGGCCGCGTCCAGCTTCGACCCTGGCTGCAAGTGCTTCACGTACAAGACCTCGCCCGCGCCGGTCGGATAGCGATCACCATCACCTTCGAGGAGGGCCGTACAGCATCATGACCACAACGAGCGAGCCTGCGGTGCACGGACACGTCGAGGACGGTTGGGGGAAGGTCGCCGACCAGTTCCAGGCCAACTTCGAGGGGACTCCCGGTGAGGTGGGCGCAGCGTGCTGCGTGTACGTCGGTGGCCGTCCCGTCGTCGATCTGTGGGGCGGCCTGGCCGACAGCGAGACCAAGCGGCCGTGGCGCGCGGACACCATCGCCATCGTCGCCTCCACGACAAAGGGTGCGACCGCGATCTGCGCGCACCTGCTGGCCCAGCGCGGCGAGTTGGATCTCGACGCACCGGTGGTGGACTACTGGCCCGAGTTCGGTGCCGGAGGCAAGGACCAGATCCCGGTGCGGCTGCTGTTGTCACACCAGTCCGGCCTGCCGGTCGTCGACGGTCCGCTGACGTTGGAGCAGGCGTACGCCTGGGATCCGGTGATCCGCGCTCTCGAGGCCCAGAAGCCGGAGTGGCAGCCGGGCACCGAGCACGTCTACCACAGCATCACCTACGGGTACCTGGTCGGCGAGCTCGTACGCCGGGTCTCCGGCAAGTCGCTCGGCACCTTCTTCGCCGACGAGGTGGCCGGCCCGCTCGGGCTGAACGCCTGGATCGGGTTGCCCGAGGAACAGGAAGAGAAGGTGGCGCGGATCGAGTACGCCGCGCCGCTCAGCCTGGAGGAGATGACCGCCGGGATGATCGAGACCACCGGTCTCGATGCCGACACGGTGACCCGATGGATCCAGGCAGTTTGGGGCGAGGGCTCGATCCAGGCCCGGGCCGGCTCGCTCGGCGGCGCGTTCGAGGTCACGTCCGACCTCAATGCTCAGCGGGCCTACCGAGCGGCGGAGATCCCGGCCGGGAACATGCTCACGGACGCGCGCTCGCTGGCCCGGATGTACGCCGCGACGGTGAGCGACGTGGACGGCGTACGGCTGCTGGATCCCGAGACGGTCGAGCGGGCGACCGAGATCCAGACCGACAAGACGCGGATGCACGGCCTGCCCGCGGATCTGGACCTCCCGGCCGACCGGTCGTTCAACATGTCGCTCGGGTTCTGGCGGGCCTGCCCGCCGTTGCCGATGGCGGGGCCGAAGTCGTTCGGCCACCCGGGCTCGGGCGGGTCGGTTGCCTTCGGCGAGCCGGATGCCGAGGTCGGCTTCGGCTACGTCATGAACCTCTGGTCGTTCCGGACCGGCGAACCGCGGGCGTCGAGCCTGGCCGCGGCAGTCCGCTCCTGCCTCGGATGATGGGAGACCTCGGATGACGGAACTCCAGAAGACGGTGGAAGAACTCGTCGCCAGGTCCGGCGTACCCGGTGCGATGGTGGGTGTGATCGAGGACGGGCGGATCGAGACCGCGGCGGCCGGACTCGCGAACCTGACCAGTGGCGTGGAGATGACGCCGGACACGCTGTTCCTGACCGGCTCGATCACCAAGGTCTGGACGACGACGCTGCTGATGTCCCTGGTCGAGCAGGGACTGGTCGACCTCGACGCGCCGGTCAAGCGCTACCTGCCGGAGCTCGTCCTCGGCGACCCGGACGCCGCGGATGCCCTGGTCGTACGGCATCTCGTCACCCACTCCACCGGAACCGACGCATCGGACCTGATCGCCGATGTCGGCGAGGGCGACGACGCGATCGCGAACTGGGTGCCGCTGCTCGCCGACGTCGGTCAGTTGTTCCGGCCGGGGGAGTACTTCTCCTACAGCAACGCCGGCTTCGTGCTGGCCGGCCGGATCATCGAGGTCGTCACCGGTCAGGGGTACTCGACGGCGATGAGGCAGCGGTTGTTCGCGCCGCTGGGCCTGGAACGCAGCATGTTCACGGCCGAGGAGGCGATCCTGCACCGGATGGCGATCGGCCACTATCCGGGTGCGGACGGATTCGTGCGCAGCGAGCGGTTCATGATGCCCCAGTGCCTCGCGCCGGCCGGCACGACGTTCATCACCTCGGTCGAAGACACGCTGACCTTCGTGAGTTCGCATCTGCCGACGGTCACCTCGGCGCAGCGCCTGCTCAGCCCGGAGACCATCGACCGGATGGCCGCACACCAGATCGACTTCCCCGTGCCGGAAACGGGCTCGGTGGGGCTCAGTTGGCTGCGCAAGCAGTACGGCGACCACGTCGTACTCACCCATGGCGGTGGTTCGTACGGCGGGATCGCCATGGTCGGCGTTGTTCCCGACCTCGGTGCGGCGTACATCGCCTTTGCGAACGGCGGGCCGGCCTCGATGCCGTTCCACCAGGAGATCGCCGAGGCTCTGCTGCAGGACCGGTTCGGCCTGCCCGCGCCGGTTGCGCCCGACCTGTCCGGTCCGGAGCCGAAGCCGAGCCGCTACCACGGCAGGTATGTCTGCTGGGGCTGCGAGCTCAACGTCAGCGACGACGGCGACGCGCTCTCCTACCAAGCCAGATTCACCGACCCGGTCCTCGGCCGCAACCGCTCGGATCCGCCGCCCGTCCGGCTGCGACCGATCGGAGCACAGGCCCTGACCTTGGCCGATCACCCCGGCCAACCGCCCTTCGCCTATGGCGTCGGCGACGACGGAGCCGGACACCCGGAGTTCCTGTTCCTGCTGGACCGGCTCGTCCGCCGCACGGGTGACAACCAGCACCGCCACAGCTCTGGAGGCTCTTGATGACGGAACAGTTCGGCACGTTCGACTTCGGCTTGGACGAGGCCCAGGAGGAGCGTGCCGCGCGGCTGCACCGCGAAAGCCTCATCGTCGACGTGCTGTTCCAGGGCCCGGTCGGGTACCGGGCGTTCGACGAGGAGATGAACAAGGAACTGCGCACACTCCTCGAGAAGACCCACGACACCATGGAGACGTTCAGCCGTGGTCTCGAGGCCCCGATCCGCCGCGCGATGGCGGGCCGGCTGGACGCGGTGAAGGAGCACTGGGACGCCAGCGGGATCACCTGCGGGAACCGGCAGGTGGAGATGTCCGACGAACGCCACGTCCGGGAGTGGTCGTTCGCCTTCGTGCAGAAGCAGTTCGACTACTTCCCGTGGCTGATCAAGGCCCTGACCGCCGCTGACATCCGCCGTGCGCACGAGACCGGAGCTCACGCCGGCCTGGTCAGTTCGCAGGTCATGCTGGGTCCGTGGCGCGACCTCGACGCACTGGCCTGGGCTCACGATGCCGGCCTGCGGATGATGCAGCTCACCTACAACAACATGACGACTGTCGGCGTCGGCTGCACCGAGCGGACGGACGCCGGACTGTCCGCGTTCGGCGTGGCCAGCGTGAAGGCCATGAACGAGCTCGGCATCATCGTCGACACCGGCCACGTCGGCCGGATGACCACGCTGGACGCCTGTGAGGTGTCGGAGGCACCGGTCGTCGCCTCCCACACCGCGGCGCAAGGCGTGTTCGACCATGCGCGAGGCAAGAGCGACGAGGAGCTGCGCGCGCTGGCCACCACCGGCGGCATCATCGGCATCGTGACCGTCCCGTTCTTCCTCGGGGCGGGACCGACGGTCACCATCAACGCGATGCTCGACCACATCGAGTACGTCGCCGACGTCGCCGGCGTCGATCACGTTGCCATCGGCACCGACTGGCCGATGCAACTGCCGAAGTGGATGCTCGACGATCTGCTCCAGCCGATCTTCGCCGAGACCGGCTTCAGGCCCGAGGACAAGCTGGTGGCGACGCAGGAGCTGGTCGGGTTCGACGACTACCGGGACTTCCCGAACATCACCCGCGGCCTGGTCGCGCGCGGCTGGTCGGACGAGGACATCGCCAAGGTGCTCGGCCTGAACTTCGTCCGCGTGATGGAAGCCGTCTGCGGCTGAGCATGAACGTGGCCGGTGGGTCGCCGCCTACGCGGTGCCCACCGGCCACACTGTCTACTTCCGTTCGTCCTTCGCCACCACGCCGTTCTGCACGACGAGTACGACGCTGTCCGGGTCGGCGAACAGCTGGGGGTCGTCCAGCGGATTGCCCGCGAAGGCAACGATGTCGGCCTGCTTGCCGACCTCGAGCGTGCCGATCTCGCTGCCGAGCCCGAGCAGGTCGGCGTTGACGCGTGTCGCCGCGATCAGTGCTTCCATGGGGGATTGGGCCGCGGCCCGCAGCGTCAGTTCCTCGCCCCGACCGGTCTGGTCAGGTCCGATGACGTCGGACCCGAGGCCGACCCGGACACCGGCGGCCGTGGCGGCGAGCAGCCCGTCGATCATCGCCTGGCGTACCCCGGATGCCTTGTCGGCGAAGTGACTCGGCAGGCCGAGGTCGTCGATGTTCCTGATCAGCCTTTCGAGCGCGGTGAGGGTGGGCACGAGGGAGACCTGGCGCTCGGCCATCAGGGCGGCCGTCTCCTCGTCGATCCCGCTGCCGTGCTCCACACACCGCACACCGGCGAGGACAGCCATGCGGATGCCATCGACGTTGAGGGCGTGGACTGTGACGTAGGTGCCCCTGGCGGCGGCCTCGGCGACGGCCACCGCGATCTCCTCAGCGCTGAACTGGGTGTCGGTGAGCTTGTCGTGCTTGGAGATGACGCCGCCGGTGACGCAGAGCTTGAGGAAGTCGGCGCCCCGCCGGAACGATTCACGCGCGTTCCTGCGCATCTGGTCAGGCCCGTCGGCCAACATGGTCAGCGTCCGCAGGCCGGGCACCTCGATCTCGCTCCACACATGGGTCGGCTCCCATTCGGACGCGTAGTGTCCGTGTCCGCCGGTCTGGCAGTGGATCGGGCCGCACTGCACGATCCGGGGACCCGGAAGTTTGCCTGATGCAACGACACGGGCGAGGCCGGCGTCGATGCCGCCACAGTCCCGCACCGTGGTGAACCCGGACCGAAGGGTCTGGGCGCAGTTGGAGAACATGTCGGCGGCGATCTCCGCCACCGACATCCCGTACCCGACGCTCGGCTCGAGTTCGCTGGCCAGGCCGAGATGGACGTGTGCGTCGATCAGACCGGGGGTCAGGGTCAGCCCGGTGCAGTCGACGACCTCGGCCTCGGCAGGGACGGATCCGCCGATCCGGGTGATCCTTCCGTCCTCGACGAGGATCCCGGCCGGCTCGGGGTCGGACCCGGTCGCTGTGACGACGGTTGCGCCGTGCAGCCAGAGACTTGACGTCATGGGCAGTGTGCTCCTTCGGCAGTGGTGTCGGCGTCGCGGACGAGAATCTCGGTCCGAACCATTCGCTTACGTACGCCCATACACTATGCTGGTACGCCAAGAGGGGTGCAAGAGCTACCCACGCCGTACCGGACTGGAGGACACGCCGTGGCGACACAGCGCAAGGTGCAGAAGTCAGCGCGGTTGGCGCGCGGTGCGCTTGATCGGGAGACGGTGGTGGCCGCGGCGCTCGAGATCGCCGACCGCGACGGGCTCAGTGGCGTCACGATGGCGCGGGTGGCCGAGGCGCTGGGCGGCAGCCCGATGTCGCTGTACCGGCACCTGAGCGACAAGCAGGAGCTGCTGGACGCCGTCGCCGATCTCGCGGTGTCGGAGATCCCGGCGATCGCCAAGGACGGGCGGTCCTGGCGAGTGCGGCTCGAGGAGTTCGCGCTGGACTCCCGGCAGTGCGCGCTGCGCCACCCGGCGCTGATCGAGATCCTCCTGCAGACGTACGTCCGCGGCCCGCACACGGAGGCGGTCGGGCTCGACATGATCGTGCTGCTGCAGGGGGCCGGCTTCGAGAAGGAGTCGGCCATTCGCGGGTTCATGGCGCTGCGGAACCACATCATCGGCGCGCTGGCCTGGGAGGTCTCCCGGTTCCGCGGTGGCAGTGAGGAGTTCGCCCGCGGGGTGTCCGACAACTTCGTGCACGCGGACACACCGGCCGACTCGCCGTTCCGGGATCTGCTCGAGGTGGTGCCCGAGGATCCGGAAGCGCAGTACCTGTTCGGGGTCCGCCGTCTGCTCGACGGGTTCGAGACAGAGCTGCGGAGGATCCGTCGACGGACCGGACCGAAGAAATGATCGAGGACCTCTATCGACGACCGTCCTTCGTCGACCTGATCTCACGGGCACTGCAGAACTATCCGGATCGTGTCGCGTTCTCCACGCCGACCGGTGACCTGACGTACGACGAACTGCGCCGGCTGATCTCACGGATCGCGTTCGCGATGCGGGACGCCGGGGTCAAGCCGGGGGACGGCGTTGCGATGATCGCCCCGAACCGGCCGGAGACCTTCGCCGCGGTGACGGCGGCGCAGTCGCTCGGTGCCCGGTACACGCCGTTGCACCCGATGGGATCCCTCGCCGACCACGTCGTCGTCTGCACCGACGCCGAGATCACCACACTCGTGGTCGATGCGGCGCAGTACTCCGACCACGGCGCGGCGCTCGCCGCCGAGCTGGACCCGAGCCCGGGAGTGCTGCTCCTCGGTGGAGGCTCCGGATCCGACGTACTCGCCGGGCCTGAGACGGACGGGGTCATTCCATCCGTCGCCCGTGAATCCGACGTCGCGTTGCTGGGCTACACCGGCGGGACGACCGGACGGCCCAAGGGCGTGATGCTCACGCATCGTTCGCTGGCCACGCACCTCTACCTCACCGTCGCGCACTGGCAGCTCCCGACCGAGCTGCGGTTCCTGGGATCGACGCCGTTGACCCACGCACTCCAGGGCATCGTGCCGCCGGTCTTCCACCAGGGTGGAAGCGTCGTACTGACCAAGGGCTTCGATCCCGCGGAGTTCTGCGAGACCGTGCAGAGGCACCGGATCACGGCGACCTTCCTGGTGCCGAGCATGATCTACGTGCTGCTCGACTACATCGCCGAGCACGAGGTGGATCTGTCCAGCCTGCAGACGATCCTGTACGGCGCGGCGCCGATGTCACCCGACCGGCTCGAGCAGGCTCTCAAGGTGTTCGGGCCCGTGTTCGTGCAGTTCTTCGGACAGAGCGAGGCGCCGAACACAGTGACGACGCTCAGCAAGGAAGACCACGATCCCCAGCGACCAGAGCGGCTCGCGTCGTGCGGCAAACCGCACCCGACGCTGGACGTCGCGGTCCTCGACGAGAACGACCAGCCTTGCGCGGTCGGCGAGCTCGGAGAGGTCTGCGTTCGCGGTCCTCTGGTGATGGACGGCTACTGGAAGCAGCCCGAGCTGACCGCGGAGACGCTGCGCAACGGCTGGCTGCACACCGGTGACGTCGGCCGCTTCGACGCGGACAACTTCCTGTACCTCACCGATCGCAAGAAGGACATGCTGATCACCGGTGGGTTCAACATCTACCCGCGCGAGGTCGAGGACGCGGTGGTGACGCATCCGGAGGTCTCGGCCGCGGCCGTGATCGGGGTTCCGGACCCGAAGTGGGGCGAGGCGGTGACGGCCTTCGTGGTCAGGACACCGGGCGCGACCGTGACGGCCGACGAGCTCGTCGCACTGGTCCGCGAGCGCAAGGGTCCGGTGCATGCGCCGAAGAGGCTCGAGTTCCTGGACGCCCTTCCGCTCACGCCGCTGGGCAAGGTCGACAAGAAGGAACTGCGGGCCCGCTTCTGGGGCGACCGCGACCGAGCCGTGAACTGAACGCCTTCCAGGAGGAGAACCGATGAGCACCGACACTGCCGCACGGCCCGGTGACCCGGGAACGAGGTCCGGGCGCGCGGCGCGGCCACGCTGGGCGGACGACGAGGCGGTCGCGCTGGCCACGGTCGCGCGGGCCTTCTTCGAGGCCGAGGTCGTCCCGCACTTCGAACGGTTCGACGAGCAGAAGTACGTCGACCGCGAGGTGTGGCACAAGGCCGGCGCGCTCGGCCTGATGTGCTGTGAGGTTCCGGCCGAGTTCGGTGGGGGAGGTGGCACGTTCGCCCACGACGCCGTCGTACTGAGTGAGCAGGCCCGGGCAGGCGACACCGGGTTCGGCAACATGGTGCACAGCGGGGTGGTGGCTCCGCTGCTCGCGACGTACGGGACTGACGAGCAACGGCGGCGCTGGCTGCCGGGGATGGCGACCGGCGACATCATCGGCGCCGTGGCGATGTCCGAGCCGGGCGCGGGCAGCGACCTCAAGAACATCGTCACCCGGGCCGAACGCAAGGGTGACCAGTACGTCGTCAACGGCTCCAAGACGTTCATCAGCAACGGCGCCCGCTGCGATCTGGTCGTCGTCGTCGCGAAGACCGACCCCGCGGCGGGACGCAACGGGATCTCTTTGCTCGCCCTCGAGACAGCCGACGCACCGGGCTTCCGGCGCGGGCGCACCCTCGACAAGCTCGGCCGGCATGCCTCGGACACCGCGGAGTTGTTCTTCGACGACGTGTCCGTGCCGGCCGGCCACCTGGTCGGGGAGGAAGGTCGCGGACTCGAGATCCTGAAGGCGGAGCTGCCTCGCGAGCGCTTGGTCATCGCGGTCACCGCAGCGGCCGCGATGGAACGTGCGCTGGAAGAGACCGTCGCGTACACCAAGACGCGGGAAGCCTTCGGCGGTCCGTTGTTCGCGATGCAGCACGTCCGGCTCGAGCTCGCCGAGCTGGCGACGATCGTCCGGGCGTCCCGGGTCTTCGTGGACGACTGCATCGAGCGGTTCGTCGACGGCACCCTCGAGCCGGCCACAGCGTCGATGGCGAAGTGGTGGCTGACCCAGAACCAGTCCGACGTGACCGATCGATGCCTGCAACTGTTCGGCGGTTACGGCTACATGCGGGAGTACCTCATCTCGCGGCTGTACGTCGACGCGCGGGCCCAGAAGATCTACGGCGGGGCCAACGAGGTGCTGAAGGACCACATCTCCCGATCACTCTGAACGAGGTGTCTTTGCGTATGACCGATCCACGCCTGCTTCACGACGACGCCGTTGTGGTCGACACGCACAACGACCTGATCCTGTTGGTGGACCACTTCGACCGGCGCGAGCAACCCGACCACTTCGGCCAGTTCTGGTTGCCGGAGTTGCGCGCCGGCGGGGTCGACGTACAGGTCCTGCCGATCTGTATCGAGGACCAGTTCCAGTCCGAAGGGGCCTTGCGTCGTACCTTGCTGCTGATCGAGCGGATCCACGAGCTCGCGGCGGAGTACAGCGACGACGTGGCCGTGTGCCTGACCGGCGCGGATGTCGATGCCGCGACGTCGTCCGGACGGATCGCGTTGGTGATCGCGCTCGAGGGCGCGCACGCCATCGGGCAGGACCCGCAACTGGTGCGGACCCTGGCCCGGGTCGGGGTCCGGGTGATCTCGATGGCGCACTACGCGCGGACGTTCCTCGCCGACGGCAGCGGGTTGGACGCGACCTCACGCAGCCGGCTGACGCCGGAGGGCATCCGCGCGCTGCGCGAGATGGAAGAGCTGGGCATCGTCTTCGACATCAGCCATCTCGGCATCGGCGGTGTCGAGGACGTGCTGTCGCTGGCGACCCGGCCGTTCCTCGCGACGCACTCGGCCTGTCTCGGCATCACCGACAGCCACCGCAACCTCGGCGACGAGCAACTGAAGGCCATCGCGGAGCTCGGCGGGGTGATCGGGGTCGCGGCCGCGATTCCGTTCTTCATCGACGCGAAGTCCCCGACGGCCGAACGCGTCGTCGACCACATCGAGCGCATCATCGATGTCGCCGGCATCGATCATGTCGGCCTGGGGCCGGACATCATCGACGACTACTACCAGCATGTGTTCGGCGGCTGGGTCGGTGCCCCGACCAACGGCGTCGAGTACGAGCGGGCCGAGATCGTGCGTCCCTCCGACTTCCCGAAGATCACCGAGGTGATGGTGCGCCGCGGGTTCCGCGAGGCCGACATCCGCAAGATCCTCGGCGAGAACGTGCTGCGTGTTCTCCGTGACGTGATGGGAGTCGCGGCCAGATGAGCGTGTCGGACGACCTCCAGTACGCGTTGAGGAGCAAGGACGTTCGGACGCCGGCGCAGTTCGCGGCGGCTGACGTCACGATCGAGACCGTGAACGTGTCGATGCGGGACGGCGTCAAACTCGCTACCGACCTGTACCTGCCGCCGAAGACGCCGGCACCGGTGATCGCAGTACGTACGCCGTACGGCCGCGACGGCGACAACCTGGTGGCGCCCTTCCTGGCGTTCGCCCGCCGGGGGTACGTCGTCGCCGTACAAGATCTCCGTGGCACCGGGGACAGCGAACCCGAGGACCACGACTTCTACATGTTCGAGCCGCAGGACGGCTACGACTTCGTCGAGTGGGTCAGCGCTCAGGACTGGTGCGACGGATTCATCGGGTCCCTAGGCGGCTCGTACGTCGGTCAGGTGCAGTGGCCGATGGCGAGGCATCCGAAGATGACCACGATCGTTCCGGAAGTCAGCGGGATCGGGGTCGGGACCAAGACGGCGTCGTTGCACATGGTGGTCAACGCACTCGCCCACACGATCGGCCACGGGGAGGAGAAGACGGATCTCCCGCACTGGCAGGTCGAGCCGATGATGCTGGACGAGACGCTGTCGACGGGGTTCTTCAACGAGCCTTTCGTCCATCCGATGCTGGGAGAGCTGACGGACGCGTTCCCCGCGCTGAAGGATCTGTCGCCGGTCGAGGCGCAGGCCTGGCTGTGGGCGCACTACTGCTCGCTGAGCTGCCCGGAGCGGGCCGAGTTCGTCCGTGAACTCACCGGGTCGCCGCACGTCACCATCGTCGATGCCGAGAACATCGGGCCGCTCTTCGGCCAGGGCATCTCGCTCGACCGGCACACGTTGCCTTCCGTCGAGCCCGCGCGACAGGTCGCCGAGTTCCAGGCGATCCCGCTGTTGCGCACCGGTTGGTACGACTGGTTCATCAACGACGCGCTGGCGACCTTCGAGCTTCTCCGGAAACACGCTCCCGAACCCTTGCGCTCCCAAGCCCGGATCATCATCACCCCCTCCTCCCACAACTCGGTCGGCTACAAGGAGCGGATGGGGGAGCACCCGGAGCTGCAGCACAACCACTGGTCGAACGTCGACTTCACGCTGCGCTGGTACCAGACCGTGCGGGACGGCTCGATCGACGAATGGCCGCGCGTCATCTACTACCTGATGGGCGCCAACGAGTGGCGCAGCGCGGACGACTGGCCGCTGCCCGAGGCGGTGGACACGCCGTACTATCTCGGCTCCGGCGGGACGTTGACGACGACGCCTCCGCAGGAGCAGCAGGCGGTGGACCAGTACGTCTACGACCCGCTCGACCCGACTCCGACCGTGGGCGGCAGCATCGTCTCCTGGGTCTATCCGCCCGGGAGCGTGGATGTCAGCGCGGTCCAGCAGCGCAACGACGTACTGATCTACACGACCGAACCGCTTGCCCAGGACATCGATGTTGTGGGCAACCTTCGGGCCGTGCTGCACGCGAGCTCGTCCGCGGTGGACACCGACTTCGCGGTACGGCTGAGCGACGTCGGTCCGGACGGACGGGCTGTCCAGCTGCAGAACGGTCTGCTGCGGGCGCGGTATCGCGATCTCGATCGTGGCGCGGAACCGCTCGTACCCGGTGAGGTCTACCCGCTGGAGATCGACATGTGGGTCACCGCGAACCGGTTCAAGGCCGGCCACCGGATCCGGGTCGACGTCAGCTCGGCGGACTTCCCGCGGTTCGACCGGAACACCAACCTGGGTGGCGCGCCAGGTGATCCGGTACCGGCGACACAGACGGTCTATCGGGATGCGTCGCACCCGTCACACATCCTGCTTCCGATCGTCCCGGTCACGGCATGAGTACGCCGTACGAGCACCTGTCGACGCATCAGCAGGGCGCGACCGCAGTCGTGACGCTGGACCGGGGACCGGTCAACGCGGTCAACCTGGACATGTACGAGGAGATCCGCGACCTGTTCGGCCGGTTCGACGAAGTACTGCCGGGTACGAAGGCAGTCGTGCTCACCGGCGCCGGGAAGCACTTCTGCGCGGGGAACGAGCTCGAGGAGTTCCTCACCCTGACCGAGGTCAACTCCGCCGGGCGGATGCGGCTGGTCCGGGACGCGTTCGCCTCGATCTACGACTGCCCGGTGCCGGTGATCGGCGCGGTCCACGGCGCGGCGCTCGGGACTGGTCTGGCCATCGCGGCAAGCTGCGATGTGGTCGTGGCCGGTGAGAGCGCTCGCTTCGGTACGCCGGAGGTGAGCGTCGGCGTGATGGGCGGTGCACGCCACCTCGCCCGCCTGCTTCCCCAACCACTCGTGCGTGCGATGTACTTCACCGCCGAGCCGTGGCCCGCGTCCGAGCTCGTTCAGTACGGCGCGGTGCTGCGCGTCGTACCGGACGACGAACTGCTCGACGTGGCGCTCGGCCTGGCGGAGAAGATGACGCGGCACAGCTTGGCTGCACTCCGCCACGCGAAGGAAGCCATGAACACCGTCGAGTTCATGGACTTGAAGGCCGGCTACGAGTTCGAGCAACGGATGACCGGCCGTCTCGCCGCCGAGGCCGACGCCAAGGAGGCGATCGCCGCGCTCCGCGAGAACCGCAAACCGGCGTACAGCGACCGGCTGGGACGGGTGTGACCGAGGAGACCACGACCGGATTCGTCGACTCTGTCTGGGTGTATCCGGTCAAGGGTGCCGCGGGCGTGGCAGTCGATGGGGTCGACGTACTGCCCGGCACTGGAGCCATCCACGACCGCTCGGTCGCGATCGCGCGCGGTGATCAGCCGGTACCGCCCCGGACGCCGTGGCGGCTGCGATCCGCCTTCAAGCAGGTGGCGCGCGATCCCGACATGACGCAGGTGACTGTGACCATGCCCACGCCCGGAGTGGTCGAGCTTCGTCACCGCGCTCACCCCGACGGACCGTCGGTGCGCTCGGACCAGGCTCAGCCGCACCAAGAGGCTGTACTGCGCCAGTGGTTCGGAGAATCTGGCCTGCGACTCGTGCACGGCGATGCGGCGGCGCTGTGGGACGTCGCCGACGCCGAACTGTCCGTGATCAACCTGGCGACGATCCGCGTGCTCGAGCAACTCACGGGCACCACTCTCGACATCCGCCGATTCCGCGCCAACGTGTACGTCGACGGTCTGCCCGCCTTCGCCGAACTGTCGTGGGTGGGCCGGCGGATCCGTCTCGGCGACTGCGAGGCCGAAGTGATCCGGCCGACCGCCCGCTGCCGCGCGACGTCTGCGAATCCGGGGTCCGGGGAGCGGGACCTGGGGTTCCCATCCCTGCTCACCCGGGCCGTCGGTCTCCCGCACCTGGGCGTCTACGCACGCCTGGTCGGACCCGCACGGCTTCAGGTCGGTTCGCCGGTGGTGGTGAGTGGCCGGCCCGATCCGGTACGGCTCGTCGAGAGGCTGCGGGAACGTCGTGAGGTCATGCATCCCTGGCCGCGGGAGGCTGAGGTGCTCGAGACGGTTCGCGAGGATGACCGGACGATCAGCGTGTGGCTCCGCGATCCCTACCGTCAGTCGGTGGCCGCCGGTCAGCACATCCGAGTGCACCTGCCGACAGCGACAGCTGCACTGACCTGGCGTGCCTACAGCGTCTCCGGTCGGTGCGACGATCGGATCCGGATCACCGTGCGTCTGCGCGGTGCGGTCTCGGAAAGCCTTGCATTGTTGGCTTCTGGAGACCGCCTGCTCATCTCAGGTCCGTTCGGAGTCCCCATGCTCTCGCGAGAGCCGCGGCCGCTGTACCTGGTGAGCGCCGGTATCGGCATCACCCCCGTGGCTGCGGCGTTGCAGCAGTTGGTGACGGCCGCTGACGGCCGCCCGGTCTCCTTGCTGCACGTCGACGCGAGCAAGGAGAGCGCGACGCTCTGGCCCGAGGTGGTCGAGCTCGCTCGACAGTCCGGGGCGACGGCCACGCTCTTCGAGACGCGGCGCGCCGCTCGACGTCCCACCCAGCGCGACATTCTCGGCAGTCTGGCCGGCGACCTCTATGCCGACGCGGAAGCACTGGTGTGCGGCTCGACCGACTTCGTGGCCATGGTGTCCCGAGTCCTCCGGTCGGCGGGAGTGGACGCGGATCGCATCCACTCCGACCCGTTCCTCTCGCCTGCGACGGAAGTGCCCGCCCTGCGGCCCGCACCAGGGCCCGGCCCGCATCAGGTGACCTACCTTCCCGACGGCACGGCAGCGACCTGGACCGATGCCGACGGCACCCTTCTCGAACTCGCCGAGAGTCATGGGGTTCGCGTGCTCTCCGCCTGCCGGTCCGGCGCGTGCGGCTCCTGCACGCTCGACCTTGTGCACGGCGAAGTCTCGTACCTGATCGATCCCGCACTCCCGCCGGGATCGCGGGCGGTGTTGGCCTGTTCCGCAGTGCCCACCGGCCCCGTCGTACTGCGGTTGCCCAGGCCTCCCGAATAGGGGTGTCAGTCGGCCACGATGGCGCCGCCGGTGTACGGACGGCTCAGGCGGGTGAGGACATCGTGGTAGGCGTCCATGAACGCCGTACGAACGTTGTTCCGTTCGAGGGCCGCGACACCGCGGACCGTGGACTCGCCCGGTGTGCCCACCTCACGGCGTACGGCGAGGGTGTCGCCGTCGCGTTTGATCAGGAGCTCGGCCGTGCCGGCCATGGTCTCCAGGAACATGGCCTTCGCGCTCTTGAGGTCGAGGCCGTGGCAGACCGCGGCGTCGATCGCCGCCTCGGCCAGGACAGCGATGTAGGCGGGCATGACCCCGGCCGTCGCCGTGGCCAGGTCCATCTGGCGCTCCGGAAGGACTACGACCGTCCCGAGCCGGGAGAGGAGCTCGACCGCGGGCTCGCCGCCCGCGGCCACGGCAACCACGCCGCGGCGGACCTCGACCGGCGTGTTGGGCATCGTCCGTACGACGGTGGCACCGGGGTAGGCGGCCTGGAGCTCGGCGACGGTGGTCGGGCCCATCATCGAGATCACCATCTTCCCCGTCGCGTCGACACCCTTGGCGATCTCGGCCAGCTGGTCGGGACGATGACCCAGGAAGACTGTTTCGGAGCGCTTGAAGAGATCGGCGTTGGTGGGCATCACCTCTCCGCCCAGCTCGGCCACGAGCGCCGCCGCCCGCCCGGAACCCGCGTCGGTGGCGTAGACCGGCTCACCGAGCCCACGCGCGATTGCACTGGCCATGTTTCCTGCGCCGACGAAGCCGATCATGAGGATCCTCTGTCAGGTGGACGAACGGTCATCTGAACCGTAGAGCGGTCGAGCCGTCCGTACTTGCGTCGCACGTCGGACCCGTGCCGCGCGTTTTGCATCACCTGTCGTTAGCAATCGCGGCCGGGCCTGCCGAGGATCGGTGCAGAGAAGGAATGTGCCGGCAGGAAGGCCGCAAAGCATGCCGAGTAGAGGTGCGACCGACAAGTCGACGGGGCCCGCGAGTCCGCGGGTCCGGGTCCGGCGTCGACCCGCCCGGGCGTCGTACGACCTCGACAAGGTCCACGAGATCCTGGACGAGTCCCTCATGTGTCACGTCGGCTTCGTCGTCGACGACCAGCCGTACGTGTTGCCCACCCTGCACGTCCGGGTCGGCGATGAACTGCTCATCCATGGATCCCGCAAGAACCGGATGTTCAACCTGATCGCCGACGGCGCGCCGGTCTGCGTGGAAGCCACGGTTCTCGACGGCCTGGCGATGGGCCGCTCCGTCCTGCAGAACTCGGTGAACTATCGCTCGGTCGTCGTTCTGGGCAGGGGTACGGCGGTCGAGGATCCCGAGGCCAAGCTGGAACGCATGCTGGCTCTGGTCGAGAAGTGCATCCCGGGCCGGTTGCCGGACCTGCGACCGCTGACGGATGCGGAGCTCGGTAGTGCCCTGTTGGTGTCCATCCCGCTCGACGAGTGCTCCGTCAAGGTGCGCACCGGCGACGGGGACGACGCGGCAGCGGATCGAGCCCTACCTGTCTGGGCGGGCGAGCTCCCGTTGCGGGTGACACCTGGTGAGCCGGTCCCGGACGAGCATGTGCCGGCCGGTACGGCGGTCCCCGAGTATCTGCGGTTGTGGGGCCAGGGCAGAACGGGAGTGTGACACCGGCCATCGGACGCTATCGTCGGGGGATGACGTCAGAGCTCCAACGGTTGGTTGATGCTCTCGGCCACAAGATCCAGCGCAACGTGACCGTCGACGATGCCTGGATGCGTCAACTGGCCTTCTCCTCGCACGAGTACGGCCCCGTCGACCGGCTCCGCCGGCAGTCGATCTTCCAGCAGCACGACGTACGTCCGGAAGTCCTGGCCTGGACGCAGGCGGCCGGAGCGCGGACCGCGGTGGAGCCGTTCCGGCCGCCGATCGATCCCCGGATCGGTTGCACTCATCAACGGCTGGTGGTCCCGATCCGGTGGCAGGGCGCACTGGTCGGGTACATCTGGATCGTCGAGGGGGAGAACGAGCTCACCGCGGAAGAGCTGAAGACTGTTTCCCAGACGACCGAGACGCTGGCTGCCGCCCTGCATCGAGACCAACTGGCTGAGGAGTTCAGCAAGAGCAGGATTCGCGATCTTGCCCATGAGCTGATTCTGGCCGGCGACCTGGCCGCTCGTCGGCACGCCGCCGCCGACCTCGTCGACGCCGACTATTTCGTCGCAGCCGAGCCGGTGTGCGTCGTGGTCGTCACACTGTCCGCGGACGGTCGCGGGCTGTCCGAGAACGAGCGCGACGTACTCGGTGGATGGCTCGATCGCGCGGGACGCCGGCTGAGCGATCGTCGTCACATCTGCCTGGTCCGGCGAGACCACGGGCTCCTCCTGCTCTCCGACAAGGACCCGATGTTCGGCGGCACGGAGAAGGTCGCGCTGGTGCGTGATCTGCTGTCGAGCATCCTGGCGGATCTGCCCGGCAGCGATCCGTACGCCGGCATCGGCAGCGTGGCCGGCGATCTGACCGATGCGCACAGCTCGTACGAGACGGCACAACGAGCAGCCCGCGTGGCTCGCGTCATGGGCGGCCCGGATCGCGTGATGTCCCACGAGGAGCTCGGCGTCTACGGACTGCTCACCAGAATCCCGAGTCGTGAACTCGACGAGACCTGCGTGCCACCCGGGTTGCTCCAGTTGATCGGATCGGGTCCGAAGGGCGCCCAGTTGGTCGACACCCTCGAGGCGTTCCTGGAGAACGCAGGAGACGTCCAAGCAACGGCGGAGCAACTGTTCGTGCATCGCACCACGCTGTACTACCGGCTCCAGCGGATCGAAGAACTGACCGGCGCCCACCTGTCCAACGGGGAGGACCGCCTTGTGTACCACCTGGGCCTGAAGATCGCCCGGCTGATCGGGCTCAGAAGTTAGCTACAGGAGGAGGAGAGCGGGCCGCCGCTTTCCGACGACGGGAGAATGCCTGGCGCACGACCATCCCCCTAGCGTGAACGCGTGACGCGATTCGGGATGGAGACGCCGGAATGCTGGTACTGACTGCGACGGACGTACGGGCGGCGTTCCCGATGGGCGACGCGGTGGAGTTGATGCGCTCCGCGATGGCCGCGCACGGCAGGGGAGAGGTGTTCCAGCCGCCTCGCGTGGTGCTGGACCCGCCGGCGTTCGATGGGTCTGTATGGCTCAAGCCGGCCTCTGTCGAAGGAGGCGTCGGGCTCAAGGTGCTGACGATCGTTCCTGGGAACCAGCAGCGTGGCCTGGAGGTGATCCAGGCGTTCGTCGCTCTGCTCGATCCCGTGACCGGCGTACTGCTGGCGCTGCTCGAGGGCGGAGTGGTGACGGAGCTTCGCACCGCGGCGACCTCGGGTGCTGCCACCGATCTGCTGGCCAACCCGGATGCAGGTGATCTCGCCATCATCGGCGCCGGAGTCCAGGCCCGGAGCCACCTTCTGGCGATGGCCGAGGTCCGCAAACTCCGGCGCGTCCGCGTCTGGAACCGGACCGAACCACGAGCACTCGAGTTCGTTCGGTGGGCCGAGGCTCGCGGCTTCGAGGTCGAGATCTGCGACAGCGTGCAGTCCGCCGTGGACGGAGCGGACCTGATCTGTACCGTCACGTCGTCGACGGACCCCTTGATCGACGGCGACTGGATCTCCCCAGGCACTCACCTCAACGCGGTAGGCGCCTTCCACCGCGAGGGTCGCGAGCTCTGCACCAACCTGGTGCGGAAGGCGGACGTCTTCGCCGTCGACAGCCGCGAGGGCGCCTTCGCCAACGCCGGCGACATGCTGATACCACTCGGCGAAGGCGCCCTCACCGACTCGTTCGATCCACCCGAGGTCGGTGAGTTGCTCGTCGGCACTCGGGCCGGGCGGACGACGACGGACCAGATCACCGTGTTCGAGTCCCTGGGACTGGCGATCCAAGACGTCGCGGCAGCAGCATCGATCGTCACGCTTGCGCAGCGTGAGGGCATCGGCGTCGTGATCGACTTTCCCTGACAGGAGCCGGTCGTGACCAAAGAAGTCACCGTTGTCGGGGGCGGGGCCATCGGTCTCGCCACCGCCTACTACCTGGCCCAAGCGGGCGCGGCGGTGCGGGTGATCGAAGCCCGCCGGGTCGGCAGCGGGGCTTCGTGGGGCAACAGCGGCTGGATCGCTCCCTCGTTCGCCGCGCCGATCCCTGCGAAGGGGCTGGTGAGCTACACGGTGAGGTCTTTGTCGGACCCGGCATCGCCGATCTACTTCGCGCTGCGAGCCGACCCTGACTTCATCCACTGGGCGTGGAGGTTCTGGCGCCACTGCAACGACGGTGCGTTTCAGCGCGGAATGCTGGCGACGGCACGGCTGGGCGAAAAGACCCACGCCCTGTACGCCGAACTCACCGCTCGCGGGATCGACTTCGGAATCCGGCGCGAGGGGATCCTGATGGTCGCCCTGCAGGCCGGTGCGCTCGAGGCCGACCTCGACCGGCTGAGGGTCCTGTCGGCGTACGGATATCCGTTGCCCGAGGCAATCTTGACCGGGGACGAGTTGCACGCGGCGGAGCCGGTTCTGTCCGACGAGGTGACCGCGGGGTTCGTGATCGAAGGCGAGGCGCACGTCGACCCGGCGCGGATCAGCTGCGGATTCGCGGACGCCCTCGGCCAGGTCGACGCCGAGATCTTCGAGGGCACCGAGGTTGCCGGAATCGAGCATCGCAACGGGCGGGCGACCGCGCTGCGTACCTCGTCGGGACGGTTCACGGTCGAGAACGTCGTACTGGCCGCCGGAGCCTGGACCGAGCCCCTCGCGCGGATGCTCGACGTCAGGCTGCTCATGCAGGCGGGCAAGGGCTACAGCTTCTCCATCCGTCCCCGGACCCAGCCGCTGCGGCCCATCCATTTCGGTGAATCGAAGGTGGTCGTCACGCCGCTGTCCGACGGCAAGACGCGCGTCTCCGGGACGATGGAGCTGAGCGGCCTCAATCTGCGTCTGGACGAACGCCGCATCCGCGCCATCAAAACTGGGGCGAGCAGGTATCTGGCGGACTGGCCCGACGACACCGTCGAGGACGAGTGGGTCGGCATGCGACCCCTCGCCGCCGACGGCCTGCCGATCCTCGGACGCGCGCCCGGCTTCGAGAACGTCTATCTGGCGACCGGCCACTCGATGTCCGGAATCACCTTGGCCCCGGCAACCGGCCTCTTCATGTCCGACCTCATCATGACCGGCCGAACACCGGCCCCGCTGACCCCCTTCACCCCCGCCCGTATCACCTGCTAACGCAACAAGTCCACCCGGGCCCCCTCAGGCGCCACGGGTGGACTCGTCAGATGGTGCTTACACGTCGTAGTACAGCTCGAACTCGTGGGGGTGGGGGCGGAGCTGGATGGGGGCGATTTCCTGCTCGCGCTTGAGGTCGATCCAGGTCTCGATCAGGTCCTCGGTGAAGACGTCGCCTTCGAGCAGGAAGGCGTGGTCGGCCTCGAGGGCGTCGATCACGGCGGGGAGCGAGGTGGGGACCTGCGGGATGCTCGCGTGCTCCTCCGGGGGGAGCTCGTAGAGGTCCTTGTCGACCGGGTCGATCGGCTCGATCTTGTTCCGGATGCCGTCCAGGCCGGCCAGCAGCTGCGCCGCGAAGGCCAGGTACGGGTTCGCCGACGGGTCGGGGCAGCGGAACTCGATCCGCTTCGCCTTCGGGTTCGACCCGGTGATCGGGATCCGGATGCAGGCCGAGCGGTTGCGCTGCGAGTAGACCAGGTTGACCGGCGCCTCGAAGCCCGGCACCAGACGGTGGTAGGAGTTCACCGTCGGGTTGGTGAAGGCCAGCAGCGACGGGGCGTGCTTGAGCAGGCCGCCGATGTACCAGCGGGCCACGTCGGACAGGCCGCCGTACCCGGACTCGTCGTAGAACAGCGCGTCGCCGCCGGAGAACAGCGACTGGTGGCAGTGCATGCCGGAGCCGTTGTCACCGAAGATCGGCTTCGGCATGAACGTCGCGGTCTTGCCGGCCGCCCAGGCGGTGTTCTTGACGATGTACTTGAACTTCTGCAGGTTGTCCGCGGTCTTCAGCAGTTCGTCGAAGCGGAAGTTGATCTCCGCCTGACCCGCCGTACCGACCTCGTGGTGCGCGCGCTCGACGAGCAGGCCGGCCCGCTCCAGCGCCAGCGTGATGTCGTCGCGCAGGTCGCCGAAGTGGTCGGTCGGCGCGACCGGGAAGTAGCCACCCTTGTAGCGGACCTTGTAGCCGCGGTTGCCGCCGTCCTCGACCCGGCCGGTGTTCCAGGCGCCGGCGACCGAGTCGATCGAGTAGTAGCCGGAGTTCGCCTTGGTCTCGAACCGGACGTCGTCGAAGACGTAGAACTCGGCCTCCGGCGCGAAGAACGCGGTGTCCGCGATGCCGGTCGACTTCAGGTACTCCTGCGCCTTGCGGGCGATGTTGCGCGGGTCGCGGCTGTACGCCTCGCCGGTCAGCGGGTCGTGCACGAAGAAGTTGATGGCCAGCGTCTTGGTGCCGCGGTACTCGTCGACGAAGGCGGAGGTCGGGTCGGGCAGCAGCTTCATGTCGGACTCGTGGATCTGCTGGAACCCGCGTACCGACGACCCGTCGAACATCAGGCCTTCTTCGAAGACCTCCGGTCCGAACGACGACACCGGGACGGTGAAGTGCTGCATGATGCCCGGCAGGTCGCAGAACCGGACGTCGATGATCTCGACGCCCTCGTCCTTGACGTAGGCGAGCAGCTCCTCAGCGCTGGAAAACATACGTACTCCTCGGGGTGGCTCAGAGATTGCATCTGAACGTAGGGCCTGCCGATTACTCGGCCGTGACCCCAATGTTTCGCGGATGTTACGCCCAGCGTGTCCGCGCTGACCCACTGGTGTACGGCGGTGACGGCCTGAGATCTCCCGGTCCGCTGTGTCCCGGCCCGGACCGCTTCCGTAGGCTAGCCATCATGGCATCATCCGCGCAGCCGGGCACAGGACCCTCCGAGGAATTCCGGTTCCCGGGGAATCGGCTGGGGCTCCCGGCCACCGGACCGGGCTCGGTCGCGGGCTGGGGCCGCCGGGTGCTGGCGCTGCTGCTGGACTGGCTGATCGCCGGGCTGATCGCGTCCGCGGTCACGTCGAAGCCCATGTGGGCGGGTGGCAATGATTTCGGGACCGCGCAACTGGTCGCCTTCTTCGCCATCACCGCGATCCTGACCGGGCTGGCCGGCGGCACCATCGGTCACCGTGTGTGCGGGATGCGGGTGATCCCGATCCGCGGCGCCACCAGTTACACGACGCAACCAGGGCTGCTGGCCGGCGTCATCCGCGCGTTCCTGATCTGCCTGCTGATTCCGGCCGTCGTCTACGACCGCGACCGCCGTGGCCTCCACGATCGCGCCGCGAACACCGCCGTCGTACTGCGGTAGTCAGCGCCGCGTGAGCCGGAGCTGGACGTCGTCCAGGTAGCCGGTGCGGAAGCCGGCCTCGGAGTACGCGAGGTAGAACTCCCACATCCGGCGGAAGGTTTCGTCGAAGCCGAGAGCGGCGATGGCCGGCCCGCGCTCGATGAAGCGGTTGCGCCAGATCCGCAGGGTGCGCGCGTAGTCGGCGCCGAGATGCCGGAGCACCTCGAGTCGCAGGCCGGCGTGCCGCGTGGTGACGTCCTCGATCACCTTGATCGAGGGGATCAGGCCGCCGGGGAAGATGTACTTCTGCACCCAGGTGAACGTGTTCCGGGTGGCCAGCATCCGCTCGTGCGGCATCACGATCGCTTGCACCACCGCGACCCCGCCGGGCGCGAGCCGCCGCTCGATCGCGTCGAAGTAGACCGGCCAGTACTTCTCGCCGACCGCCTCGATCATCTCCACGCTCAGTACGGCGTCGAACTCGCCGATCTGGTCGCGGTAGTCACGCAACGCCACCTGCACCCGGTCGCTCACGCCGGCGTCGGCGATCCGGCGCTGGGCCATCAGTGCCTGCTGCGAGGCGATCGTGATCGCGGTGACCCAGGCACCGCGTTGCGCGGCGCGGATCGCCAGGCTGGCCCAGCCACACCCGATGTCGAGCACCCGCGATCCGGACACCACCCCGGCCGCGTCGAGGATCGCGTCGAGCTTGTTCAGTTGCGCCTGCGTCAGTTCGTCGTACGACGCTGTGGCCAGGTCTGCTGCGGCGGCGGGCCCGAAGTACGCCGCCGAATAGGTCAGGGTCGGGTCGAGGAACTCGGAGAACATCGCGTTGCTGAGGTCGTAGTGGCGGCTGACGTTCTCGCGGGCGCCGGCCCGGTCGTTCTCCTGGTCGCCGGGCTGGGACCGGGTCACCAGCCAGCGCAGCGACTGTGCCCATTTGGGCAGCAGGTGCCGGGTCTCCTCGTTGCTGAACCGCTCGGCGAACGGGACCAGCAGATCGGACAGGTCGGTGCCCGGTTCGGGATCCCAGTCGCCGGCCAGATAGGCCTCACCGAATCCGGACCCGGCGTCGTGACCCAGCCGGTCCAGGAACGCCGCGCTGCGGTGCACCCGCATCGCCGGTCCGCCCAGGCCGTACGACCTGTTCTCGAGGTGGATCGTGGCCGGCAGATCTCTGGCGATCAGACGGAGCGCAGCCAGCGCGCCGGCCCGGCGGACCGGGTTCGACCGAGGGCGGGCCAGTGTCGGCCACGTCTCGGTCACCGGCTGATGCACAGCCGGCAGGAGATCCGTCATGATCGTCAACCTCGTGTCCTCGATCCGTCCTGGTCGCACCTTAAGGCCCAACCTCCGCCCCACGACGCGACACGAAGGCACACTCGTGCCACGTCACGGACAGATCAACTGATGAGCGGCCGCCGGGTTACCCCGTCTCGCTCGTCGCCCCCCAGCGCCGAGTCAGCGGCCCTTCATGGCCTGCCTGGCGCCCTTGAGGCTGGTCGGCACCGGACCCTTCGGCATCGGCACCTGCGGGCGGACGGCGTCCAGCGCCTTCAGCCGCTGCAACAGGTCGGTGATCTCCGACGGCTGCAGCGCCTGGGGCAGCTTCATCACGTGCTTGGTGAGCTTGCGGATGTCGATCTCGTCCTCGCCCTGACCGGCCACGATCTGGATCACCGGCGCGCCACCGGCGACCCGGTTGTGCTTCTTGCCCTCGGCGGCGAGCAGGTTCTTCACCCGGCTCGCCTGCCCCTCGCCGACCAGCACGATGCCGGGACGGCCGACGACCCGGTGCACGATGTCGGCGTTCTTCGTGACCGCGACGGCAGGCGTCACGGTCCAGCCGCGGCGCAGCGTCTGCAGCGCGGACGCGGCCGCACCCGCCTGGCCCTCGATCTGGCTGTACGCCGCCTTCTCGACCTTGCGGCCGAAGATGATCGTGGCGGCGAGGAAGCCGAGCGCGACACCCAGCGGGATCCACACCATCAGCGGCCCGACCAGCAGGCCGACCACCACGAAGACCGCGACGATGCCGAGGAAGATCCCGGCGAGCACCAGCCCGACCGTCGGGTCGGACTTCTTGGTCAGCTTGTACGCCGAGGCGATCTGCTTGAGCCGACCGGTCTTCTTCTCTTCGGGCGCGTCGTTCTTGGCCATCTCTCCCGGATCCCTGTTTTAAGCGGTCTGTGTCGCGGCGTTCATCCGCGACTCCACAGCCTGACGGTACAGCCGACCGGCCCGGTACGACGAACGCACGAGTGGCCCGGACATGACTCCGGCGAAACCGATCGCCTCGGCCTCGGCCTGCAGCTCCACGAACTCCTCGGGCCGGACCCACCGCTCGACCGGGTGGTGCCGCACCGAGGGGCGCAGGTACTGGGTGATGGTGATGATCTCGCAGCCGGCGGCGTGCAGGTCGCGCAGCGCCTGGCTGACCTCGTCCCGGGTCTCGCCCATGCCGAGGATCAGGTTCGACTTGGTGACCAGGCCGTAGTCGCGGGCCTGGGTGATGACGTCCAGCGAGCGCTCGTAGCGGAAGCCCGGCCGGATCCGGCGGAAGATCCGCGGCACCGTCTCGACGTTGTGCGCGAACACCTCGGGCCGCGACGAGAACACCTCGGCGAGTTGCTCGGGGACAGCGTTGAAGTCGGGCGCGAGCATCTCGACGCCGGTGCCCGGGTTCAGCTCGTGGATCTGGCGGATCGTCTCGGCGTACAGCCAGGCGCCGCCGTCGTCCAGGTCGTCGCGGGCGACGCCGGTCACGGTGGCGTAGCGCAGGCCCATGGTCCGGACCGACTCGGCGACCCGGCGCGGCTCGTCCCGGTCCAGCGCCTGCGGCTTGCCGGTGTCGATCTGGCAGAAGTCGCAGCGGCGGGTGCACTGGTCACCGCCGATGAGGAACGTGGCCTCGCGGTCTTCCCAGCACTCGAAGATGTTCGGGCAGCCGGCCTCCTGGCACACGGTGTGCAGCTGCTCGGACTTCACCAGCTTCTGCAGTGCCTGGTACTCCGGGCCCATCTTGGCCCTGGTCTTGATCCACTCGGGTTTGCGCTCGATCGGGGTCTCCGCGTTGCGCACCTCGAGCCTGAGTAGCTTCCGTCCTTCTGGGGCGATAGTCACGACTCCAAGCGTACGCGGCCCTGGTCAGGGGTCATCCACCCGTAGGCTGATGGGCTATGGCCACGCTTGAACTGGGTACGACGTCCGCGGCCGCCGAGCCGGGGACACCACCCGGCACCGGGACGACTGTTCGGGGCTGGGTGCGGCCCGGTCCGACCGCGGCGCAGCGGCGTGCCGACGTACTGCTGGGTCTCGGGATGGCCGTGGCCGCGGTGATCGGCACCGAGCTGGCCCGGGGTGCCTCGCCGACGCATGTGGACCTCGGGATCGGCGGAGTCGAGCCGTACGTGCTCAGCGCGGCGGTCTCGCTGCCGCTGTGCTTCCGCCGCCGGTTCCCGATCCCGGTGCTACTGGCCGTGGCGGCGCTGTTCGTGGTCACGGGGGAGCGGGCGATCTTCGCCTTCGCCAGCAACCTCACCACCCAGGCGTCCCTGTTCATGGCGATCTACGCGGCCGTCGCCTGGGCGCGGGACCGGCGGCTGATGAAGGCGTCGGTCGCGGTCGTCTTCGTCGGGATGTTCGGCTGGCTGGCGATCAACTTCGTCAGAGCCCTGCGCAACAACGAGATCGAGGGCCCGAACCACGCACTGCTCTCGCCGTACGTCTCCAGCGTCATCCTCACCGTCGCCCTGAACATCCTCTACTTCTTCGGCGCCTATTTCTGGGGCAGGACCGCTTGGGGCACCGCCCGGCAGCGCCACGAACTCGAACAGCAGGCCACCGAGCTCGCCGCTCAGCAGGAGGCGAACGCCCGCCGCGCGGTGATCGATGAACGGCTACGGATCTCGCGCGAGCTGCACGACGTGGTCGCGCACCACATCAGCAGCATCGGAGTCCAGGCCGGCGGCGCCCGGCGGGTGATGGACTCCGACCCCGACGCGGCCAAGAACGCGCTGAGCGTGATCGAGGACTCCAGTCGTACGGCGGTCAACGAGATGCGCCAGCTGCTCGGCATGCTCCGCGCGGCCGACCCGGACGTCGACCTGGAGGCGCCGGTCGCCAAGGCGCCACAGGCTGGCGCCGACCGGCTCCCGGCGCTGATCGCGGACGTGAACGGCGAGGGCCTGTCGGTCGGTTTCCACCAGATCGGCCAGCCGGTCCAACTGCCCGAGACGGTCTCGGTGTCGGTCTACCGGATCGCCCAGGAGGCGCTGACCAACGTACGACGGCACTCGACGGCCCGGAGCGCACACATCACGCTGCGTTACCTTGGTGACTCGGTCGAGCTCGAGGTGATCGACGACGGCCGGCCCAAGCACGCCCCGGTGGGGAGCCGGCTCGGCCATGTCGGCATCCGTGAGAGGGTCGGTCTGCTCGGCGGCGAGACCGAGATCGGGCCGCGCGCAGTAGCGGCCGGTGGCTTCCGGGTCCGGGTCCGGATCCCGCTCGACCCGCAGAACCGCCCACTGCAAGGAGGAGACCAGGTATGACCGACACGGTGACCGAGCCGATGCGCGTCCTGCTGGTGGACGATCAGGACCTGGTCCGGGCCGGGTTCCGGATGATCTTGTCGGTCGAGCCGGAGATCGAGGTGGTCGGCGAGGCCTCCGACGGGGAGAAGGCGATCGAGCTCGCGCTGGCGCTGCGGCCGGACGTCGTACTGATGGACGTCCAGATGCCCGGTATGGACGGGATCACCGCGACCCAGCGGATCGTCGCTGCGGACGCGGGCAAGGTCGTCATCCTGACCACGTTCGACCGCGACGACTACCTGTTCGAGTCGCTCGGAGCCGGGGCCAGCGGGTTCCTGCTCAAGAACACGGCGCCCGAGGACCTGGTCGACGCGATCCAGGTCGTGCACTCCGGCCATGCGCTGCTCGCGCCCGAGGTGACCAGGCGTGTCATCAAGCGGTTCACCGGCGGCGGCGAGCGGGTCTACCGCCCGGACCTGCTGGAGGACCTGACCGAGCGCGAACGTGAGGTGCTCGGCCTGATCGCCCGCGGCCTGACCAACACCGAGATCGCCAACCAGCTCTACGTCGGCGAGGCCACGGTCAAGACGCACGTCTCCCGCGTGCTGCTCAAGCTGGGCCTGCGCGACCGCGTCCAGGCTGTCGTCTTCGCCTACGAGTGCGGCTTGGTCACCCCTGGCGACGACCCGACCGGCTGACCGGCGACCACCGCGACCAGCGAGCAGACGGCGGCGGTCACGACGACAACGGCCGGTACGCCGATCTGCTCGGCCGTCAACGGGACGACCGCGAGGACAGCGGCAGCGCAGAGGATCAGCGCGGGATGGATCACCCGGTCCACCTCGATCGGCTTGTGCACTGCCCAGAGCAGCACGATGAATGCGGCCGCAGGCACCGAGACCGAGTAGCCGACCGTCACGGGGGAGACCTCCATCTCGTGACCCGTCTGGACGGCCACCTCCAGACCGGCGCCGAGCGCGGCCAGCGACGCGAAGACGCCGTAGTGGCCGTAGCCCCAGCGGTACGACTGGTTGCGCCGCTGGCTGAGGCACTCTCCGGCCGGGTGCTGGAAGTAGAACCACCAGAGCGCGAAGAGCAGCACCAGACCGGCCCCTGCGACGACCAGGAGCGAGCCGCTGAACTCGCCTGCGGCCAGCGCGTTCTGCACGCCTCTGGTTGCCGCCAGCACGCTCTCGCCGAGCAGGATCAGCGTGAACAGGCCGTACCGCTCGGCAATGTGGTGCGGGTGCCAGTTGGTCGGGTAGGTGCGTTCGGCCCAGAGCGGCACGGACAGCTCGAGCACGACCAGCACCAGGAACACCGGCGGATTGGGTCCACCGGTCAGGACCAGACTCAGCAGCCATCCCACCTGTGCGACCGCGATCCCGATCGCGTAGCGGAGCGCCGTACGCCGACGGGTCGGGTCCTCGGCGGCCGCGCGCAGCCACTGGGCCACCAGGGCGAGCCGCATGATCACGTACCCGAGCGCCACCCAGCGGAAGTCCGAGTGCTTCGCCGCCTCCGGTATGCCGGCCGCGATGACCAGGACACCGCCCATCTGCACCATCGTGAGCAGCCGGTACGCGACGTCGTCGGTGGCGTACGAGGAGGCGAACCAGGTGAAGTTCATCCACGCCCACCAGATCGCGAAGAACACCTCGAGGAACGGCACCACCCCGTCGGCGAGATGGCCGTCCTCGATGCTGTGCGCCAGTTCGGCCGTGGCCGCGGCGACCGCGACCACCAGGGTCAGGTCGAACAGCAGCTCCAGCGGACTGGCCGTGCGGTGTGGCTCGTCGACGGCGCGCGCCGTCATCCGGGCTCTGAGCGGAGTGCGTTCTACGGGCAAGGTCGGCTCCTTGTCGGTCCTGTCACCAACAGAGACAGGACAGTGTCTCGAACTGTGACCGCGCGCACTGTCACAACCGCGGTGGGTTCCCTGTCTTAGCTGGCGACAGGAGTGCGACCCGCGCACCCGGAGCACGAGAGGCGAACCATGAAAATCGTGGTGATCGGCGGTACCGGACTGATCGGCTCGAAGCTGGTCCGGCGATTCGAGGCGGACGGTCACGAGGCGATCGCGGCCTCACCGAACACCGGAGTGAACACACTGACCGGCGAGGGACTGGCCGAAGTACTGGCCGGCGCCGCCGTGGTGGTCGACGTGTCGAACTCACCGTCGTTCGAGGACAACGCCGTGATGAAGTTCTTCGAAACGTCCACGTCCAACCTGCTCGAGGCCGAGGCCGCCGCCGGGGTCGGGCACCATGTGGCGGTGTCCATCGTCGGCACCGAGCGGCTCCCCACCAACGGCTACTTCCGGGCCAAGATCGCGCAGGAGCAGCTGATCGAGAAGGGCGGCATCCCGTTCTCGCTGGTGCACGCGACGCAGTTCTTCGAGTTCACCAAGGCGATCGCGGACACCGCCACCGATGAGGCGGGCAAGGTCCACATGGCGCCGGTGAGCTTCCAGCCGATGGCCGGTGACGACGTCGCGGACCAGGTCGCCAAGACCGCGGTCGCCGGGCCGTTGAACGGCCGCCGGGACATCGCCGGGCCGGACCGGTACCGGATGGACGAGTTCTTCCGGATGGCGCTGCCCGACCGCGAGATCGTGACCGACGACCACGCGACGTACTTCGGCAGCGAACTGCTCGAGGACAGTCTGGTCCCGATCGGCGACGTGACGCTCGGTCAATTCCACTACCCCGAGTGGGCGGAGGCGCATCGATGAGCTCTGGCGACTTCCTGGAGGGACTGGAGAGTGAGGTCAGCGCCGACCTGGCGATGGCCCGAGCGGGTGCACCGGCGGCCGACACTCCGCCAAGTGAGTGGCTGGTAGACCCGGAAGAGGTCGAGGTCGAGCAGACTGAGTACACCAGTCTGCTCGGGGCCGTGCAGGCGCTCGAAACCGACCGGATGGATCCGGGCGAGACCCCCACCGGACGCGGCGACACTGCGCGGGGGCAATGGGAGGAGTGACGGTGGCGGACGACCTCGAATCGGCCCTGGAGGTGTTCGAGGGGGTTCGCCCACGGCTGTTCGGGATCGCCTACCGGATGCTGGGGAGCGCCACCGAGGCCGAGGACCTGGTTCAGGACGTGTGGCTGCGGTGGCAGTCGGCTGACCGCAGTGCCGTCACCAACCCGGCGGCCTACCTGGCGACCGCGACCACTCGGCTGGCGATCAACGCCGCGCAGTCGGCCAGGGTCCGCCGGGAGACGTACGTCGGGCCGTGGCTGCCCGAGCCGGTCGACACCAGCGCGGATCCGTACCTCGGTGCCGAGCGCGCTGACGCGCTGGAGTTCGCCGTACTGCTGCTGCTGGAACGCCTGTCGCCGAACGAGCGGGCGGCGTACGTACTGCGGGAGGCGTTCGACTACCCGTATCCGCAGATCGCCGAGATCCTGCAGCTCAACGAACCGGCGGTCCGCCAGCTCGTCAGCCGGGCCCGCAAGCACGTCACCGGCGAGCGCCGTACTCCGGTGGACAGTGCCGAGCAGCGCAAGCTCCTCAGCGCCTTCGTGACCGCGGCGAGGTCGGGTGACCTCGCCGAGCTCGAGGAGCTGTTCGCCCCGGACGTGACGAGCGTCTCCGACGGCGGAGGGATCCGCAGTGCCTCCAAGATCCCGGTGCACGGTGCGCAGACGGTGGCGAAGTACTTCCGGTCGTTCAAGGACCGCTTCTGGGTCGGGATCGAGGTGGAGCTGTCGACCGTCAACGGGCAGCCCGCCGCGCTGCTGCGGCAGGACGGCAAGGTCTTCAGCGTGCTGACCATGGTCGCCACCAGCGAGGGCATCGAGCAGCTCCTGTGGGTGATGAATCCGGCCAAGCTCGGACGCGTGGGGTGATGGAGTCCGTCGTACGACGCTTCGCGGCGGCCTGTGCGGCGGAGGACCAGGAGGCCGTGCGGGAGGTGCTGGCCGCGGACGTCGTGCTGGTCAGCGACGGCGGCGGCCGGGTCCTCGCGCCGCTGCGCCCGATCCGCGGCGCGGTCGAGACCGCGCGGATCGTCGTCACGCTGATGTCGGCGGCGGTCCTGTCGATCGAGGAGATCAACGGCCGACCCGGCGTCGTGCTGCGCCGGGGCGGCCGGGTCGAGGCCGTCGCCTCACTCGAGGTGACCGGGTCCGTCATCACCCGCATCTGGGTCGTACTGAATCCGGACAAGCTGGCCCACTGGCTGGTGTCCGATCCGTCCCGCGGATGACACCGCCGATCACCCTGGCGGCCGACGTGCCCGCACGCCTGTCCTGACTAGCGTTGGAACCGCTCCCGCCGTGGGAGCGACCGGCGTGCGCCCGGTCAGGGGGCCGACGTGATGGGAAGCGGTGACGGATGCTGAGGGTGGCTGGGCTCACTCGGCGGTTCGGGGATCAGCTCGCGCTGGACGACGTGACATTCGACGTCGTCCCGGGACGGATGACCGGATTCGTCGGGGCGAACGGAGCCGGGAAGACGACGGCGATGCGGATCATCCTCGGCGTGCTGGCGGCGACCGCCGGCGAGGTGCGGTGGAACGACGCGCCGCTGACCCAGGAGGTACGGCGGGACTTCGGATACATGCCGGAGGAGCGCGGGCTGTACCCGAAGATGAAGATCCGCGACCAACTGGTGTTCTTCGGCCGGCTGCACGGCCTCTCCGCGGATCGTGCGGAGGAGCGAACCGACAAGCTGCTCGAACGACTCGGGCTGGCCGAGCGGGCCACCGACGCGCTGGAGACGCTGTCGCTGGGCAACCAGCAGCGGGTGCAGATCGCGGCCGCGCTGGTGCACGAGCCGATCGCGCTGGTCCTGGACGAGCCGTTCAGCGGTCTTGACCCGCTGGCGGTCGACACGATGGTGGACCTTCTCCGCGAGGAGGTGACGCCCGAGGTGCCGGTGCTGTTCTCGAGCCATCAGCTCGACCTGGTCGAGCGGCTCTGCGACGACCTCATCGTCCTGTCCCGGGGCAAGGTCGTCGCGGCCGGTCCGGTGGCGGACTTGGCTGCCGGCTCGGGTACGACGTACCGGCTCGTGGTCGGCGGTGACGCGGGCTGGCTGCGCGACATCCCGGGCATCCAGGTGCGCGACGTGGCCGGCGGTACGGCGCTGTTCGACGTCGAGGCCGACGGGGCAGGACAACAGATTCTTCAGCAGGCGATCGCTCGCGGGCCGGTGCTCGAGTTCGGTCCCGAGCGGGTGGCGTTGAGCGACATCTTCCGGGAGGCGACCCGATGAACGACCGATCTCTGGACCGTCCGTGGATGCTGATCGCCGAGCGCGAGATCACCACCAAGCTGCGGGACAAGACCTTCATCGGCTCGACCGTGGTGATGCTGTTCATCGTCATGGTCGCCGTGATCCTGCCGGCGGTGCTCGCCGGCCGCGGCGGCGCGGACAAGATCGCCGTCGTCGACGATGCCGGTGCGAAGGTCGTGCAGCAGGCGTCCACCACCGCGGGCGGCGACGGCTTCGAGGTCATCCGGGCCGCGGATCGTCCAGCCGCCGAGCAGCTCGTGACCGACGGCGACGCGAAGGTGGCGCTGCTGCCGGACGCCGACGGGTACATCGTCCTCGGCAAGGACCGGGTCGACTCCGGGCTCGAGGGTGCGTTGCGTGAAGCGGCCTCGGCCGTCGGGATGGAGAAGAACGCGGCCGGGGCGGGACTGACGCCGACCGAGCTCCGCGCCGGTACGAAGGTGCAACTGGAGCTGCTCAAGCCGGGTCCGCTGCCGGACATCGTCTCCGACTTCGTCAACATCGGCCTGGCGCTGGTGTTCTACATGACCGCGCTCGGCTTCGGCATGATGATCGCGCAGAGCGTCGTCCAGGAGAAGGAGAGCCGGGTCGTCGAGATCCTGGCCGCCGCGGTACCGATCCGGTCGCTGCTGTGGGGCAAGGTGCTCGGCAACACCGTGCTGGCGTTGTCCCAGATCGTGGTGATCGCGGCCGCGTCGCTGATCGGGCTGCTGGCCACCGACCAGGCCGACATCCTCGAGGTGGTCGCTCCGGTGGCCGGCTGGTTCGTGGTGTTCTTCGTGCTCGGGTTCGTCGCGCTGGCCGGGTTGTGGGCGGTCGCGGGATCGCTGGCGACCCGGCAGGAGGACCTCGGGTCGACCACACTGCCCGGGCAGATGATCCTGATGATCCCGTTCTTCTTCTCGGTGTTCGCTGGATCATCGGCCAAGACCGTGGCGTCGTTCATCCCGATCGCGTCGTCGATGGCGATGCCGGGCCGGATGCTGACCGAGGACGTGCCGCTGTGGCAGCCGCTGCTGGCGATCGTGATCCTGCTCGCCGGCACCGTCCTGATCATCCGCCTCGGCGCTCGTCTCTACGAGCGCACCCTCCTCCAAACCGGCCGCCGCCTCGGCTACCGAGAAGCACTGGCCATCAAGGCAACCTGATCTATCGTGCCAGCCGGGGCCGACGTTACAAGGTTGGTCCCGGCTGAGACGAAACCGCAACACTCGGAAACTGTGAGCTGTGCGTTGACCTGGACTACGGTCTCAACGCATGAACGTCGAGCTGCGCCACCTGCGGGTGGTGGTCCTGGTGGCAGAAGCGGGGTCCGTCGGACGGGCCGCCCGCTGGCTCAAGGTCAGCCAGCCGAGCCTGACCGCGCAGCTGAAACGCATCGAGGCCGCGTTCGGCGGTGAGCTGTTCGAGCGCTCCCGCACCGGCGTCACCCCCACCGCACTCGGCCGGTACGCCGTCGACCGCGCCCGCGCCATCCTGGTCGACGTCGACCACCTGTCCGCCACCGTGTCCGCGATGACGGCCGTCGAGTCCAGCGCCGTACGGCTGGGCGGATTTCCGACCGCACCCATGTCCGGCATCGCCTCGCGACTGCGCGACCACGGCGAGATCGAGCAGGTGAGCATCGAGGTCGAGTGGTCCACCAGCGTGCTGTTGCAGCAGCTGGAGAGCGGACGGCTCGACTTCGCGCTGCTGCGCGAGTTCCCGGGCTTCGAACTGCGCTTGCCCAGCGGCGTCGAGGCCACCACAGTCGTCGAATCGGAATCGGCGTACGTCGTGATGTCCGCCGACCACCCGCTGGCGGTCGCATCGCGGCACCGCGGTGAGATCGAGCTGGCCGCGCTGTGCGACGAGGAGTGGATCGGGGAACCGCCGGACGACAGTGGCTTCCACGTGTTGTTCCGGGCGGCCTGCGAGGAGGCCGGATTCCAGCCGAAGGTCGAGCACCACTCGGTCGACACCTCGGTCCTGATGGGCTTCGTCACCAGCGGTCAAGGCGTCGCGCTCGTCTCACCGACGTCGTACCGGATGCTCTCCACCGACGTCACCACCCGCACCCTCACCGGCGACCCGATCCACCGTCGCCTGCTGCTGGCCTGGAGCACGGAATCGCCGCGCGCCCAGATGGCGCGGGACGTCCACGAAATGGCCGCCGCAGCCTACGAACAAGCCTTCACCGAACACGCCCGCCGAGATCAGCACCAACGCATGCACGTCGCGTAACCCGCGCACCACCGCGAACACCTTCCGGGGACCGTGAACACCTTCCGGGGACCGTGAACACCTTCCGGGGACCGTGAACACCTTCCGGGGACGGTGAACACGTCATACCGTGTCCGCGCTCCCCAGACCCTGTCCACAGCCTCCGGCTCGCCCGTCGGCTGCCTGGATCGAGCTAGGCGCCGGCCGCCCGGATCTGTCCCGGGCCATCGACGACCGGCGGATTCTCGAAGGCACTGATAAAGATCTCCCCAGTGTCCTCCGGATCGTCCATCCGCTCCCGATACTGAGACCCGACCTGCTCCCGAACCCCAGGCACCGGAGCAACCCCCTGCTCCCGAACCTCAGGCACAGGCGGCGTCCCCACCCGCTCACCCTTCCCCTCAGGCATCCCACCCGGTGCCTGAGGCGCGGCAGCCTGTCCACTCGGCGCCGGCGGCCCGGCCGGCTTCGGCTCCTCGCCGCCCGCCTGAGGCGCGCTCGCCTGGCCCCCGCTCTTCACCACCGGCTCAGCGGTCCCCGGCTGCCCACCCGACGCTCCGGCTGCTCCAGCTGCCGCCGCTCCAGCCGCCGGTCCGCTCGGTGCCTCCGGGCCCGCCGGCTTCGGCTCCTCCGGGCGCGCCTCGGGCTCAGCCTGCTGCGCGGTCTGCACCGGCACCTGCTGCGTCTCCTGCTCAGCCTCGTCCACCGGAGCCGCCGACTGCCCACCCGATGCCGCCGCTGCTCCGCCCGATGCCGCGGTTGATCCGCCCGCGTCCTGCGCTCCCGCCGGCTCCTGCGTTCCCGCGGTCTGCTCACTCGACGTCTGCGGTCCGGCCGCCTCTTGCGTTCCGGCCGGCTGCTCACTCGGCGCCTGCGGTCCGGCCGGCTCCTGCGTTCCGGCCGGCTGCTCGCTCGGCTCCTGCGGTGCGGCCGGCTCCTGCGTTCCCGCGGTCTGCTCACTCGGTGCCTGCGGGTCTGTCGGCTTCGGCTCTTCCACAGGCACCTCGGGCTCCGCCTGCACCTGCTGCGTCTCCTGCTGCTCAGACACGGGCACCTGCTGCGTGGGCTCCTCGGCTTCGCGCACCGGGACCTGCTCTGTCTCCTGCTCAGCCGCGCCGGCCGCCGGCGCGCTAGCGCTCATCGGGACCTGCGTGACCTGCTCATCCTCGGTCCCCAGCTGCTGCTCGGCCACCGGCTGTGCGGCCTCAGGTTGCTTCTCCTGCTGGGGTTCCCCGCTCGGCACCTGCGTGGTCTCGTCGCGATCGGTCGGCACGAGCTCCGTGTGATCACCGAACTCGTTGCCTTCAGCATCGTTGTTCATGCCGCGGAACTGCGCCGTGTTCTCCGCCGTACCAGCAGCCGGGAACTGCGCCGTCTGCTCATCCGCCTGATTCCGCGGTCGCACCGGCTCCGGATCCTCGTCGAACAGGTCGTCGAACCGGCTCCGGCTCTCGTACGTCTCGGCGTACTGCCCCGGATAGGTGCTCCCGGCAACCGGATACAAAGCGGCCGCGTCCGCCTCCTGTTGCGCCTGCACGGCCTCCTGCTCCTGCTGCCACCGCTCGGCCTCCGCGCGCTCCCGCCGGCGGCGCTGCGTGCTCTGCACGATCAGCTGGATCCCGTAGACCAGCGAGATCACCGCCAGGATCGGTACGACGCCGTTCAGCGTGTACTGCCTGGAGCCGACGATCATCCCGTTGGTGACCCCGGGGACGTCGTTCAGGAAGTTCGTCGTCCGGTTCGGGATCCAAAGCCAGCAGTAGATCAGCGTGCCGAACGCGATGAACGCACCGAGTGCGCCCGCACCGGAGAAATACGACACGACGGTCCAGAAGATGAGCGCGCCGATGCCGTAGGCAAGCGCCATCTCCTTCGCATTCAGCTCGATGCCGCCGGGCGCCGCGAGAACTCCGAACACAGCCGGGCCGGCCAGCGCAACGGCCACTCCGAGCAAGAAACCGAGAAACTTGGACACACCCCCAAGGTAGCGACGTTTTGCCGTCACACCCCGCAGACACTTCGGCGCGTGCAGAAGGGCAAACGCTTGCGACAGAAGGCAGCGGCCACATCGCGTGACCTAGGCTGCACACCTGTGGAGCGACCGAACATCGTGGTGATCCTGTCCGACGAGCACACCGGTTCCGCAGCGGGTTGGGCCGGTCACCCGCGGATACAGACGCCGCATCTCGACCGGCTGGCGGCGCAGAGCGTGTCATTCGACCGCGCGTATACAAACAGTCCCATGTGCGTTCCGTCGCGGTTGTCGCTGATGACGGGGCAATACGTGCACCAGATCGGGGCTTGGGACAACGGTGTCATTCCCGGTCCGGACTTCCGCTCGTGGGGGCATCATCTGCGTGACTACCAGACGGTGATCGCGGGCCGCACCCACTTCAACGGCCCGGATCGCCTGCTGGGCTTCGACCGCCGCCTGACCGACGACCTCGACTTCTGGATCGACCACAGCGGCCGCCCACCTCGTCGTACGGCGCAGTGGCGGCGACCCACCAATTCACACGTCAGCGAGTACGGCGCTGGTGGGCACGTCCACACCCGTCACGACGTCGAGGCCACCGACGCAGCGCTCGGCTTCCTCCGCGATCCCGGCGAGGAGCCGTACCTGCTCTACGTCGGCTACATGCATCCACACTTCCCGCTGGTTGCACCTCCGGAGTTCCACGACCTTTACGACCCGGCCGACGTTGACCTTCCGCCCGCTCCGTCCGACGACCAGCATCCGGTGATCTCGCTGCTGCGCCACGGCTTCCGCAACGATGAGCCGATCACTGAGGAACAGGCACGCGAGGCCACCGCTTGCTACTGGGCCTTGATCAGCCATCTCGACCACCAGATCGGCCGGCTGCTGGCGGCGATCCCCGACGACACGGTCGTCGTCTACATCAGCGACCACGGGGAGATGGCCGGTCATCACGGCATCTGGCAGAAGCAGTGCTTCTACGAACCCGCTGTCCACATCCCGTTCCTGCTTCGCCACCCCACACTGGACCCGGCCCGGACCACGGCACCGGTGAGCCTGATCGACGTACTCCCGACGCTCCGGGCGATCGCCGGTCTGGCTCCCGACCCGACCTTGCCGGGCACCAGTCTGCTGGGTCCCGTCCCGGTCGACCGCCCGATTCTCTCGGAGTACCACGCCCAAGGCATGATCAACGCGGGCTACATGCTGAAGGCCGGTCCCTGGAAGTACTGCTATTACGGACCGACCGACCCGCCGCAGCTCTTCGACCTGGACGCCGACCCGTTGGAACTACACGACCTGGTCAGCCATCGACCCGACCTGGTCGCCAGGCTCGACGCCGCTCTCAGAGCGATCCTCGACCCCGATCAGACCAACGACCGAGCGCACGCCGAGCAGGCAGCGCGAGCTGACTGAACGACCGACTGTGCTGGTCGTGACGTCAGACGCTCAGGCCGTACGTGATGGCCGTGGGCGGTTCCTCGATGTGGTTGATGTCTGGTGAGCGCTCGTACTCTTCCCACCCGAGCATGCGGTCCAGGTGCCGCCGGATCGGCTCGACCACCTCGGTGACTGTGACATCACGACCGAGCTCCTTCGACAGCGTGGTGACGTCGGCGTCCGAGATCCCGCACGGCACGATCCGGTCGAACCACGTCAGGTCGTTGTCGCAGTTCAAGGCGAACCCGTGCATCGTGACGCCCTGCGCGACCCGAATCCCGATCGCGGCGATCTTCCGCTCCCGGCCACGGTCGTCGGCCGCCACCCAGACCCCGCTACGACCCTTGACCCGTCCGGTCTTCACCCCGAGCTCGGCGCAGACCGCGATCAGCGCCTCCTCCAGCCGCCTGACGTAGTCCACGACGTACACATGTGAGGCCAGCTTCACGATCGGGTAGCCCACCAGCTGCCCCGGACCGTGCCAGGTGATCTTGCCGCCGCGATCCACGTCGACCACCGGCGTCCCGTCCAGCGGCCGCTCCTGCGGCTCGGTCCGCTTGCCCGCCGTGTACACCGGTGGGTGCTCGAGCAGGATGACCGTGTCCGATCCGGTGCCCTCGGCAACTTCCGAATGCAGGCGTCGCTGCTCGGCCCACGCGGTCTCGTAGTCCACCGCGTCGGCGCCGAACCCGGCCTCCACATACTTGATAGCCCTCACGTCTTCGAGTGTATGCGTCACTGACTACCGCCGTTCGCCGCCGTCCACAGGCCGCCGCCGATCAAGCCGTCGTACGGCGGCCGCCGGGGTGTGCTGTGGATAACTTCCGGGGGCACGGTCGCGATTCGTGCACTCTCTTGGGCATGGACCTCGACGACATCGCCGGCTACAGCCTGCGCCGGAAGCTCGGGTCCGGATCAGCCGGCAGCGTCTGGCAGGTCCGCGACCTGGCCTCCGGCCGTAACGCCGTGCTCAAACGCGTCCCCGTCAGTGCGATCTCAGACCTGGAGGAGCTTCGTGAACAACTCTTCATCCTGCAACGCGTCAATCATCCCCATCTCGCGCGTCTCCTGGAGCTCCGCGAGACCGAATCCGAGTGGCTCCTGTTCGGCCAGTACGTCGCGGCCGGCACCCTCACCAGCCTGCTCGGCCGCCGTGGCGCCCTGTCCACCGGCGAACTGGTCACGCTCCTCAGCCCGCTGGCGGAAGCCCTCGACCACCTCCATCGCTCCGGCCTCACCCACGGCCGAGTCACCGCGCCGAATGTCATGTTCGACTCGGCCGGCCGCCCCGTCCTCACCGACCCGGTCATCCATCCGCACCTCAACCCTGGGGCCAAGTCCCCAGCACCCACCGACGACCTCACCGCTCTGACCCACCTCGCCCATCAGTCCGGGGGCAGCCCTGCCCTCTTCCCACCAACGCTGTTCTCCACGGGCGGGACCCGCGACCTCCTAACCCTCGACGCCCCCGCACCCATCGACCTCGCCTTCCCCGAGCCGGAGAACGGCCCGGACACCACCAAGCCACCCACCGACGACGATGATCCCGTCCAACGCTCCCGGGGCCCGCTGACCCCATCCCCACCCGATGCGTCAGCAACCGACTCCGTGCAACCAATCGGGCCCCAGCTCACCCCACCCAAGCCCGTTCCGCGCCTCCCCAAGCCCTCTCGCCGCCCCACATCCCGTCGCCCCAGGCTCAGCCGCCGGACCGCTGCCACGGCCACCAACCCCCTCGACCGCCTAACGCCCAGGCAACCCGCGTCCGAGCCGCCCGCGCCACCTCCCTCGACACCAACCACGAACTCGTCCGGCCTGCCTCCACCAGGACGTCGCCGACCACGCCGTCGCGTCTGGCGCCGGAAGCACACGTTCTGGCGACGCAGGTTCCCCCACCCCGCGTACGGCGTATTGGCCGCAGCAGGACTCGGCGCAGTGGTTGTACTCGTCCTCGGCCTACTCACAGTAGGCGCACTCGACAACCAACCCACCCCAACAGCCGCCACAGAGCCAGCCACAACTCCACCCCAGCAGGCCCCAACCCCACCGCCGTCGCAGACCTCAACTCCAGCACGTGCGCAGACCTCGACCGCGTCGCCGCAGCCCTCAACACCCTCGCGCTCGCCACGGCCGGCTGAGACAGCGGACTGGGTGCGGACTCTGCAGGCTCTGGATGCCCAACGGGCACAGGCGTTCTGGGCTCTGCAACCGAGCCTTCTCGACAAGATCTACGTACCAGGGAGCAAACCGTGGACCTCCGACCGCGCCCTCATCGTGGCCTACAGCAAGCAACAGCTCCGGGTCCAGGGACTCCGCATCCGCATCGACTCCACCACCGTGGAGCGCCGCACAACGACGAGTGTCACGCTCCGGACCGTCGACCACCTGATCGCCGGCCGCCTCGTGGACCGTCACGGCACCAGCACCCCATTGCCACCGGCCACGCCTACGACAAGGCTCATCACCCTCACCACGAACCCCATTACGCCCGCGTGGCGAATAGCCATGATCACCAACGTCTGACGACCAAGGCGCGCCCCACCCCGAGCCGTGCGTCAGCTGCTGAGAGCGGCCGACAGCGCAGCGGTGACGGTGGGGTGGTGGAACGTGAAGTTTGTGGACTGGAGGCGCGTCGGGATGGCGCGCTTGCTGCCCAGGAGTTCCCAGGCGAATTCACCCAGCACGGCCTTCATCAGGAACCCCGGAATCGGGAAGAAGGCGGGCCGGTGCAGCGCGGTTGCCAGGGCCTCGGTGAACTGCAGGTTCGTCACAGGCATGGGCAGCGTGACGTTGACCGGCCCGCTGATCGAGTCGGTCTCGGCGATGTGCCGGACCCCGCGGAGCCAGTCGGTCAGAGAGACCACCGGGAAGTACTGCGTGCCTGGTCCCAGCCGGCCACCCAGACCGAGGCGGAAAGGAAGCGAGATCAATTGAAAGGCCGGAGCCTTGCGATCGAGGACCACGCCCGTACGCAGGGACGCGACGCGGCTACCGGCTTCGCGGGCGGGTTCGAGCGCGCCTTCCCAGAGGCGGACGACGTCGGACAGGAACCCTTCACCCAGCTCGGAGTCCTCGGTGAGGATGCGGTCTCCACAGTCCAGTCCATAACCGCCCACGCCGCTCTGACTGATGAGCACCGGCCTACGCTCGAGCTGGGCGGCGACGGCGGCCAACGTCGCGGTCGTGCTGACTCGGCTCTCGCGAAGGGTCCTGCGGTACGTCGGAGTCCACGGCCGGCCGATGTTCGCGCCGGCGAGGTTCACCAGGACATCGGGCTCACCGAGTGCGGCCGGGTCCAGGTCACCGCGCGCCGGGTCCCACTGGATCTCGTCCGGCTTGGCAGGCGTACGACGTACCAGGCGGTGGACCTGGTGGCCGTCGGCGGCCAGGTCGCGGGCGAGTGCGGTGCCGAGGAAGCCGGATGCGCCGGCCAGGACGTACTTCATCCAGCGTGCTCCTTCGTCGGGTTCGGCTGTGGCGGGCCGTGTGCTGACAGCGGTGCCCGGGTGCAAACGGGCGTGAACGGAAAAGGCGCCGGTGCTCGCCTCGGGGAGACGGACACCGGCGCCATCAACGGATCAGACGTCGAACTGGGCCTCTTCGAGGCGCTGCTTGACGGCGGTCAGGTAGCGGGCCGCGTCGGCGCCGTCGACCAGTCGGTGGTCGTAGGTGAGCGCCAGGTAGACCATCTGCCGGATCGCGATCGTCTCGCCGAGCTCCGGGTGGGTGATGACGACCGGGCGCTTGACCACGGCGCCGGTGCCGAGCATGCCGACCTGCGGCTGGTTCAGGATCGGGGTGTCGAACAGCGCGCCCCGGCTGCCGGTGTTGGTGATGGTGAACGTGCCGCCCGCCATCTCGTCCGGCAGCACCTTGTTGTTGCGGGTGCGGTCGGCCAGATCCGCGATCCGCTTCGCCAGGCCGGCGATATTCAGGTCCCCGGCGTTGTGCACGACCGGGACCATCAGGCCCTTCTCCACGTCCACCGCGATGCCGAGGTGCTCGGCGGCGTGGTAGGTGATCTCGCCCTTCTCCTCGTCGATCGACGCGTTCAGCTTCGGATACTGCTTCAGCGCGTCGACTGCGGCGAGGGCGAAGAACGGCAGGAAGGACAGCTTGACGCCCTCGCGGGCCTCGAACTCGGACTTCTTCCTGTTCCGCAGCTTGGCGATCTCGGTGACGTCGACCTCGACCACGGTGGTCAGCTGGGCCGAGACCTTCAGCGAGTTGACCATGTGGGCCGCGATCGCCTTGCGGATCCGGCTCATCTTCTCGGTGGTGCCGCGCAGCGGGCTGACCGTCGGAGCCTGCGCCGCAGGAGCTGCGGCAGCTGCCGGGGCGGCTGCGGGTGCGGCCGCAGCAGCCTTCTTCGCCTCGGCGGCGGCGATCACGTCCTGCTTGCGGATCCGGCCGCCGACGCCGGTGCCCTGGACAGCGTTGAGGTCGACCTGGTGCTCGGCCGCGAGCTTGCGGACGAGCGGGGTGACGTAGTTAGGCCCGTCAGACGACGATCCGTTCGCCGACGCTGCGACCGGAGCAGCGGCAGGAGCCTGAGCCGGCTCGGCCTGCGGGGCGGGCGCAGCGGCCGGCGGCTGGGCGGCGGGAGCCGGAGCCTGGGCAGCCGGTGCCTGGGCAGCCGGTGCGGGTGCAGCGGCCGGTGCCTGAGCAGGCGGAGCGGCCTGCGGCGCCGGAGCGGCCTGCGGCGCGGGCGCGGCCGGTGCCTGAGCAGGCGCCTCGGCCTCGGCCGGGGCCGCGGCGGCGGGAGCCGCGGCGGGTGCGGGGGAGGAGGCCGGGGCAGCGTCGCTGGAGCCGACGATGGCCAGCTCGGCGCCCACCTCGACGGTCTCGTCCTCGGCGACCTTGATCTCGAGCAGCTTGCCCGCGATCGGCGACGGGATCTCGGTGTCGACCTTGTCGGTGGAGACCTCGAGCAGCGGCTCGTCCACCGCTACGTCGTCACCGACCTGCTTCAGCCAGCGGGTGACCGTGCCCTCGGTGACGCTCTCGCCGAGCGCCGGCAGCGTCACCGACGTACCGGAGGCGGAGCCACCGCCGGAGGACTGGGCCGGGGCCTCGGCGGCCGGAGCGGCCTCAGCCGGGGCGGCCTGCGGTGCTGGGGCAGCCTGCGGTTCGGGCGCAGCCTCCGCGGCAGGAGCAGGAGCCTCTGCAGCCGGAGCCTCTGCAGCCGGAGCCGCCTCAGCCGGGGCGGACTCGGCCGGGGCGGACTCGGCCGGAGCGGCCTCGGCCTCGGCTGGAGCGGAGCCAGAGCTCTCGCCGGCGTCGCCGATCACCGCGAGCTCGGCGCCGACCTCGACGGTCTCGTCCTCGGCGGCCTTGATCTCCAGCAGAGTGCCGGCCACGGGCGACGGGATCTCGGTGTCGACCTTGTCGGTCGAGACCTCCAGCAGGGGCTCGTCGACGGCAACCGTGTCACCGACCTGCTTGAGCCAGCGGGTGACGGTTCCTTCGGTGACGCTCTCCCCGAGGGCCGGCAGGGATACAGAGGTCGGCATGACGGTCGTTGCTCCTTCGTCTGATCGGTCGAGTGTCAGCCTACGGGGCCGCCGGAGCGAGCGGGATCCGGGTTACAGCGGACGCGCACGCCCCGCGGCCTCAAACCTACTCGGACAGTCCAGTGGCTGCCCGACCATCTCAATCGTGGAAATGCAGTGCCTTTCCGGCCAGCGCGAGGTGGGCTTCGCCCAGGGCCTCGTTCTGGGTCGGGTGGGCGTGCACCAGCGGTGCGACGTCGGCCGGGTAGGCCTCCCAGTTGTAGATCAGCTGGGCCTCGCCGATGAGTTCGCCGACGCGGGAGCCGACCATGTGCACGCCGACGACCGCGCCCTCCTTGGCACGGACCAGCTTCACGAAACCGGAGGTCTTCAGGATCTGGCTCTTGCCGTTCCCGCCGAGCGGGTAGTTCAGCGTCTCGACCTCGCCGTACTTCGCCTTGGCCTGCTCCTCGGTCAGACCGACCGACGCGACCTCCGGCTCGGAGTAGGTCACCCGGGGGATGCCGGCCTCGTCGATCGGGGTCGGGTTCAGGCCGGCGATGTGCTCGGCAACGAAGATGCCCTGCTGGAAGCCGCGGTGCGCGAGCTGCAGACCGGGCACGATGTCGCCGACCGCGTAGAGGCCGGGCACGCTGGTCTGCAGTGTCTGGTCGACGGTGACGAAGCCACGGTCGAGCGCGACACCGACCTCCTCGTAGCCGAGACCGGCCGTGTTCGGTCCGCGGCCGACCGCGACCAGCAGCACCTCCGCCTCGATCACCTCACCGCCCGCGACGCTGACCTTGACGCCGGTATCGGTCACGGCGACAGACTCGAACGCGGTGCCGGTCTTGAAAGCGATCTTGCGCTTGCGGAACGCCCGCTCCAGGGCCTTGCTCGCGTCGGCATCCTCCGCCGGGACGAGCCGGGGCAGTGCCTCGACGATCGTGACCTTGGTGCCGAAGGAGGTCCAGGCGGAGGCGAACTCGACGCCGATCACACCGCCACCCAGCACGACCGCGGATTCCGGGACCCGGTCCAGCGTCAGCGCGTGCTCGCTGGCGATGACCCGGTCGCCGTCGAGCTCCAGGCCAGGCAGAGACCGCGAGTACGAGCCAGAGGCAAGGATGACCTTCTTACCGGTGTACGTCGTGTCGCCGACCTGGACGGTGGTGGGGGAGGTGAGGCGGCCTTCGCCCTCGATCACGGTGATGCCGCGGGCCCTCAACTGGCCCTGCAGGCCCTTGAACAGCCGGTCGACGACGCCGTCCTTGTACTTGTTGACCCCGCCCATGTCCACGCCCTCGAGCGTGGTGCGGACACCGAACTGTTCACCTTCGCGGGCCGAATCGGCCACCTCGGCGGCGTGCAGGAGGGCCTTGGTCGGGATGCACCCACGGTGCAGACAGGTCCCGCCCACCTTGTCCTTCTCCACCAGAGCGACGGACAGGCCGAGCGTGGCGGCCCGCAGTCCGGCGGCGTAGCCACCGCTGCCTCCACCAAGAATCACCAGGTCGTACGTCGTACCGCTGTCTGCCGTGTTCGTCACAGGTTCCTCCGTGGGCGTCTGGTCGGCGGGCCGGCCCCGGATCGCGGTTCCGGCCCGGCGACATCTTTTCACCGCCGCGGCAGGGCGCCTCCGCCGGGCCGGTCGCAGGGCGTGGCGCTGGGTGCCTGGGTTGTGGTGTTAGGGATACTTTCCCTATGAAGTGGTTCGGTCGCCGGCAGAAGCCGGGCACGATGCGCCGGTCGGAGAATCCGGATCAGGCGCACCTTCGGGAGTTCGCTCAGACCCGCCAAGGCGTCGAAGGGTTCGTCGAGCCGCGTACGGCGGTGACCGAGTACACCCTGCTGCTGGTCGCCATCGACGGCGAGTGGACGCGGCGCCGGGTGCCGTCGGTCCAATGGGCGCACAACTTCGCCAACAAGCTGGGGATCCCGTCGTACGACGCTGCGGTGGTCGGCTACCCGCCTCGAATGCGGGAATACAACGCCCGGATGAAGAAGAACGGGCTGAGCTGAGCCGTCCCGCTGCCGCCGGCGCCGTTAGGCCCGCTGCCGCGGACGATGCCGGTGGGTGCAGATGAAGGATCAGCACGAGTTCTTCGCGTCCGGCAACCTCGAGTGGACGGACGCGGGTGGAGGCATCGCCGAGAAGGTGCTCAGCCGCGACAACGAGAACGGCGACCTGACCCGGCTGGCCAGATGGGCCCCCGGCACCACGTCGGGCGCCGGGGTCATCAGGCACGAGTACGTCGAAGAGGTCTATCTGCTCGAGGGCTCGCTGACCGATCTCACCCTCGAGCAGACCTTCGGCCCCGGCGACTACGCCTGCCGGCCGCCGGGGATGCCGCACGGCCCGTACACGACGGTCGACGGCTGCACCATGCTCGAAATCCGCTACTCAGCTCGCTGAGGCGGCCAGCTCCACCAGGGTGCGAACGGCGTACCCGGTGCCGCCGGTGGGGGTGTAGCCGGCCGGACCGCCGTCGTTGAAGGCCGGGCCGGCCACGTCGAGGTGCACCCAGTCGATGCCCTCAGCAACGAAGTCGCCGAGGAACGCGGCCGCGGCCAGCGCACCGCCCCACGGCTCACCGGTGATGTTGGCCAGGTCGGCGACCTTGGAGTGCGACTTCAGCTTGTCCAGCATCTCGGCCGGGATCGGCAGCGGCCACATCGCCTCGCCGGCGGTGAGCGCGGCGTCGACCACCCGGTCCCGCGCTGTGTCGGTGTTCGCGAACGCGCCGGCCACCTTGGTGCCCAGGGCAACGACGCAGGCGCCGGTCAGGGTGGCCACGTCGATGATCAGGTCAGGCTCGTCCTCGGACGCGCGGACCAGTGCGTCGCCGAGCACGAGCCGGCCCTCGGCGTCGGTGTTCAGCACCTCGACGGTCTTGCCGCCGTACATGATCAGTACGTCGGACGGGCGGGCCGCGGACCCGGACGGCATGTTCTCGGCCATCGCGGCGTACGCGGTCACCTGGACCGGCAGCCCGAGCCGCGCGATCGCAACGGTCGCACCGATCACCGCGGCGGCGCCGGCCATGTCGGACTTCATGCTGACCATGCCCGTGGAGGTCTTCAGCGACAGGCCGCCGGAGTCGAAGGTGATGCCCTTGCCGACGAAGGCCAGGTGCGTCACCGGCTTCTTCGGCGTGTAGCTCAGCCGGACCAGCCGCGGGGGATTCGTCGAGCCCTGGCCGACGCCGAGGATGCCGCCGTACCCGCCCTTGGCCAGAGCCTTCTCGTCCAGCACCTCGACCTTGACGCCGTACTCCTTGCCGAGCTTCAGCGCCTGCGCGGCGAACTCGACCGGGTGCAGGTCCGACGGCGGGGTGTTGACCCAGTCGCGCACCTGCTGGACCGCGTCGGCGGTCACCTCGGCCCGCTCGAGCGCGGCCTTGGCCTCCTTCGTCCGGGCCAGGTCGGTGAGCACGATGAGGTTGCCGGGGACGTCGGACGGGCCCTCCGACTTGTACGCGGTGAACGAGTAGCGGCCGAGCAGCGCGCCCTCGGCGACCGCGCGGATGCACTCGACGTCCGGTGTCGGCAGCGCGAGCGCGACGGACTGGGCCGTCTTCGCGGCGCGTACGCCGGTGCCGGCCGCGGCCCGCAGGTCCTCGGTCTTCAGCTCGCCGTCGGGGGCCGCGCCGAGACCGACCGCGATCAGGCTGGCCGACTTGCCCGGCTTCGGGCCGGGCACCTTGGTGACCTCACCGGATTTGCCGGTGGCGCCGAGCTCGGACAGCACCTCCACCAACTTCCCGCCGTACGCGGCGTTCAGCGACTCGGTACCGGCGGGCAGGGTGACGCCGCCGCCGAGTTTGACCACGCCGATGACCACGGCGTCGGTCTTGACACCGGCCGCATCCGACTTGCTCAGGGTGATGGTGCTCACGAAATCCTCAGTCCTCCTTGACCGCGCCGGGCAGACGGCCGGCCGTGACGGTACGTGAATGCTGCCTCCGCATGCTACGCGTCGGGTAAGTTCCGCTCCATGACCGCGTCAGCCGAATTGAAGAAGTCCCCGTTGCACGAGCGCCACGTCGCGCTCGGCGCCAAGTTCGCCGAGTTCGGCGGCTGGGAGATGCCGCTGGAGTACGGCGGTGTCGTCGCCGAGCACACCGCGGTGCGTACCTCTGTGGGGGTCTTCGACGTGAGCCATCTGGGCAAGGCGACAGTGAAGGGGCCGGGGGCAGCGGCGTACGTGAACTCCTGCCTGACCAACGACCTGGGCAAGATCGCGCCGGGACAGGCGCAGTACACACTGTGCTGTAACGAGCGCGGGGGAGTGGTCGACGACCTGATCGCCTACCTGCATGCCGACGACGACGTGTTCCTGATCCCGAACGCGGCCAACACCGCCGAGGTGGTCCGCCTGCTGCAGGCGGACGCGCCGGAGGGCGTCGTGGTGACCAACACCCACGACGACTACGCGATTCTCGCGGTGCAAGGGACCAACAGCGACGACGTGGTGTCCGCCATCGGTCTGCCGATCGGCCACGACTACATGTCTTTCACGACGGCCGAGTTCGCCGGTACGCCGGTCGTGGTCTGCCGCACCGGTTACACGGGCGAGCGCGGATACGAGCTCGTCGTACCGAACCAGGCCGCGGTTGCGGTGTTCGACGCGTTGCTGGCGGCCGGAGCGCCGTACGGGATCGTCCCGGCCGGGCTGGGTGCACGGGACACGCTGCGGACCGAGATGGGGTACCCGCTGCACGGTCAGGACATCACTCCGGACATCACCCCTGTGCAGGCGCGGTCCGGCTGGGCCGTGGGGTGGAAGAAGGAGCACTTCTGGGGAGACGAGGCGCTGCGCGCGGAGAAGGAGCGTGGACCGGCCCGGATCCTGCGCGGACTGCGTGCCGCCGGGCGAGGGATCCCGCGGCCGCACATGACCGTGCTGGACCAGTCCGGCACCACTCTCGGCGAGGTTACGTCCGGAACGTTCTCACCGACGCTGAAGAAGGGCATCGCGCTGGCGCTGCTCGACGCGACGGTGAAGGAGGGCGACCAGGTGGTCGTCGACATCCGTGGCCGTCAGGAGACGTTCGATGTGGTCAAGCCACCCTTCGTCACCGTCCACGTACGGGAGAGCTGAAGGTCCTCGGTCCAGGATGTGACTACGGTGAGCAACCGGACACTGAATGTGTTCTGTCGTCACCGAGTGTTATAAGTTGGCACAAATTGGACACTGTCGGTGCTGTGCCGACGCATTTTGCGAACGAATGACTGCAGAGGGTGACGTCGCGGGGCAAATGTTCCGTTCCGGTACCCGTTCCGGTAACGATTTGTGCACTGGTGCCGGGCACCGCTGGTTTGGTGTCACAGTGTCAGGCAGGCTTGCGCCCGGTTGTGGGGGAATCGGTGCTGTCAAGGGGATTTGACGGAGCCGCCCACAGAACAAAGGCTCGGCACGATATCCACCGATATGTGCCGGATCACCAGACCGAATCCGGTTGACAGAGCTGACGGAGCGCGAATGAGTATTGGGTCACCCGACTCGACCGTAGGTGTCGAGGACCACCCGGCGTCGGCGGAACCGGTACGGACCACTGCGACGCCGCACGGCAAGTCGCCGAGCCGGATCGCATTCGACCGGCTGCGCAAGGACCGGGTCGCTGTGGCGTGTGCGTCGATCGTGGTGTTCTTCATCCTCGTTGCGGTGTTCGCACCGCTGCTGACCAAGCTGGAGGGGCAGAACTACAGCACCTTCCACACCGACCTCGTCGACGAGTTCGGCTATCCGACGATCTCCTTCAGTCCCGACCACTGGTTCGGGGTCGAGCCGAAGACAGGCCGCGACAGCTTCGCCCGCTGGGTGTACGGCGCCCGCCCGTCGCTGATCATCGCCTTCCTCGCGACCCTGTTCGGCACCGTCGTCGGTGTCGTGATGGGTCTGCTGGCCGGCTTCCTCGGCGGCTGGGTGGACCGGGTCATCTCGTGGCTGGTCGACTTCGTGCTGAGCCTTCCGTACCTGCTCTTCGCGATCGCGCTGGTGCCGATCGTCGAGTCGATGCGCGGCGGTTCGTTCAACCTGACCCCTCAGGAGCAGGCGCAGATCCGCTTCTACGTTCTGATCTTCGTCTTGTCATTCTTCGGCTGGGCAGGTCTGGCCCGGATCATCCGTGGTGAAGTCCTGTCGCTTCGCGAGCGCGAGTTCGTGCTCGCCGCCAAGGCGATCGGTGTCCCGACCCGGCAGGTCCTGTTCAAGGAACTGCTGCCCAACCTGGTCGCACCGATCGTCATCTCGGCCTCGCTGTCGTTGCCCGCGTACGTGACCGCGGAGGCCGGCCTGTCGTTCCTCGGTGTCGGACTGGTCGAGCCGATCCCCTCGTGGGGTCAGACGATCGCCGTCGCCACCAACTGGTTCAAGGCCGACCCGCTCTACCTCTGGTTGCCAGTGGTCGGGATCACCACTTTGGTGTTGTCCCTGGCCCTGCTCGGAGATGCGATCCGGGACGCCTTCGACCCCAAGACTCGCCGGTAGTTCGGCGATTGCCCCAGCGGCAGAAAAGGAGAAACCCGACCATGCAGTGGAAACGGATCACCGCAGTCGCGGCGACGGTCATGTTGGCCGCCGTGGCCTGTGGCAGCCCGTCCTCGAACAGCGGAACAAACAGTGGTGGGCAGGGCGACCTGGGTGGGGCCCAGGAAAAGGCGACTGACGCCACTGCGAAGGGCCCGGCCGCGGAAGTCGACGGAGCGAAGAAGGGTGGCACCGTCACGGTGCTGTCCGACGTCACGCCGGACACCTTCGACCCGACGAACATCTATTACACCGACGGCAACCAGATCAGCAAGCTGATGTTCCGGACGCTGACGCAGTACCGATTGGACGGGGACAGCCACAAGCCGGTCCTCGTTCCGGACCTCGCCGAGGACCTGGGTACGAAGTCGGCCGACGGCCTGACCTGGACCTTCAAGTTGAAGAAGGGCATCAAGTACCAGGACGGCACGGAGGTGAAGGCCGCCGACTACGCGTACGCGATCAAGCGCTCCTTCGCTCACGACCTGTACGACGCCGGACCGACGTACCAGCTGCAGTTCTTCAAGGACGGCGACAAGTACAAGGGCCCGTACGGCGCCGGTGGCGCGAACTACGCGGGTGTCGAGACGCCGGACGAGAGCACGCTGGTCATCAAGCTGGCGAAGAAGTTCGACGACCTGCCGTTCTACGTCGCGTTCCCGATGTTCACGCCGATCCCGCAGGCGAAGGACACGCAGAAGAACTACGAGCAGCGCCCGATGTCGACCGGCCCGTACAAGGTCGACTCCTACGTTCCGGGCACCGAGCTCAAGCTGTCGAAGAACCCGAGCTGGGACCCGAACACCGACCCGGTGCGGCACCAGTACGTCGACGCCTGGGACTTCAAGTTCGCCCAGGACACCATCAAGGCTCAGCGTCAGGTCCTGGCCAGCTCCGGCCCGGACGCCAACGCGCTGAACTACTCCAACCTGGACAGCACCCTGCTGGCCGAGGTCAAGGACCAGTCGCAGCTCGTCAAGGGCCCGTCCCCGTGCACCATCACGTACCCGATGGACACGCGGAAGATCCCGCTCGAGGTGCGCAAGCTGATCGCCAAGGCCTACCCGTACGACTCGTGGCGTAAGGTCGCCGGTCTGAACCCGGCCACCGACCCGCCGGCGTCGACGATCCTGCCGCCGGCCGTCCCGGGCTTCGTGAAGTACGAACTGCCGGGTCTGAACGGCACCGGTAAGGGCGCCGAGGACGACGCGGTGGCCGCCGAGATCAAGTCCGAGCTGGGCAAGCTGGGCAAGGCGAACTTCGAGCTCAGCTGGTACTTCTCGATCGACGACCCGATCTCGACCCAGAGCAGCCAGCTGCGTCAGCAGGTGTTCGAGAAGGCCGGCTTCAAGGTCAAGACCATCGGTGTTCCGAAGGCCAAGCTGCGTACCTACGTCGGCAACCAGGACGCTCCGGTCAACATCGGCAAGACCCCGACCGGTTGGTGCTCCGACTGGCCGTCCGGCACCAGCTGGTTCCCGGTCCTCTTCCGCTCCGACGCGATCGCCCTGGGCAACAGCATCGGTCAGCTGGAGGACAAGGCGCTGGACGCCAAGATCGACGCGGTCTCGGCGAAGACTCCGGATGAGCAGCTGACGGAGTGGACGAAGATCGACAAGGACATCCTGGAGAATTACCTCCCGGCCTTGCCGCTCTACTACTCCAACACCGAGGCTCCGATGGGCAAGAACATCGGGCACGCGATCAACGACCCGACACAGGGTCTGCCCGAGTTCACCTCGATCTACCTGAAGCAGCCCTGATCGAGGCCCGTTCTGAAGCAGTAGTCATTCAATGAACGGTGGAGTGGTGTCCGGATCACGGTCCGGGCACCACTCCGATCGGTGAGGAGACAATCCCGTGCTCTACTTCGTGGCGCGCCGTCTGGTCAGCGCGCTCAGTGTCGTGTTGGTTACGCTGATCGCGACCTTCGCGCTGTTCTTCATCGCGCCCACGGACCCAGCCGGCGCGATCTGCGGCGAGCGCAACTGCACCACGCAGCGCTACAACGAGATCAAGGCGAACCTTCACCTTGACAGGCCCAAGGTTCAGCAGTTCGCGGAGTACACCGCGGGCATCTTCACCGGCCGTGACTTCACCACCTCCGGAGTCAGCCAGCACTGCGCCGCGCCGTGCCTGGGCTTCTCGTTCAAGAACGACCGGCCGGTCACCGAGATGCTCAAGTCCCGGCTCCCGGTGACGGTGTCTCTGGTCGCCGGCTACGCCGTCCTGGTACTCACCATCGGCGTCTTCGTCGGATCGATGGCGGCGAAGAGACGCGGGACCCTGGGCGACCGCGCCCTGATGACCAGCACGCTGGTGGTCAGTTCGGTGCCCTACTACATCGTGGCGCTGATGATCGCGCTGTACCTGACCATCTTGTATCCGATCCTTCCACGAGGGGAATGGACCCCACCGTCGGACAGCGTCGGGAAATGGTTTGCCGGCCTGCTCACCCCGTGGCTGGTGCTCGGCATCTACAACTGCACTTCCTACGCTCGGTACTCCCGCGGATCCATGGTCGAGACGCTGAGCGAGGACTTCATCCGGACCGCGCGGGCCAAGGGCCTGTCCGACCGGGTGGTCACCTACAAGCACGCGCTGCGGTCCGGCCTGATCCCGGTGATCACGATCTTCGGCCTCGACGTCGCGGGCAGCCTCGGCGGCGCGATCTTCACCGAGAAGATCTTCGGTCTGCCCGGCCTCGGCGTACTGGTGCTGGACAGCTTGAACAGTTACGACCTGCCGGTGATCATGGGCACCGTACTGGTGGCCTCGGTCGTGCTGGTCGCGATGAATTTCCTCGTGGACATCGGTTACAGCCTGATCGACCCGCGGGTGAGGCTTTCGTGAGCACACCTGCCCCTGAAGACCGGAAGGACAGCATGGTCGAGAGCGCAGCTGGCGAGTCACAGTCGACCGCGGCGGCCAAGCGTGGCCCGTCGGTCGCCACCCGTGAGCGTCGGCAGGCTTCGATCAACCCCAGCGGCGAGACGCCGTACCTGGTGGTCGAGGACCTGACGGTCAAGTTCCCGACCGCGGACGGTCTGGTCAGCGCGGTGAACGGGCTGAGCTACTCGGTCCCGCTCGGCCGCACTCTGGCGATCGTCGGCGAGTCCGGTTCCGGCAAGTCCGTGTCCAGCATGGCCGTGATGGGCCTGCACGACCGCAAACGCACCCGGATCACCGGCTCGATCCGGCTCGGCGGCGACGAGATCGTCGGCCTGTCCGAGCACGAGCTGATGAAGATCCGCGGTGACGCGGTGGCGATGGTTTTCCAGGACCCGCAGTCCTCGCTGCACCCGCTCTATACGGTCGGCAACCAGATCACCGAGGCCTACCGGGTGCACCACAAGGTGTCCAGGGACAAGGCCAAGAAGCGTGCTCTGGAGATGCTCGACCTGGTCGGTATCCCAAACCCGCAGCGCCGGTTCTCGCAGTACCCGCACGAGTTCTCCGGCGGTATGCGCCAGCGCGCGATGATCGCGATGGGTCTGGTCAACGACCCGAAGCTGGTGATCGCCGACGAGCCGACGACCGCGCTGGACGTGACGGTGCAGGCGCAGATCCTGGACCTGCTGAACAACCTGCAGAAGGAGTTCGGCTCCGCGATCGTGCTGATCACCCACGACCTGGGTGTGGTGGCCGAGATGGCCGACGACGTGCTGGTGATGTACGCCGGCCGCTGCGTCGAGTACGGCACCGCCGAGGACGTGCTGGCCAACCCGCGGATGCCCTACACCTGGGGCCTGCTCGAGTCGATCCCGACGGTGTCGGCGGCGAGCGAGCGGCTGCGCCCGATCAAGGGTCTGCCGCCGAGCCTGCTGAACCTGCCCGACGGCTGTTCCTTCAGCCCGCGCTGTCCGTACCAGGACCGGGTGAAGGGCGAGCGTTGTATCACCGACCTGCCGGAGCTGCTGCCGGTGGACGGCGCCGGTGCCCACACAGCCCGTTGTCACCTGCACGACAAGGCCACGATCTACGCGGCCGAGGTCGCGCCGAGACTGGGCTGACAGGGGGCTGAGGAGAGAGATGAGCGACAACACTGTGCGCAAGGTCGACAGCGTTCCGTCCGGCAGCACGGCGACGGACTCCGGCGCGCCGCTGCTGGAGGTCCGGGACCTCAAGATGCACTTCCCGATCAAGGAAGCGGCCGGGCTCGGCCGGACCAAGAAGGTCGTCCAGGCCGTCGACGGCGTGAGCTTCGAGCTCCACGCCGGCGGGAGCATGGGCCTGGTCGGCGAGTCCGGCTGTGGCAAGTCGACGACCGGCCGGATGATCACCCGGCTGCTCACCCCGACCGCGGGCGAGATCCTGTTCAAGGGCACGAACATCGCCCACCTGAAGGAGCGGGAACTGCGCCCGTTCCGGCGGCAGCTGCAGATCGTCTTCCAGGACCCGTACAGCTCCCTGAACCCGCGCCAGACGGTCAGCAACATCATCAGTACGCCGCTGCGCGTGCACAACCTGGTGAAGAAGGGCAAGGAGCTCGACCGGGTCCAGGAACTGCTGGAGCGGGTCGGCCTGAACCCCGAGCACCACAACCGGTACCCGAACGAGTTCTCCGGCGGTCAGCGCCAGCGCATCGGCATCGCCCGGGCGCTCGCGGTGGAGCCGGAGGTGATCATCGCCGACGAGCCGGTGTCCGCGCTGGACGTGTCCATCCAGGCCCAGGTGATGAACCTGCTGGAGGACCTGCGCCGCGACCTCGGCATCGCGTTCGTGTTCATCGCCCACGACCTGGGCGTGGTCCGGCACTTCTGTGACCGGGTCGCGGTGATGTACCTGGGCAAGATCGTCGAGCAGGGCACGCGCGATCAGATCTACGGCGCTCCGCAGCACCCGTACACGCAGGCGCTGCTGTCCGCGGCTCCGGACCTGGGCACCATCCGTGGTGTGCCGCCGAAGGAGCGGATCCGGCTGGTCGGCGACGTACCCTCGCCGATCGACCCGCCGAGCGGCTGCCGGTTCCGGACCCGCTGCTGGAAGGCCGAGGACATCTGCGCGACGCAGGAGCCCCCGCTCGAGGCGAAGCCCCAGTCCACTGCCGGCCACGCCGCGGCGTGCCACTTCGCGGAGCCGAAGGTCGACCTCACCGCCGAGGTCTCAGCCTGAAACCCGTTGCACAGAAGGGCCCCCGCTCCGGCGGGGGCCCTTCTTCATCCGTGCTTGAGCTCGTCCCGCTCCTGGGCGAACCGGACCGTCTCGAACGCGATCAGCACCGCCAGTAGAGCAGCGAGTACGGCGAGCTGCCCGAGTGCCGGCACGTTCGTGACCAGCGGTATGGCGATGAGCACGAGAGCGGCTGTGATCAGCCGGGACACGCTCCACTGGTGCATGGTCCGGCGCTTGAACCCGACATGGCCGAGCAGGTAGAGGGCGACGCCGACGAAGAGCGCGTAGAGACCGACGCCCTTCAGCGGATCGTCCAGGTGATGGTGCTCGGTGTCGCCGACGTACTCCAGGACCTTCTTGAGGCCGAGGGCGAGCAGGACGATCCCGATCACCATTGGCAGGTGCAGGAACGTGTACGCGTCGCGGGCCAGCTTGGGACGGGTCTCGGGTGGCTCCTTCTCCAGCGCGCGCTCGCCGTACCGCACGGCGGCGTCGAAGTAGATCCACCAGAGCGCGGCGGACACCACCAGGCCGAGGAGGGACGCGAGCAGGATCGGCCAGGAGATCGGCAGGTCGGTGACGCCGACGCCGATCGCGACGATCGACTCGCCGAGCGCGATGATCACGATGAGGCCGTGCCGCTCGGCGAAATGCGCCGCCGACCGGAACCGCCAGCCGCGTGCGTCGATCAAGTAGGTGCCGCCGTAGTCCGCCGCCAGAGCCGCTGCCCACAGCAACGTCTGGGTCCTCCCGTGGTACTGCGAGGCGATCAGCAGGAGCGCCGTAGCGGCGAGCATCGACGGCGCGAACCGGAGCAGCGTACGCCGCAGCACCGGGTCGCCGTCGGCGATCAGCCAGAACAGGACCAGGTGCAGCGCCCGGAAGGCGAAGTACGCACAAGCGATGACCACCGGGCCGGGCAGACCGCCGGGCAGGTCATGGAAGGCCTCGGGAATCGCGAGTGCGATCAGGAACATCGCCGCCATCGACAGCAGCAGGACGCCGGCGACCGAGCCCTCGTCGGCCTTGACGAGGTTGCACAGCCAGGAGAAGCCGATCCAGCTCCACCAGAGCAGCCCGACCAGGAGGATCCCGCGGAGCAGTCCGTGCCAGCTCAGGTCGTGCGCCATCAGCGCCGTGATCTGCGTCAGCGCGAAGACGAAGACGAGATCGAAGAACAGTTCCAGTGTGGTGACCGACTGGTCCGCGCTCGTCTCCAACGCCCGGATGGATCTCCTGGATGCCGCCATGGCGCACATCCTGCCATCCAGCCCGCGCTGTTTCCCTCGATCGCCGATTGGTTCGGTGGGCTCCCGCTGGTCAGGGTCAGGAGGGAGCCCACCGGGTCTCTATGCGCGGCCGTGCGCCTGCCGGCTGCGGCGGCTGAGCGAGTCGATGGTGACAGCGATCAGAAGCACCACGGCAGTCACGATGTAGCGGACGCTGGAATCGAGGCTGAGCAGGGCCAGACCGTTCGAGATCGACATGATCACCAGAGCTCCGAGCAAAGCGGAGTACGCCGATCCGCGGCCACCGAAGAGGCTCGTGCCGCCGATGACGGCGGCGGCGATCGCGTTCAGGTTGGTGTCCGTGCCACCGCTGCTCTGACTCACCGCCACCAGCCGGGCCGCCGCGAGGATGCCGCCGACGGCGGCGAAGGTCGAGCAGGCCGCGAAGACGGACAGGTAGATCATCCGGACGTTGATACCTGCCCGCCGGGCGGCCTCGACGTTGCCGCCGACCGCGAACACCGAGCGGCCCCAGCGGGTCCGCCGGACGACGAGGTCGGTGCCGACCACCAGCGCGAGGAAGAACAGGAACATCGACGAGACACCGCGATCGCCGTTCAGCACGAAAACCGGGACGACCAGCGCCACGGCCAGGGCGCCTGCCTTGATGGCGATGACCGATGTAGGGGCGGCCGACAGTCCGGCCGCCGCGCGGGCGCCTCGGCCACGCAAGCGGGTCAGCACGTACAGCGCGACCACCACCACGATCAATCCGTAGGCGACAACGGGGGAGAGGAAGCTGCGCGCGGCGAATCCGACCAGCGCGGAGTCGTACGGCAGGTTGAGCGTGCCCTCCTTGCCGAGCACAAGCAGTTGGAGACCGAGGAAGCCGAGCAGACCGGCCAGGGTGATCACGAAGCTCGGTACGCCGAAGCGGGTGTAGAGCGCCCCGTAGAACAACCCGATCACGAGCCCCAGGGCGATGCTGACCAGAAGCGAGAGCACCCAGGGCCAGTCCAGGTTGACGAAGGTGACGCCGAGGACAGCGGCGGACAGGCCGCTGACCGAGCCGACGGACAGGTCGATCTCGCCGAGCAGCAGCACCAGCACGATGCCCAGCGCGATGACGCCGACCGAGGTGGTCTGCAGGGTGAGGTTCACCAGGTTGCGGCTGGACAGGAACGAGCCGTTCGCGATCTGGAAGACCGCCCAGATGATGATCAGGCCGACCGCCACCGGGACCGAGCCGAGGTCACCCGAGCGGAGCCGGGCGGTGAACGCCGAGACCGCGCCGCTGATGCCGTGGCTGGCGATCAGCCGCTCGTCCTGCAGGTCGGCGGGCAGTTGGTCGGTGCCGTTCGTGGACGTGGTACCGGGGGGCGGGGTGTCCTGCGGCCGGATCTCTGATCCGTGCAACGTCATGATGCCGAGCCCTCCTGCTGTGTCCGGCGCGCGGCGCGCTCGGAGACGGCGTTGTCCGTCGCGCCGGTGATGGCGGCGATGATGTCCTGCGTCCTGGTCTCGCTGACCACGAAGACGCCGTTGTTCCGGCCGAGCCGCAGTACGGCGACCCGGTCCGCGACCGCCATCACGTCGGCCATGTTGTGGCTGATCAGGATCACGGCCAGGCCGCGTTCGCGCAGCCGCTCGACCAGGTTGAGCACCTCGGCCGTCTGGGCCACGCCGAGAGCCGCGGTGGGCTCGTCCAGCATCACGACCTTCGGCTGGCCGAGCAGGCTGCGCGCGATCGCGACGGTCTGCCGCTGGCCGCCGGACAGACTGGCGACCGGGATCCGGACCGACGGGATCTTCGCGGACAACTGCCGGAGCAGTTCCCACGACGACCGCTCCATCTCGACCTCGTCGAGCACCCGGCCCCGGCGCAGCTCACGGCCGAGGTACAGGTTCGCGACCACGTCGAGGTTGTCGCACAGGGCCAGGTCCTGGAACACCGTGGCGATGCCGAGCTGCTGCGCCTCGGCCGGGCTGCCGACCCGCACCTCCCGCCCGTCGAACACCATCGTGCCGTCGTCGGCGGTGTAGACACCGGCGATCGTCTTCACCAGCGTCGACTTGCCGGCGCCGTTGTCGCCGACCAGGGCCAGCACCTCACCGGTCCGGACGTCCAGCTCGATGTTCTTCAGGGCTTGGACCGCGCCGAAGCGTTTGGAGACGCCCCGCAGCGTCAGCACCGTACCGGTGCCGACGGGGACAGGTGTGGGGGTGACAGTCACTCGATCAGCCTCCTGGGCTTTGCGTTCAGGCCATGATCGCGGCGATCCGTCCGCCGGGACAGACCCGGCGGGGGGCCGGCCCCCCACCAGCGGCGCACACGGACCCGCAGCCGGCCGAGCGGT
>NZ_JBFAKS010000019.1:0-153324 GCF_040655855.1 Kribbella sp. NPDC050281 | reverse complement strand
GCAACGCGCCGGTCTTCGCATCCAGAGCTGATGCGATGCCATCGGCGTACCCGTCTCGGTAGAAGGGTGCTCCGATCGCGCCCGGGGAGGGGATCATGCGTCGGCGGGTGCGCGGCCGGCGGGGCCTCCGCGTACATAGCGGGCAGCGAACGCGGTCCGCTCGTCGTCGCTCATCTCGTTCAGCAGCACGTTCGGGCTCGCCAGCGGCGGGCACTTGCGCAGGTGATCGAGCGTCCACATCTTGTCCGGGTTCAGATCGAGGTGCGGCTGCGCGACCATGGTCTTGCCGTCGTCCCTGACGAAGCCCATGTCGGACACCACGTCGGCCCAGTTCCAGCCGTGGTACAGCGTCTCCCACTCGCGGTGGCCGATCAGCTTGCCCATGTTCGGCGTCTGCCGGCCCTGGTACGTCGGCCGGAAGGCGACCTCATCGGTCCAGCGGCACATGTCGTGGCAGTAGGTCCGCCACTGGCCGTCGACCTTGGCCATCACCATGTCCTCGCGGACCAGGCACGGGACCATGCAGGTCCAGCACCGGTGCGGGTACTCGTAGTCGACGTCCTCGAAGACGATCGGCTTGTGCCCGTTCGGCATCGACAGGCGGTTGTAGTTCTCCCACCAGGCGCCGTACTTGTCGTACCAGCCGGGGTACTTGTATTCGAACCACTCGAAGTCCTTGTCGGTCATCGGGTCGATCCGCCAGTAGTTGGCCAGCCAGCCGGTGGCGAAGAACTGCGCCACCTCGTGCACGTAGCCCTTGTTCCAGATCTGGTTCCAGGACTCCTCGATCAGGTCGTGCGGGATCTCGAGGCCGTACTTCTCCAGCGGCACCAGGTAGCTGCGGTAGTAGTCGTCGTAGATCCAGCGCCGCCACATCTCCGCGTAGCTCTCACGGTCCTTACGGCGGTCCTTGGTGCCGTACTCGATGAAGGTGCCGATCGCGGCGTCGACGACACGGTGGTTGTTCCACCACGCGTAGCGCAGGTCGCGGGCGAGCAGCTGGTGGTTGCCTTCGTCGGCGAGTGCCATCAGCAGCGTCGCGTAGCCGTTGCTGATGTGCCGGGACTCGTCGGACTGGACCGAGTGGAACACGGTCGGTAGCAGGTAGTCGCCGTTCGCGGCCGCCTCGGCCGGCATGGCGACGAACAGCGTGTTGGTGAATGCCGTCTCCGCCACGATGGTCAGGTAGATACTGGCCGCCGTGATGGCATCACCGGTGATGAATCCCTCGGCGAACTGACGGCCGATGGTGCCGCAGTAGTCGCTCTGGAAGTTCCGCAGGCTGGAGTTGAAGCCGGCGGGGTCGATGTAGTTGTTCATGTACAGGCGCTTGAGGTTCTGCTGGATCGTCGAGTGCCGTACCTCGTCGATCATCTGGATCGCCTGGCCGTTGTGCAGTTCCGGGTTCGGCACCGTCCGGAACAGCAGCGGCATCGCCCGGGCGGCCGAGATCTCCGGCAGCGGGATGATGCTCAGGAACAGCTTCTGCCATTCCAGCCAGCGTTCCTGCACCTGGCGGAACATGTTTCCGCGGATGGCTCCGTCGGAGGCGCCGTACACGCGGTGGTCCTTCTCCTCCTGCATCGGGAAGTACGACCGCAGGACCTGCTTCAGGGGGTCCTTCTTCTGCGCCTTCTGGAACGTGTAGTCGGTCCCGTAGTGCGAGACCGGCTCGTGATACGCAGGTTCCCAGGACAATTCCTGGATCTTCTGGTGGGCCTTCGCCACACTTTGGCGACTCATGGCACTCCTCACACTCGTGGCCGACTGCACTTGCAGTACATCGCCGCTGTGACCGCCGTGGAGGTCTCAAATTGAGATGACGGACGGTCACCGGCTCAGGGGCTGCCGAACATCGCCTGTCTGAGCTCCGCCAGCCGGGCGTTCTTGGCCAGCGCGATCTGTTCGTCACCCTGCGCGTCGGGGTGGATCCCGAACGCCTGCAGGAGAGCGGCGGCCGACTCGCCCGGGTTCCCGGTCGCACCGAGGACCGGATGGAGCCCGGCGTCGGCCAGGTGCTCGAAGACGACGTTCACGACAGTCCACGGGTTGTAGGTCTCCCGGCTCGGGACAGCGCTGTCCATCGCAACCTCCTGATCGCTGCTTCGATCACAATCCCGCCGGGCCTCGATGGGTGTCTCAATCTGAGACGCCATTGGCGCCGGACTGCATTAGTCTCGAAGTGCGAGCGACCGGTGGGGCGGTGGCACTTCAGCACCCGTGCCCACCGTGCGTCAGGAGGCCCCGTGGAAGAACTCGTGCTCCCGACGGAAGACGACAGCGGGCGGGCCGCAAAGGCACGGCTGAACTTCCTCACGCTCGACCCGGTCGGGCCGAAGGACGTCCGGCCGTCGATCCTTGCCTCCTGGGTCAGGTCGCGGCGGTGGAATCTGCCGGCCGATCGGATCTCGCTGCCCTACGTCGCGGATCCCGACCTGGAACTTCCGTTGTCCAGGAGCGCGAGACCAGTCCTGCAGCAGTTGCACGAACACCTTGCCGGTCAACCGATCAGCGTCATCCTGACCGACCGGACCGGCCTGGTGCTCCAGCGCCTGACCGCCGACACCGAACTGGCCCGGCACCTGGACAAGGTCCATCTGGCGCCCGGCTTCAGCTATTCCGAGGAGTTCGCCGGGACGAACGGGATCGGAACCGCCCTCGAAGGCGGCGGACCGATGCATGTCTTCGGGCACGAGCACTACGCCGAGGATCTCGAGGACCTCGCCTGCGCAGGCGTGCCGATCAAGCATCCGGTCACCGGCAAGACGGTCGGCGCGATCGACCTGACCTGCTGGCGCAAGGACGCCGGCACTTTGCTGATCGCGCTCGCCAAGACCACGGCCGACAACATCAGGGCAGCGATGCTGACCGACAGCTCGACTCGGGAGCTGGCGCTGCTGCAGGCGTACCGGCAGAGTGCACGCCGGCTCGGCGACATGATCCTGGCGGTCGACGACGACCTGCTGCTGATGAACGCCAAGGCCCGGCAGTGTCTCGACGCCACCGACCAGCGAGCCGTGCTCGGGTACGCCGGCGAGCTGCTGGCGCGCGGTGGCACCGACGCCGTCGTGGTCGAGCTGCCCACCGGGAGCTGGGTCAAGATCAGCTGCCGCCCGATCGCCGTCGGAGCGCGAGACGAGGCCGGCATCATCCAGGTCAGCCCGCACAACTCCGGCCCGGAGAGCCGGATGCCGACCGCGACGCATCGTCCACCGCCCCGGCCGGTCCTTCCCGGCCTGGTCGGCCGCAGCGCGCCGTGGCTGGGCAGCAGCCGTGAGGTCGACAACGCGTGCCGGGCCGGGCAATGGGTCGTACTCACCGGCGAGCGTGGTGTCGGCAAGGTCGCACTCGCCCGCGCCGCGCACCACCAGAACAACCCGGCCGGCCTGTTCCACATCGTCGACGCTGTCGGCTCGAACGGCGGATTCGGCGCGGAGCTGGAGGCCGAGCTGGCCGACGACATGGTCCAGGCACTGGTGATCCGGCACGCCGACCGCCTCGGCCCGCGCGATGTCGAAGCGACGATCGAGGCCCTGTACGACGTACTCGAGCGCCGGCCGTCCGAGCCGCCGTGGATCGCGCTCACGATGACATCGGACGGCACGGATCTCCCCGATCTGGGGGAGTTGCTGGCGTTGTTCCCGCTGACCGTCGAAGTGCCACCGTTGCGGCACCACATCGAGGATGTCCGCGAACTCGTCCCGTACGTCCTCAACCAGGTGAGCCACGGTGACCTGAGTTGCTCACCGGAAGCGATGCAGCAGCTGATGCGGTCCGCGTGGCCCGGCAACACCGGGGAGCTGTGCCAGGTCCTCAAGCAGGTCGTTCTCCGCCGCCGTCGGACCGGCGTGATCATGCCGGCCGACCTCCCGGCCCGCGTCCAGGCCATCAGCCGCCGCAGCCTCAGCCAACTCGAGGCCCTCGAACGCGACGCGATCATCCGCAGCCTCGTCGCCAACGACGGCCACAAGGGCCGAGCCGCCAAGTCCCTCGGCATGTCCCGAGCCACGATCTACCGCAAAATCCACGACTACGGCATCCAACCCTCGTAAGTTCACAGCCTGGTGATGATCCGATCCACCGTGTCGCTTTCGGCCAGACCGGGCCGTAGTTGCACGCCGTGGCCGGGGGCGTCGGAGATCTGGATGCGGCCGTTCGTGATTTGGGGGAGGCCTTCGACCAGGTCGGCGTACCAGGTGCGGAGGAAGGCTCGGACTGTTTCTTGGATGAGGCCGTTGGGGGAGGCGAGGGCCAGGTGGGTGCAGGCGGCCAGGGAGGCGGGGCCGGTGCAGTCATGAGGGGCGATGGGGATGCCGTAGGTGTCGGCTAGTGAGGCGACCTTGCGGGCTTCGGTGAGGCCGCCGGTCCATTGGACGTCGAGGGTGGCTACGTCGATCGCGCCGGATTGGAGGAGCGCGGCGAACCCGCGTCGTCCGACAGCCGTCTCGCCACAGGCGATCGGTACGTCGACCGACGACGCCAGCACCTGGAGGGCGTCGACCGCGTCAGAGCGCATCGGATCCTCGACCCAGTACGGGCGGTACGGCGTGAGTGCCTCCATGATCGTGGTCGCGGCACCGCGGCTCCACAAGCCATGCAACTCGACCATGAGGTTCATGTCCATCCCGACCTCGGCCCGGATCGCCTCGATGACGGCAAGACCTCGCTGCAGGTCGTCGTGGCCGATCGTCAGCCCGCCGGTCGCCTCCGCGGCCTGGTCGAACGGCCAGACCTTGAGACCACCGATGCCCTCGTCGAACAGTTGCCGGGCGAGAGCGGCGGGCCTGGTCATGAACGCCTCGAGATCCTCGTACGGGCGTTGCTCGGCGGAGCCATCCGGGATACCCCAGTTGTCCGACCGCTGTCGCGTGCTCGAGCCGATGTACCCGGGCCCGGCGCACGTGTTGTAGATCGGCACCGACGTACGCACCGGACCGCCGAGCAGCGCGGCCAGCGGCAGACCGGCGTACTGCCCGAGCAGGTCCCAGAGAGCGAGGTCGACGGCAGCGTTGCCGCGTACCTCCGCGCCGGCGCCCTGGAACCCTAGGTACGGCGTGAGCGCCTGCGCCATCGCCTCCGGGGTGGCGTCCTCGGCCTGCAGCACCACCTCGGCGGCGGATTCGTGGATGTATGCCTCCACGGCCCGGGCACCGAAGAACGCCTCACCGAGCCCGATCCTCCCGTCGTCGGTGTGCAGACGCAGGAACAACAGATTCGGCTGGATCCGGGGTCGGATCGTCTCCACGGCGGTGATTCTCACAGCGGCTCGCACCTGCCTCACGCTTCGGGGATGGTCCGGACCATCCTGTCAGCGGCCGGAATGAACGTGCCGCCAGCAGTGTTGACATGTCAACCTAGAATTGTTCAGGCTGGCGTGGACGGCAGATGGGAAGTGGACGGATGAGCGACCTCTTGTTCGGGCTCGACACCTTCGGGGACATTCCGGAGGGTGACAACGGCGAGCTCGTGCCGGCCGCGGCGGCGATCCGGCAGGTGGTCGAGGAGGCCGTGCTGGCCGACCAGCTCGGTGTGGATGCGATCGCGCTGGGGGAGCACCACCGGCCCGAGTACTCGATCTCGACACCGGAGACGGTGCTGGCCGGAATCGCATCGAAGACCGAGCGGATCAAGCTCGGATCCGGCGTGACGGTGCTGAGCTCCGACGACCCGGTCCGGGTGTTCCAGCGGTTCTCGACCGTGGACGCGTTGTCGAACGGACGCGCCGAGGTGATCCTGGGTCGTGGTTCGTTCACCGAGTCCTTCCCGCTGTTCGGTTACGACCTGAAGGACTACGACGTTCTGTTCGAGGAGAAGCTGCAGCTGTTCGTGCGGTTGCTCGACGAGAAACCGGTCAGCTGGGAAGGCACCACCCGGGCCGCGCTGGACAACGCCGAGGTCTACCCGAAGACCGAGTCCGGCCACCTGAACACGTGGGTCGGCGTCGGTGGATCGCCGCAGTCCGTCGTGCGTACGGCGTACTACGGCCTGCCGTTGATGCTGGCCATCATCGGTGGAGCGCCGGACCGGTTCGCGCCGTACCTCGATCTCTACAAGAAGGCGGCCGAGCAGTTCGGCACCGTCGCGCACCCGGTCGGGATGCACTCGCCGGGCTTCATCGCCGACACCGACGAGGAAGCGAAGGAAGTGTTCTACCCGCGGTACAAGGTCATGCGCGACCGGATCGGCGCGCTGCGTGGCTGGCCGCCGATCAAGCGTGAGGAGTTCGACGCCGAGGTCGCCCACGGCTCGATGTACGTCGGGTCGCCGGAGACTGTCGCCCGCCGGATCGCCGGTGCGGTCCAGAAGCTGGGTGTCGGCCGGTTCGACCTGATCTACAGCGCCGGACCGGTGCCGGCGAGCGCCCGGATGAAGGCGGTCGAGCTGTACGGCACCAAGGTCATCCCGATGGTCCGCGACATCCTGGCGGGCTGACGTCATGACCGACAGAACCACGATCGCCATCCTCGGTGCCGGCAAGGTCGGCACCGTGCTCGCCCGGCTCGCGGTCGCGGCCGGTTATCGCGTACTGATCGCCGGCTCGGGTGACGTCTCGAAGATCGCGCTGATCGTCGAGATCGTCACGCCGGGCGCCGTCGCGACGACGGCGGACGAGGCGGCGGCACAGGCCGATGTCGTGATCCTCGCGCTGCCGCTCGGGAAGTACCGGACTATTCCGGTCGAGGCGTTGCGCGGCAAGCTCGTGATCGACGCGATGAACTACTGGTGGGAGGTCGACGGCATCCGCGACGACCTGACCGATCCGCGGACGTCGTCCAGCGAGATCGTGCAGGACTTCCTGCCCGAGTCCCGCGTGGTGAAGGCCTTCAACCACATGGGCTACCACGACCTCGACGAGGGCGCCCGCCCGCACGGATCCCCGGACCGAAGGGCCATCGCGATCGCGGGCGAACCCGCGGACACAGCCGCGGTTGGGGAGATCGTCGACGCGCTGGGCTTCGACCCGGTGATCGCCGGCCCGCTCGCCGAAGGCATGCGACTCGAACCCGGGACCGAGCTCTTCGGCGCGAACGTCCCGGCGGACGAGATCCACGCCATGCTCACCCGCTTCCCTGACACTCCGCGTGGCCAGGCGGTCAGCGAGGCCCGGTCGGAGGACTCCCGCCTGACGGCGTGACCCACGCCTCGGTGTCACGGTGAATACGGGTGGGTACGGGACGTATGCACGTGGCATGTCGAAGGGACGGCCCGCAGTACGTTCGAGGAGTCGCAGTGAAAGCAGTGAGACGTTCGGGGGCCGGGCATGTGAGTACACCGCGGGTGGTCCGATCTGCCAACATGCCGACGGACGTGAGTGGTCCGTTCGTCTGCGGCTGGTCGGCGGTCGGAGACTGCGCGGTGGTTCGCGTCGCGGGCAGGATCGACGACGTCAGCGCGCCGGCGTTCGAGACCGAGTTACACCACGTGATCACCACCAAGCGGCCGACGCTCGTGGTCGATCTTCGCCGGGTGAGTCACATGGATCGTTCCGGCATCGAGGTGCTGAGGACCGCCGGTGAGTTGGCGGTCCAGCACAACGGATGGCTGCGGGTCGCCGGCGCGGCAACCTGGCTGGCCGAGTTGTTGTCGGACCTCGGCGAGCGGATCCGTCAGTATCCGAGCCTCGCGGACGCGTTGCCGTCGTACCGGCCGGCTCCGTCCGCGTGATCACGCTTTCTCGTGGTGCAGCGCGACCGCTGCGACGATGACCGCGACTGCCGCGAGGTCGGCGAGCGTCGGGATCTGACGCAGTACGACGGCACCGATCGCCGTCGCTGTAGCGGGCAGCAAGGCCAGCATCAGTGCGAACGTTGATCGCTTGAGCCGGGCCATCGCGAGTTGATCACTGACATACGGAATGACCGACGAGCAGACCCCGACGCCGACCGCAGCGGCCAGTAGCTTCCAGTCCGTGAACGCCGGTTCGGCCTGCATGACCCCTACCGGCAGCGCGATCACAGTGGCGATGCCCATCGTGAGCGCCAACCCGTCGATCCTGCGCAGTCCGTCGACGCGCGACACCCGGTGTCCGAGTACGACGTACGCCGCGAAGAGGAGCGCGTTGAGCGCTGTGCAGAGCAGACCGATCCAGTCCTGCGACAGCCTGATGTCGGTGAGGATGTAGACCCCGGCGACGGCGAGAACGAGCGCCAGCAGGTTCCGGAGGCTGCGAACCGCGATCGCGGCCAGCACGATGACCGGTGCGAACTCGGCCGCGGCGACCGTTCCCAGCGGCACCCGGTCGATCGCCATGTAGAAGCTGCAGTTCATCACCGCGAGAACGGCGCCCCACCCGGCGAGCAGTTTGCGGGTGGCCGGGTCCAGTGATCGCCATGCCTTGAGTGGCCGGCGCCAGAGCCAGAAGATCGTGCCTGCGGCCGCGATCCGCAACCACGCGACGCCGAGCGGCTCGATCCGCGCGAAGAGCAGGACTGCCATGGCCGGCCCCAGATAGTGGAAGATCGCGCTGACGACGAAGTACGTCTGTGCAGGTACGACGTCGACCAGCCCGGCGTCCTTGGTCTTTCGCACCCCACAACCGTAGGAATCGGGCACCTCACCCACCATGGCGTTCCGGTAAGCGTGAGGTGCCCGATGCCTTCAACTCGACAGGTTCAGACCCGTCGGAAGCCCTTGGTGGTCAGGTAGACGCCGACGGACAGCTCCCAGGCGGCGACGGGCAGCGTGGCGAGCAGGGACCAGGTGGACGTCTGCGTGTTGTGGCCGAAGACGGTGAGCATGTTCGCGGTGAAGAGAATCGGCGCACCGATGAGGCCCAGTGTGGGGATGATGCGGGGGACCAGGCGGGACCGGTAGAGCAGGGTGCCGAAGAGTACGGCGTTGATGGTGGCCATGAAGCCGGGTCCGAACAGGAACGTCCAGTCGCGGACGGCGACCAGTGCCTGACCGGTCGCGACGTCGCCGGCCTGATCCTGCCGCAGGGTGACGACGGCGAGAAGGCTGACGACACCGACCATGATGATGGCGGCCTCGATCAGCCGGGAGCTGACGAAGCCGAGCGCCAGGGACTCGTTGCGTCGCTTCACCACCGGATACACCGCGACCGCGGAGCCGACACAGGTGACGGCGTTGACGAAATCGAGGAAGCAGCCCCACAGGACGCGGGTGTCCTGACCGGCGCCGGTGATGTAGCCGGCGTCGTTCAGCACCGGGCTGAGCAGCACCAGCGCGGGTATCGAGGCGGCGAACGTGATCAGGTAGAAGATGCCGCCGGCCCGGGCGTTGTTCCTGGTCGGGTCTGCGGTACGACGGTCGGCGGATGCAGTTGATGCGGTGATGGTCATGGCAGTTCTCCAGGTGATGAGTGCTTCGCCGGATCGGAGTCGATCCGGGCGACCGACAGCAGCGGGAGGCCGAGGTCGCGCAGCTTCTGCAGTACGCCGTGCAGTGCGGCCTGGTCGGCGACGCGGCCGTGGATGACCGTGGTGCCGTCGGCGGCGCTGGTGACGGTCAGGCCGTCGAACCAGGTAGCCCACCGCGGGTGGAGCTGCCCTTGCAGGCGGATCTCGTACCAAGCTGAATCGTGCGACATGTCCGCAAGCTACGAGCGCTTGTGGTGACCGGGCATCACATCATGTGGTGATTCAGCGTGTGAGCAGGTTGAGCTGGTGAGCCAGCCGGACCGCGCTGCGCCGGTTGGTCACGCCGAGCTTGGCGTAGATGTGCTTGGTGTGAGTGCGCACGGTGTTCAGCGACACGACGAGTTGGCGCGCGATCGAAGGGCCGTCGAGTTCGCCGGCAAGCAACCGCAGTACGTCGAGCTCCCGGTCGCTCAGCGGGTCGACCAGGACCTGCTCTCCGGCCGGCTTCGGAGCCTGAGAGGTGGGCCGGCGTACCGCGTCCAGCAGCACGCGCGGGTAGAGCCGGTCGGGCCGGCGTTGCGCGAGAGCCGCCAGCATGGACGTCATCGGCGGCCCCTCGGCGATGAAGACACGGACGTAGCCTTCGGGCTCGGCCAGCGTCAACGCTCGTTCCAGCGGATCGACGCCACCTTGGGCGAGCGCCCGGAGTACGAGGATCTCGATGACGGTCCCGGTGCGGCCGCCTGCTTCGGCCGCCGCTTGGAGTCGTTCGAGCAGCCGGATGGCGTCGCCGCGTGCCTGCTCCGCGAGGAGGATGCGGGCCAGCGTCAGGTGCTCGTACTCGCGCAGGTACGAGAGTTCGTCGTCCATTGACAGACCCTGCTGACGGATCCAGTCGCGGGCGGCGGACAAGTGGCCCTGGGCAACCAGGACGCGCGCCCGGAGTGCCGCGATCGGACGAACATTCGGTGCGAAGTCGCCGACGTACACCCGTTCGGCCGCATCGAGCTGATCCCGGGCGCCGACGAGGTCGCCCTCCGCTTCCTGGAGGCTGGCCATCGCCACGCGCCATCGATAGGGGTTCTGCGGCAGGCCGGCGGCCGGTCCCAGGTCGTCGGCGCGGCGTAGATAGTTGCTAGCGGCATCGAGATCGTTCCGCTCCAGTGCGAGCCGGCTCAACCCGACGTACATGTCCGCTGTCCCGCGGAGACCTTCGCCGAGGTCTAGGGCTCGCTCGAAGGTGCTCTGGGCCCGCCGGAGGCGACCTTGCGTGATCTCGACGTCGGCCAGGGTGATCGAGCAGCCGAGGACGTCGGCGATGTACCCGATCCGTTGCAGATCCCGCGCGGCCGTCGTGTAGCCGTCATGCGCGGCTTCGAGATCCCCGTCGGTCCAGTGCGCGAGACCCGCCAGCGCCGAGGCGGAGGCGGTGGTGAGGTGGTCGCCGTCGACAGCGCGCTCGATCGCGCGGCCGGCATGCTCGATCGTCCCGGCCGGATCGCCGGAAGCCAGCGCCAGCGCGGCCCGGTACTTCTCGATGGCGCCGGGCAGCTTGACGAGTTCGCCACGGTCGACGACCACCAGTGCATCCGTTGGTCCGGCCAGCACACGCTCGACGTCGTCGATCCGTTGCCCGACACCGTCGAACTCGTTGCAGGACATCAGCGCCCCGACGAATCCGACTGCGAGCACAGGCCGTTCCTGCACGACGTCGTTCGGTATGTCGTCCAGCCAGCGTCGCAGCGTGGGTTCCTGCCGCTCCCGTTGCAAGGCGGGCACGGCCAGCTCGACCAAGTCCGCGGCATGCTCAGCGTCGCCGGCCGCAAGGGAGTGCTGCACGGCTGCGACAGTCTCTCCGGCCTCCTCGTACCAGCTGCTGGCGCGCCGGTGCAGCTCCTCGAGGTCGCCACGTTCTTCACGCAGATGCGACCGCAGTACGTCGCCGAAGAGGTGGTGATAGCGGTACCACCGGCGATGGTCGTCGAGCGGGACCAGGAAGAGGTTCTGCCGTTCGAGCGCCTCGAGCATCGCCTTGCCACCGGACCGTCCGGTTACGGCATCACACAGCGGTCCGGTCAGCCGGTCGGCGATCGACGTCTCAAGCAGGAACCGGCGTACGTCGTCCGGCTGCCGGTCGAGCACCTCGTCGAGCAGGTAGTCCACGACGTACCTGTCATCGCCGGCGAATCCTTCGATGAACGCAGTCGCGTCGTCACGCCCTTGGAGCGAGAGTGCCGCCAGCCGGAGAGCGGCGATCCATCCCTCGGTCCGCCCTTCGAGCGTCGCGATGGCCGCCGCATCAAGATCCAGCCCGGTCAGATCGTTCAGGTACGCCGTCGCCTCGCCGACGGTGAAGCGAAGATCGGCGGCGCGGATCTCGACCAGCTCGCCACGCGCACGCAAGCGAGCAAGAGGGAGCGCGGGGTCGGCCCTGGTGCTGATCAGCAGCTGCACCTGTGGCGGCAGATGCTCGACCAGGAACGCCATCCCCGGCTGGATCTCCGGACCGTCGGCGAGGTGATAGTCGTCCAGCACAAGATCCACGTCCTCGGGAAGAACGCTGAGCTCGTTGAGTACGCCGGCCAGCACCGACTCGATCGGCGCCTGACCCGACCGGAGCAACCCGAGCGCGCCCTCGCCGACACCCGGAGCAGCGCGCTCCAATGCGGTCAGCACGTAGGCCCAGAACGTGATGGCGTGACGATCGCTCGCCTCCAACGAGACCCACGCTGTCCGGCCCGGGCGCTCGGCCACCAAGGCCGAGAGCAGGGTCGTCTTTCCGAAACCCGCCGGTGCCGACACCAGCGTCAACCTGACCTCGTCCCGTCGTCGCAGCCGCTCGGTGAGCCGCGCTCGTGGCACGAGAGCCTGCCGGTTCCGGGGCAGATAGAGCTTTGATTCGAGGAGAGGGCTGTGCATCACCAACGCATCACCAGCTCCCCTCGTCGGCGTCGTTGGAACGAGCGTAGGGCAGGGCCTGTGAAACTCGGATGTTTTTGTCGGTGGTCCCCGTTACGGTCGGTCAAGTGCTGACTCTGTTGCGGTACGCGCTGCGTGTTGCACCGTGGAGCACCGCCCTGACGATGAGCCTGGCGGTGCTCGGCTCCTTGCTGGGCATGGCCGTCGTACTGCTCACCGGCCGCGTGGTCGGCGCCGTTCCCGGGGTGATCAACGACGCGCCCGGAGCGATGCCGATGACCGAGTTCAGCTGGCTGCTCGGCGGACTGCTGGTGGTCTTCGTTCTCGAGAGTCTGACACCCGCGATCCACCAGGTGGCGACGCTGATCATGGACGCGGCGCTCACCCGGGCGATCGGCACCGGCATCACCGAGCCGCTGCTCAGTCCGCGCCGGATCGCGCATCTCGAGGACACCGAGGTGCTGGATGTGCAGGAGCGGGCCAAGGGCAAGGGTGGCTTCCATCTCGCCCAGGGCTTGGGCAACCTGCCGTGGCTGCTCGCGAGCCGGGTCACCTTGATCGGATCGGCGGTCATCGTCGGTGTGATGTTCTCCTGGCCGGTCGCCGTGATGCTGGTCGCGGTCACCTTCCTGCTGGAGTGGTACGGCGGCCGCCTGATCGAGCGCGAGATCGACGTGTGGTGGGGCAACACCGAGGAGCAGCGCCGGGCCAACTACCTGTTCGACCTCGGCATGCGTGACGCGCCGAAGGAGCTGCGCGTCTTCGGCCTCCACAACTGGCTGGTCCAGCGGTACGTCCGCGAGTGGACCGCTGGTTTCCGCCCGGTCTGGGAACGCCGCCGCAGGAACGTGAAGTGGTCGATCCTGACCGGCGGCCTGCACCTGGCTGCGAACGGCTTGGCGATCCTGCTGGCCGGCCGCGCCGCACTGAACGGCGACCTGCCGTTGACCGAGGTCGCGACCACCGTTCCGGCGATCCTGGCCATCGGGGTGTCGAGCAACGGGTACGGCGTCGTCCAGGTGCGGCGCGGGTTGTCGGCGTACCGGGCGATGAAGGGGCTGCCGGGGACGATCGCCGAGCGTCATCCCGAGCCGCGCGCGACGACCAAGCACCGCGTCGAGACGATGCCGGCCCGCGAGGTCCGCTTCGAGAACGTGAGCTTCCGGTACCCGGGTTCCGACGTCGACGTACTCCGCGACCTCAACCTCACGATCCGTGCGCACGAAGCGCTCGCGCTCGTTGGCGTCAACGGTGCCGGCAAGTCCACACTGGTGAAGCTGCTCGGTGGCGCGTACCGGCCGACGACGGGCCGGATCCTGGTCGACGGCGTCGACCTTGCGGACATCGACCTGACCGCCTGGCAGCGGCGCATCGCCGCGATCGTGCAGGACTTCCTCCGTTTCCCGTTGTCGGTGACCGACAACGTCGCGTTCGGCGCGGTCGAGCGCGTCGACGACGAGGTCGGGCTGGCGAAGGTCGCCCGCGAGTCGGGCATCGACGACGTCGTACGCCGGTTGCCGGAGGGCTGGGACACCGTCCTCGACAAGACGTTCGACGGCGGCGTCGACCTGTCCGGCGGCGAATGGCAGCGGATCGCGCTGGCGCGGGCGCTGTTCGCCGTCCACGCGGGCGCCGGCGTGCTGGTGCTGGACGAGCCGGCGGCGGCTCTCGACGTACGGGCCGAGGCTGAGCTGGTCGAGCGGTACCTGGAGCTGACGTCGGGCGTGGCGTCGCTGATCATCTCGCATCGCTTCTCGGTCGTCCGGAACGCGGATCGCATCTGCGTGCTGGCCGACGGCCACATCATCGAGGACGGCACGCACGACCAGTTGCTCGACAAGGGTGGGACGTACGCCGCCATGTTCCGCCTGCAGGCCGAGCGATACGTGACGTCCTCGGACAAGGCCGGCAGCGAGGTCCTCGATGCGTAGCCTCCGGATCTGCTGGCTGTGGCTGTCCACGTCGTTCCGGGCCGCGCCGTTGCTGATGACGATCTCGGCCGTGCTCGTCGCGGCCAGAGCGATCACGGCCCCGCTGCAGACGTACGGCGTCAGCCGGCTCGTCGACGGGATCGCGGAAGACCAGTCGAGCACGATCGCGCTCGGCATCGGCATCATCGTCGGCGCGCTGGCGGTCTCGTTCGTCGCCGACGTCGTGGGCTGGCCGCTGCAGGACACCGCGCAGGAGCGGATGGCCGGTCGCGTGCACGCCGACCTGCTGGACGTGACGACCGGCATTCCAGGGCTGACGCATCATGAGCGGCCCGATGTGGCCGACCGGCTGGAGTTGGTGCGCGAACGTGCGTGGCGGATGGGCGTCGGCGCCGAGGTGCTGCTGTGGGCCTTCGCGACGATTGCCAACACGGTGACCGTGCTCGGGTTGCTCGGGTCGGTGAATCCGCTGCTGCTGATCCTCCCGCTGCTCGGTGCGTCACGGATCTGGTCGGCGTACCTGAGCAGCACGCGGCAGCACAAGGCGTGGGAGGACTCGATGCCTCAGGAGCGCCTGATCGACCGGCTGATCGAGGTGGCGAAGGACCCGCGGACGGGCCTCGAGCTGAGGGTTTTCGGGCTCGGACAGGTGCTGCTGGACAGGATCTTCGCGTTGCAGACGGAGCGGTTCCGGCGCCGAGTCGCGGCGGCCCGATGGGGCGGCAAGGTCGATGGGTCGGTCCGCCTCGTGTTCGGTCTCGCGTACGCCGCGGCCGTGGTGTGGATCATCGCGCGAGCCCGGAACGGGCAACAGACGGCGGGCGACGTCGTACTGGTGCTGCTGCTGGCGCCGCAGGTGGATCAGATGACCGGTGGGATCGCGCGGAACGTGTACTGGGTGGGCGAGGTCGTGCGGAGCTTCAGCCGGTACGACTGGCTGCGCACGTACGCGAAGGAGAACTCCTGGACGTCGAGCACAACCGCGGCACCGGCCCGGCTGGTGTCCGGCATCGAGCTGCGGAACGTCGGATTCTCCTACCCTGGCACGGATTCCGCCGTACTCACCGATGTCAGTCTCAGTCTGCCCGCGGGGTCGGCGGTCGCGCTGGTGGGGGAGAACGGTGCGGGCAAGACGACATTGGTGAAGCTGCTCGCGCGGATGTACGACCCGACGACCGGGCGCGTCCTGGTCGACGGCGTGGATCTGTCGACGATCTCACCGGATGCTTGGCGGTCGCAGCTCTCGGCGGGGTTCCAGGACTTCGTCAAGTTCGAGCTGGCGGCCCGCGACGTCGTGGGGCTCGGCGACGTCGACCGAGCCTCCGACGAGGCGGCCGTCCGTGCCGCGGTCGCGCGAGGCGATGCGGAGTCCGTCGTCGCCGGGCTGCCGCGCGGGTTGGATACGCAGCTGGGCAAGAAGTTCACCGACGGCGTCGAGCTGTCCGGTGGCCAATGGCAACGACTCGCGCTGGCCCGGGCGTTCATGCGCGAACGCCCATTGCTGTTGCTCCTCGACGAGCCGACCGCCGCGCTGGACCCGGAGGCCGAGCACCGCCTCTACGAGCAGTACGCCGCCGCCGCAAAGATCGCGGCCACCGAGACCGGCGGCATCACCGTGCTCGTCTCCCACCGCTTCTCGACCGTCCGCATGGCCGACCTCATCGTGGTCCTGCACAACGGCCGCGTCGAGGAGGTCGGCACGCACGAGGACCTCCTCGGCGCCGGCCACCGCTACGCCGAACTCTTCGAACTCCAGGCCCGCGCCTACCGCTGATCGCCGGTCTCCGACGACTGCCCGCCGGAGAACAGCTTGGTGATGGCCCGCAGCGGCGCGTCCGGCGTCTCGTACTCGACCTCCTCGATCTCGTCGATGGAGCCATCCGGGTTGTGCCGCTTGACCTTCAGCCGTCGCTTGATACCGCGCGTTGTCAGCAGGTACATCCCGTAGGCGACCGTGATGGCGATGAGGGCTATCTCGATGACGGGCAGTTGCGCCTTGGCATCCTGCAGGGCGCCGCGGACGGCGTCGCGCTCGGCTGGGTCCTCCCACGCCTCGGCCAGGATCGTCAGGCAGGCGGACTCGATCTGTGCACCGTCCTGCTCGACCCCTGCCAGCGCCGCGTCGAGTTCAGGACCGCGCTCTCCGGCGGCCTGCCGCAACTGGTCCTTCATCTTCGCCGGGTCCAGGTCGCCGCTCTTCTCGGCGAGGTAGTACCGCGTCGCCTGCTCCACCGCGTCGGCGTCGGGCCGCAACTCGGCCAGCAGTTCCTCGAACGTTTGGCTCATCTCCAGTCCCCCTCCAGCATCAAGGCCCAGGCATAGCGTGGCGGAAGAGTTTCCGCGGCGGCCGTGCAGGCCTGGTGTAGTGCACGGGCCAGATCCAGGTCGCCTGCCAGCCAGATCTCGAGCGCTGCGTCGAGAATAGGGGCAACCTCGGCGGGCGGCACCTCCCAGCGCGGGGCGATCAGTGCGCGGGTACCGGCTGGGCCGAAGGCGGTGAACAGTCCGAGACGCTCGCCCAGGCCGGTCCAATGGACGACGCCGCTCAGGCAGGCCAGTGAGAAGATCACCATCGGTGCCTGCTCCAGCGTCTGCAGTGCCGACCAGTCGAGCCGATGGCGCCGGCCGCGCTCAGTGGAGGCAGCGATCGAGTTCCGCAGCGGCAGCGCTCCCGCGTCGGCGACAATGATGCCCACTTCGTTCGTCTGCGGATCCTGATAGCCGTGGCAGAGGAGCTTGGCGATGTCGACCGTGCTCAACAGCGACATCACGGCCATGGCGTCCGCCGGCGCGTCCTCGGCGGCCTCGAACTCCAGCCCCGACGAGTTCGCGAAGGCCCGGGTTCGGGCGGTCGAGGTCAAGAGGGCGTTGCGGACCTCGTCCGCGTCCCCGTACTTCGGCACGCGCACAACGCCGATGCGTCGGACGGGTCTCACCTGCGTGTCCTGCAGGAGTGCGAACCATCCCGCTGCATACGAACACGTCCACAGCCCAGCGGAGGCAGCATGCCAGGGCAGTCCGACGAGGTCCGGGTGCTCGATGACGACCACGTGGTCGCCATCGGTCAGGTCCTCGGACAGTTCCCGCGTCCACCACGCGACGAGGGCCTGCCACTGGTCCTGCTGCAGCGGGTCACCTGAGCGTCCGCGCCGCCAGCCGCGGATGAGGTTGTGCAGAACAGGGGCGAGGGCGACCGGATCCTCGTCGGGTGCCTCGAGAAATCGCGACCGTACCTGCCCATCCGGCGTGATCACGGTGAGCATGCAGACGTACACCTCGGCCGTTTCGATCCACTCCACGACGCCGATGGTCCGGTCCGGTTCGGCCAGCGCCGCGAGCCGATGGTCATCCGGTAAGGGCGCGTCGCTGCTCCACGACCGGCTGTTCCGGGCCACCGTACGGCCGATCGCGTTGCGGCCCACGTCCGCCACCTGACGAAGCGCACTCCAGGGCGTGCTCTGCCGGTCGAGCACGCTGCCGAGTGCAGCTGCCGCCAACCGCTCGGCCGCATAGCGGAGTGACTCGGTGCTGGTCGCGACGGCAGCGAGGTCCCGGACATCCCGATACATCCGGCGCAGAGCCGTCGGCACCTGGCCGAGGACCTCGCCGGCACCCTCCCAGTCGTCGTGTTCGTAGGCGAACGCGGCAAGCCGCAGCAGCACGATCGCGTCGGGAATCTGTCCGAACTCGACGGCGAGTCGATCGGCAGCGAGCCATCGGTCCTGGTTGTCGGCGAGACCGAGGACATCGTGCAGGACGGCCGTCGCGTTCGCGGCGTGGCAGGCGACAGCGACGTCGCCGGCGGCGATCGCGCGATCGCGGACCTCGGTCAGGTTTCGGTCGATCGAGTCGGTCTGATCCTGATCGACCAGCTCCGGCGTCCGCCCGGCCAGGATGAACAGTGCCGCGGCCGTCGGCAGGACGACGTACGGATCGGTGATCACGGCGTCCGGATCGAGGATCTCGCGCACCAGCTCAGCCGCTCTGGCCGGCTCGTCGGGCGCGGTGAGGTTGGCGAGAGCAGCCCGGAGCGCGAGGGCACGGTGTGCCTGTGGACCGTCGGCAAGCGCGAGTGCGTGTTCGAGTGCGCTGATCGCCTCGGGTACGCGGTGCAACATCGCGAGCGTGACTGCGACCGAATGGAATGCCTCCAGGCGTTCCGCGGCCGTGCCGCGTGCGCTCAACGCGGTGAAGATGGCGAGCGCGGCATCCGGTGCGCCCGTTTCGCGCAGGAGAATCCCGATGTTGCGGTCCCCGACCGCCTTGTTCGCATCGCCGGCGTCATCCGGCAGGGCGGCTCGCGCTTGCCGGGCGACCTCCAGTGCTTCCTCGGGCAGTCCGGCCAGCCGCAGTGCGTTCGATCGCTCGGTCAGGAGCGCCGCTCGCCGCATGCCGCCCAACTCCGCCTCCCAGGGCCGCGGTTCCGAACCAACTCTGGCCAGGAAGCGTTTCGGCTGGCGGATCCGCTTGAGTCGCGAGCCCAGCCAGGTCTCGGTGGCGGCGCGTGCGTCCACTGTCGGGAACCTATCGATCACGCGGTCGGCAAGACGCTCTAGCTCGTCTGCCTGTCCGGCGCGGAGCAGCGGCGCGTCCATGTCCTTGATGAAGGACAGTGCCGAGTCGACGTCGTCGCCGCGCTCGTGGAACCGGTCCACGGCATCCAGCAACTCCTCGAGTCCGGGCTCCTTGCCGAACCCGGCGAGGACATCACTGACGACGCTGTCCCGACCGGAGAAGCCCAGGAACTCGACAACCTCCTGCACGGCGAGGATTTCCTCCCCCGTGATCCCGCCCGCCGCGGCATCCGCGCCGACCCGAGCGGCCTGCGCGGCGCGGTCCTGCACGAGAGTGGCGAGGAGGAACTGCGCGGCCCACCACGCGTCCTGCCTGGACACGGTGGCTCGGGCGAACTCCTCGGCCACCCGGATGGCGCCGAAGACGGCCGGTACCTCGGTGCCGTCCTGCCGATAGGCGAATTCGAGCGATGCCAGAGCAATGGCCCACTCGCGTCCGTCGCTCACCGGTACGTCAGCTCCCAGGTGCACCGCGGCTCTGGTGGCCTCGACAACGTACCTGCCGTGGAACGGGAGATCCTCGGTCTCGAGCGTGTCGGCGTACTCGTCGAATGCCTCGAGCGCCCCCGGCAGGACGTAGCCGCGCAGTACGTAACGCTCCAGGTCGCGTTGCAGGGACTCACCATGTATCTCGTCCTGCATCCACGAGTGGCATAGCGCCAACCAGACCTGGGCCTGCATCGACCCGTAGTACCGCAACACCGCCTCGAACGTCGGAGCGTCCGCCTGGCCGGCATCCTGGGCACGGACTGCGGCGACTCTGGTGCCTGGCACCGGCGCGATGGCGGGCACGATCGCAGCAGCGAACGCTTCGGCGGGAAACTGCCGCCAGTGCTCCTCGAGGTACTTCATCAGGCGATGGTCCGCGATGGCCGTTCCGGCAGCGTTGATCACGGCCAGACGCGCCTTCATCCGTGCGGCCACGCTGTGCATCAAGGCGTCCGCTGACGGATGTGCGACGTACGACCGGTCGACCGGAACTCCGGCGCGGGTGATCACTGCCTCGGCGTCCCAGCCCTGGGCCATCCGGCCGCACAACAGGTCGATCGCCCGTGGGTCGTCCGAGACACAGACCACGCTGACCTCAGCGTCCAGTGGATCGGCGCAGACCTCACAGCGCGACAGCAGCAGTTCGCCGGTGAAGAGCTTGCGCAACCCGTCGATCTCCGCATCGTGGACGACCTCGACGAGCCCACCGGCCTCGTAGGCAGCACTCGGCGCACCACAGTTCGGGCACAGGGATGTCACACCATCTGGATACGGCATCGCCCTGACGTTGCAAAGACGTCAGGGCGACGGCGAACCTAACGCGCCGTTGTGTCCTGGAGCCCCGGATCGGATTCGGCGACGTGGCAGGCGGCCTCGTGGTCGGTGCCGAGGATGCGCAGGAGCGGGGTCGTCTGGTGGCACTCGTCGACGACCAGCGGGCAGCGCCAGCGGAAGCGGCAGCCCGGGGTGGGGTCGATGACCTTCGGCGGTTCACCGGTGTCGCCTTCGACGGCGGCAGTCAGCGGTGCCCGCGGGTCGGGAACCGCGCCGAGCAACAGGTCGGTGTACGGGTGCTTGGGGTTGGCCAGCACGGACTCGGCCGGGCCGGACTCGACGATGTGCCCGGCGTACATGATGGCGAGACGGTCGGCGACGTACCGCGCGCTCGCGATGTCGTGGGTGATGTAGAGGAACGACACGCCCTGGGTCTCGCGCAGCTCGCTCATCAGGTTGAGCAGGCCGATGCGAATCGACACGTCCAGCATGGAGACCGGCTCGTCGGCAAGGATCAGCTTGGGTTTGTGCGCCAGCGCCTGGGCGAAGCCGATGCGTTGCCGCTGCCCACCGCTGAGCTCGTACGGATAGCGGTGCATGATGTCGCCGGCGGGGGACAGGCCCACCGCCTCGACGACGCGTTCGGCCTCCTCGAGCCGCTGTGCCCGCGTGAGCTCCGGGCGGTGCAGCTTCAGGCTGCGCAGGATGCCGTGCGAGACGCGGAACGCGGGGTTGAGCGAGCTGAACGGATCCTGGAAGACCATCGGTACGTCGCCGCGGTAGGCGAGCTGGTCCTTGCGCGACCGCCTGCTCGACATCGGTCGGCCCTCGTAGTAGATCTCGCCGCTCGTCGGTTGGTACACACCCGCGAGCAGCCGGGCGATGGTGCTCTTGCCGCTGCCGCTCTCTCCGGCCAGTGCCACGATCTCCTGCCGGTCGATGGTGAGGTCGACGTCGTCGACCGCGTGCAGCATCTGGCGGGAGAGCCCGCGGCCGACGCGGAAGTGGCGGGTGAGCTTCTTGGTCTCGAGCAGCGGCGCCGTCGACGCCACCGAGTCCTGGAGGGTCGACGACGTGGAGTCCAGACTGATATCGGTCATGACGTCACCTCCTGGACGGGCTCGGCCGGGCGGGTCTGGCCCGGTGCGTGCAGTAGGCAGCGCGCCTGGATCGGACCGACCTGGTAGAGCTCGGGCTCGATCTTGGGACAGTCCTCGAACGCCACCGGGCAGCGCGGATGGAAGCGGCAGCCGCTCGGTGGGCTGGCCAGGTTCGGCGGGCTGCCCGGAATTCCGGTCAGTGGTTGCTTCGGGCCCCGGATCGACGGGAACGCGTCGAGCAGACCCTTGCTGTACGGGTGCGCCGGATGGTCGAACACGGCGCGCGTGGCGCCGAACTCGACGACCTGACCGGCGTACATCACCATCAGCTGGTCGGAGAAGTGGCTGATCAGCGACATGTCGTGGGTGACGAAGACGACGGCGAAGCCGAGTTGTTTCTGCAGTTCCTTGATCTGCACCATCAGGGATCGTTGCGCGACCACGTCGAGCGCCGAGGTCGGCTCGTCCATGATGATCATGTCGGGGGTGAACAGCAGCGCCATCGCGATCATCGCCCGCTGCCGCATCCCGCCGCTGAGCTGGTGCGGATAGCTCTTGAGGTGGATCGGGTCGATGCCGACCATTCGCATCACCTCGGCCGGGCGCTCATCGTCGACCCGTTCGTCGTGCGCCATGATCGCGTCGCGGAACTGGCTGCCGATGCTCTTCACCGGGTTGAGCGCGTTCATCGCGCTCTGCATCACCACTGAGTAGTCCCGCCAGCGCAGTGCGGCCAGCTTCTTCTCGTTCATCGCGACCAGGTCCTGGCCCTGGAAGTGCACGCTGCCGCCGGTGATGGCGGCGGGTGGGCTCAGCAGCTGGGCGATGGCGAACAGCAGCGTCGACTTGCCGCAGCCCGACTCGCCGACCACGCCGACGAACTCACCGGCGTGTACGTCGAGATCCACTGAGTCGACCGCGACGACCGGGCGGTCGCCGGTGTCGTACTCGACGGTGAGATCGCGGACCTCAAGAATTGGCTGCTGACTTGGCACGTCGCCTCCGAACCGGCCGCAGGGCGGGGTTGCTGATCTCGTCGAACGCATAGTTGAGCAGGGCGAACGAGACGCCGAGCAGCGCGACCGCCAGGCCGGGCGACAGCGCCCACGCGGGCAGTCCGTTCACCAGGGCGCCCTGGTTCTGCGCCCAGTAGAGCATCGTGCCCCAGCTCAGTGAGTTGGGATCGCCGAGCCCGAGGAACTGCAGGCCGGCCGCGGTCAGGACGGAGTACAGGGCGGCACCGAGGAAGTTCGCGACGATCAGCGAGATCATCGTCGGCAGCACTTCGACCACGATGATGTACGACCGCCGCTCGCCACGGACCCGGGCCGACTCGAGGAAGTCGCGGTTGCGCAGCGACAGTGCCTGCGCGCGCATCTGTCGGGCGCCGTACGACCAGCCGGTGAGGATCAGCACGACGATGATCACGGTCAGGTTGCCCTTGCCGGCGTACGTCGCCAGCACGATGATCAGCGGGAACGTCGGCAGCACCAGGAAGATGTCGGTCATCATCGACAGCACGTTGTCCGCCGCGCCGCCGAGGTAGGCGGCCGAGACCCCGATGAGGACGGCCAGGATCGTGGCGCCGAGGCCGGCGACGACCGCGATGATCAACGACTCGCGGGTGCTGTAGATCAGCTCGGCGTACACGTCCTGGCCGAGGCCGGTGGTGCCGAGCCAGTGCGCGGACGAGGGTCCCTGCAGCGGCAGGTCACCGATCGCCTGTGGGTCGCCCTTGAGCCATGGGACGAACAGCTTCGGGACGGCGGCCAGAAGGCAGAACAGCAGCAGCAAGGCCGCCCCGACCATGGCCTTGCGGTTGTGCAGGATGGCCCGGAAGATGCCGCCCCGCGGGCGGCGGGTCACACTCGGTGCGACCGGTGCGGTGCCGGCGACGATAGCGCTCATCGGTTATCCCTTCGTCCGGGCTCGTGGGTCGAGCAGGAACACCGCGAAGTCGCAGAGCAGGACACAGATCAGGACGGCCAGCGTCGACAGCAGGAACAGTGCCTGCAGCAACGGATAGTCGGTGCTCACCGTGGCGTTGTAGAACATGTAACCCAGGCCGGGGTAGTTGAAGACGTACTCGACCAGGATCACGCCGGAGATGACGAAGCCGAGTGACATCGCGAACCCGGACAGGTTGGGCAGGAACGCGTTCCGGCCGGCGTAGCCGAACATGATCTTCCGGTTCGGGATGCCCTTGGCGCGGGCCATCCGGACGTAGTCCTCGGCCAGCGTGGTGACCATGTTGTTGCGCATGGTCAGGATCCAGCCGCCGACCGCGGTGATCAGGATGGTGGCGGCCGGCAGGATGCCGTGCTTGAGCACGCTGCCGGCGAACTCCGCCGTGAACGCGGGCGTCAGCCCCTGATCGTAGTTGAAGTCGTTGGGCAGGACCGGATTGTTGCCCATGGCGAACAATGAGATCAGCAGCAGCGCCACCCAGAAGTACGGCAGCGCCGAGGTGACGATGAAGATCGGCGGCACGACCCCGTCGATCAGCCCGCCCCGCCGCCAGCCGGCGATCGTGCCGATCAGGGTGCCGATCCCGAACGCCAGCACGGTGGTGATGCCGACCAGGCCGAGGGTCCACGGCAGCGCGTCGCCGATCAGGGTCGTCACCGGGACACCGAGGCTGCTGCCGACCGACACGCCCCAGTGCCCGGTGACCATCGCTTTGAGGTACTCGCCGTACTGCAACACGATGTTCTTGTCCGGGTCGAAGCCGAACTCGGCCAGCACCGTGCGTAACTGCTCCGGCGTGACGATTGCGCCACCCTTGCTGAGCCGCGACCGCAGTGCATCCTCAGGACTGCCCGGCATCATCCGCGGGATGAAGAAGTTCAGCGTCATCGCCGCCCAGAGAGTGAGCACGAAGAACCCGAGACGACGTATCAGGAACCGCACGACCACCAGCTCCTCGTGCTCACTCTTGCCACGTTTCCTTCCTTACTTACTTCTGGGCCGACTTCGAGTACAGGTTCGTCAGCACCTGCCCGACGTCGGGGATGTTGTACGGCGCCGGCTGGGCGTACGGGTTGTCCTGCGTCGGCCAGCCCTCGAGGTCCGTGGTGTTGTACTGGTACCAGTCGACCGACTCGGTCGTCGGGATCAGCGGGATGTCCTTGATCATGTAGCCCGAGATCTGCTTGATCAGCTGGACCTGGGTGTCCGGGTCCGCACTCGCGTACTGGTCGAAGAGCTTGTCGACCGCGGGGTTGATGTAGCGCGAGTAGTTGCTGTTGGCCTGCTTGCCGATCGGGGCGGTGTTCTTCGAGTACAGCAGCTGCCGCAACTCGTAGTACGGCGAGGGTCCGCCGGACAGGGCGGAGTACGCCAGGTCGAAGTCACCCGTGTAGAGCTTCTGGTTGTACGACTGCTGCTGCAGGTCCTGGGTGGTCAACTCGATCCCGACCGCGGCGAGCTGCTGCTTGACGACCGCCAGGGACGCGTCCCAGTCGGTGTAGCCGGTGACGCTGATGACGTTCAGCTTGAGCGGGTTCGACGCGCTGTAGCCGGCGCTGGCCAGCAACTGCTTGGCCTTCTCCGGGTTCGGCTTGTCGTAGCCGGCCGCCGTCAGCGCATCCTTGTCGAAGTACTTGTCGAAGGTCGGGGTGACGACGCCGGTCTGGTTCGCGGCCGGCTGGTAGCCGCTCTCACCGATCTTCGAGATCTGCTCGCGGTCGAGCGCGTAGGCGATCGCCTGCCGGACGGCCAGGTTGCTGGTCACCTTGTGCGACGGGTCGAGGTTCGGGATGAGCGCGACGTTCGCGGTCGGTGGGAACCAGTAGTTGTTGTCCGGCGACTTCGACTTGTAGAACTTGTCGATGTTCGGGATGTACTGACCACCCCACTGCGCCTTGCCGCTGGCCAGGTCGAGGTTGGCCGGGTTGTTGTCCAGGTACGCCGGGTACTGCACCTTCGACACATACGGCTTGCCAGGCTGCCAGTAGCTGCCGTTGGCGGCGTAGGTGATGTTGTTGCTGCTGCATGACTCGACGGTGAACGCTCCGGTGCCGACCGGCTTCGGGTTCGCATAGGTGGCCGGCTTGGACGCCGCCTCGCCGGTGGACCAGATGTGCTTGGGCACGATGCCGACCTGGTTGGCGAAGTTGTAGAAGTACGGCTCGGCCGCACCCTTGAACTTCAGCGTGACCTTGTTGCCGGCCGCGGTGACGCTGGTCAGCCCGGCGCCGCTCCACAGGGCAAACAGGTCCAGGGCCGGCTGCTGCTTCATCAGGTTGAACGTGTAGACCACGTCGTCGGCGCTGAACGGCTGGCCGTCGCTCCACTTCACACCGTCGCGGATGGTGAAGACGATCGAGTCCTTGGCCGGCGACCACGTGAACGCGGTCGCCAGCATCGGCGTGGTGGCACCGCTCTTCAGCACGTTGACGAAGGTCAGGGGCTCGTACACGAAGCCGAGCGCCTGCTGGTTGACCGACGGGTTGAACGGGTTGAACTGGCATGGCCAGGTCTGACCGCCCACGTTGGCGATGGTGACGACTCCACCCTTCTTGAACTGCCCGGTGCTGCCGCCGCTGCTCGTCGAGGACGACGGGTTGCTGGACGCACTCCCGATCGGCTTGTCACCGCCGCCACAGCCCGCAGCGGCCAGTATGCCGACCGCCACTGTGGCGACGGCGATCCGTTTGATGCCCCTCATCGTCTCTGCCTTTCACTCCTCGATCTCATGGTCATGCGAATGCCTCCGCACCGAGGACCGCGCCCGCGGCCTCGACTCCGAGGGCGAGTGCGCCCACCAGCGGCGCGTCCGAAGGGAACCGGGCCACTTCCAGTTCCGGTGGGAACGGGACGGCCGCGTCGAGTGCCCGGCGCAGTTCGGGACCGATCCGGTCCCAGGAACCGACCAGGCCGCCACCGACAACGATGCGGGCCGGGTCGAGGGCGATGGCGAGGTTGACGACGTGCATCGCCAACTCGCGGTTGAACTCGTCGGTGAGGACGGCGGCGTCCGGCTGGGTCGCCGACCTGGTGAAAACGTCCGCCGCCGATACCCGCTGGCCGAGCCGGGTGCTGCCGGTCGCCTCGAGTGCTTGGCCGCTGACGACATCCTCGAGGATCGTGCGCTGCGCCGGCTCGATCCAAACATCCGCGGCGGTCCGCACGTTGTAGGCGATCTCTCCGGACGCTCGGTGAGCGCCGGAAATCACCGTGCCTCCGGCAACGATCGCCACCGCCAGGCCGGTGCCGAGGTTGAGGTAGATCCCCGGATCGCAACCGGCCAGCGCACCCCACCGCACTTCGGCGGCGGCCGCGGCCTTCACGTCGGTCCCGAGCCGGACAGGTACGTCGGGGAACGCCTCCCGCACCATCCGCCCGAAGGGGAGTTCGCCCCAGCCGGGAAACGTCGGCGCGAGCTCGACGTGGTCGTCGTACGGGATCCCGAGCGTCGCCGCGCCGACCGCGGCGAGTTCCCTGTCCGGAGCGACCTCCGTCAACAGATCCTGGGCCGCGGTCAGACCGCGACCCATCGCGGCCTCGGCTCCTGCCTCGGCCAGGCTGTCGATGGTGGTCGTGCCGAGACGCCGGCCGGACAGGTCGGCGACCGCGGCGGCGATCTTCGTCCCGCCGAAGTCGAGTCCGAGCACAACCGGGGTAGGAATCATGGGCTGGCAACTCCACCGTGCCGTCCAATAGAATCGTTAGGAAACTAACTTAACAATCCTGGCGGGCACAAGGCCCAACTCGCAGCTTGACCAATTCGCGACCTGAAGGAGACCGACGTGACGGTTGTCGCCGGAGGTGCCGCCGCGGCCCGCCCGCAGCTGATTCGCGCGATCAACGAGCAGGTGCTGCTGGAACACATCCGGCGGTCCGGACCGGTGTCGAGGACGGAGCTGGCCGCGCTGACCGGTCTGTCGAAGCCGACGGTCTCCGCGGCCCTGGCCAGCATAGAGCGCGGCGGGCTGGTGCATGCGTCCGGCCAGCGGACCGGCGTCCCGGGTCCGGCCGCGCGACTGTACGACGTACGCCCGGAGGCAGGGTTCGTCCTCGGGCTCGATGTCGGACGCGAGTTCTTGCGTGGGGCGGTCGCGGATTTGCGGGGCACGGTGCGTTGCCGGCTCAGCGTGCGCACGAAGGCAGTGCGGGAGATGGCCCGGGTCCAGGAACTGGCCGACCTCGCCAAGACACTGCTGGACGAAGCAGGCATCACCGCGTCGCAGCTCACCCAGACAGTGATCGGAAGTCCGGGTGTCTACGACCCGAAGCGCGACACTCTGACGTTGACCGGGCGCCTGTCGGGTTGGGACTCGCCCGCGGTGTTGCCGGCGCTGCGCGAGCGGTTCGGTCCGGCGTTGATGATCGAGAACGACGTCGACGCCGCGGCCCTGGCCGAGCGGGTCCACGGTCATGGCCGCGATGTCGACAGCTTCGCGTTCGTGTCCGTCGGTACGGGGATCGGCATGGGCTTGGTGCTCGACGGGAAGCTGCGGCACGGCTTCCACGGTGTGGCGGGCGAGATCAGTTACCTACCGTTCACCGAAGGCAGCGGAAGCGATGCGCGGGATGCCCGCAAGCGGGGCAGCTTCGACGCCTCGGCATCGGCCGCGGCCGTGGTCAGGGCCGCTCGGCGGGCGGGTGTGCGAGGTGCGACGTCGGCGGCGAAGGTGTTCGCGGCGGCGGCGCGTGGTGATGTGATCGCGGCCGCCGTGGTGACCGAAGAGGCACTCCTCGTGGCCAAGGCGGTGTGCAGTGTCATCGCCGTCGTCGACCCCGAGTTGATCGTGCTGGGCGGTGGTATCGGGCAGGCACCGGGTTTCCTCGATGCGGTCGTCGAGCAGTTGCGTCTGCTCTCGCCGGTCATGCCGGAAGTGAAGATGAGCGTGCTCGCGGCAGACACAGTCGTGGCCGGCTGCATTGCCGCCGGCCTTGACCGAGCGTGGCAACACCTGCTGGGCCGGATAGCTCAGCCGGCACCAGCCTGACGTGTCCTAGTCTGGCGGGGTGGACAGTCAGCCGAGTTGGCGCGAGGAACGGCGGGAGGCAGCCGCCGTCCATGCAGCGGCGCTCGAACGCCGCAAGGCCGCCGAGACCGCGCAGGCCCGTGCGCTGCTGACCGATTTCGTCCGGACGATGAAGGAACGAGGCGTCGAGCCACAGCCGCTGCGGGCGCAGGTCACCGGATCGGGAGCCAGCTACCGCACCGGGATCACTGGCTGGTACTTGCGCCGCAACCGTTCGCTCGGCACCGACGCCGAGGGCAACTTCTACATCCTCGGTACGCCGGCCAGCCTCAGCGCCCGGCTCCTCGGCGTCCGCATCCTGCCGTCCGATCCGCCGATCACCGTCGGCCTGGGCGCTCGCGATGGTGAGTCCATGCCGCTCGCGCAACTTCTCCAGCTCCGGCTGGACGAGAGCGACTGACCCGGGTTTCTCCAACCCTGGGTTGATCTCTGGGTTGATCTTCCGTTGATGACGGTGACCTGGTCGAGGCCGGAGCCTATGGTCGTTCGGTGATCGCCGGATCCAGAACTGTGCCTGCTCTGGTGGCGCTGCGTCACGCCCGGAAACATCACGAGACGACCTGGCGGTGGCTGCGCCTGGTGGGTCCACTCATCATCGGTCTGCAGATCATCGTGCTGAGCCAGTCCACGCCTGGTCCGGGCCGGCACGGCGAAGGGCTGGTCATCTCGGTCGCGATCGCGGCGTTCGCCGCCGGGGCGTTCGGAACCTTCGCCGCCCGGAGCGGGCCGACCTGGGCGCGATGGATGTCGATCGCGGTCCTGTTCGTGGCAAGCGTCGTACTGCTGCGGCTACAGCCGTCTGGTCCGGGAGTGCTCGGGGTGTTCGTCGCCGTGGCGCTGATCGGACGCAGGCTTCCGCCGGTCCCTGGCACCGCGGTCGTCGGTGCGGGGCTGATCCTTCTGCTCGTCGGGGGTGACCGGTCACCGCTGCCGGCGTTGTTGACCAGCATCGCGATGGCAAGCTTCTACGCCGTGATGCGTCTGGCCGAGCGACTGAGCGAGACCAACGAAGAGGCGGAACGGTTGCTGCTCGAGCTGGAGCGGACCCGCGACGCGCAGGCTCGCGCCGCCGCACTCGCGGAGCGTCAACGACTGGCCCGCGAGATGCACGATGTGCTCGCGCACTCGCTGTCCGCGTTGGTGCTCCAGCTCGAAGGCGCGACCGTGCTGGCAGCCGGCGACGACCGCCTCTCCGGGGTGATCGATCGCGCGCGGCATCTCGCCGGCTCGGGACTCGACGAGGCGCGGCACGCTATCGGCATGCTCCGCGACGACCAGGCGCTGCCGGGGCCGGGCGAGTTGCCGGCGTTGACCGCGCGGTTCGAGCACGACACCGGCATCCGTTGCGAACTGACCGTCGCCGGCGATGACCACTCGCTCGACGCGGACGCCCGCCTCGCCGTCTACCGGGTCGCGCAGGAATCCCTGACGAACATCGCGAAGCACGCCACGCGGCAACAGTGCGTCACCGTGAGGCTCAGCTACGAAGACGGCCTGGCGAGGCTGATCGTCGAGGACTACGGCGATCCGGCAACAACACCGGGTTGTTCCGGTTATGGCCTGACCGGTATGCGTGAACGGGCCGAACTCCTCGGCGGGCGACTCGATGCAGGCCCGACCCGGACGGGGTTCCGGGTGGAGCTGGAGGTCCCGGCATGATCCGCGTCCTGAGCGTCGACGACCAGCGCGTGGTCCGGGAGGGACTGGCGCTGGTGCTCGGGCTGCTGCCCGATGTCGAGGTCGTCGGCACCGCCTCCGGGGGCGAGGAGGCGGTGCGCATGGTGAGTGATCTGACGCCTGACGTCGTACTGATGGATCTGCGGATGCCGCGGTGCGACGGCGTCGAGGCGACTCGGCGGTTGCGCGATCTCCACCCGGAGGTGAAGGTCATCGCGCTGACGACGTACGCCGATGACGAGTCGGTGCTCGCGGCCCTTCGGGCGGGAGCGCGGGGTTACCTGACGAAGGACGCGAGGTCGGCCGAGATCCACGAGGCCCTGCACCGGGTGCTGGACGACCAGGCTGCGATCGACCCGGCCGTGCAGCATCACCTGGTCGCGGCGATCGCGGCCGACCCCGGTACGCCGAAGCCCACGGCGGTGTCCGACGACGTGCTGACCCGGCGCGAGACCGAAGTCCTGACGCTCATCGCCGAGGGCCTGTCGAACGCCGAGATCGCCGCCCAGCTGGTGGTCACGGAGGCGACAGTGAAGAGTCACGTCAACCACCTCCTCGCCAAGATCGGCGCCCGGGATCGTGCCCGTGCCGTCAGCTACGCCTACCAGCACGGTCTCCTCCGGCATCAGTAGTCCGAGGCACAGGACATGTCGTCTGTCGCGACCACCATCCGCGCCCGAGCGGGCCGACGCTGGTGGGTCCGTGTCGGCTCCCAGCGGAAGACCGCCAGCGACACCAGCAATCCGGCGACAGACCAGCCAAACAGCACGAGGACGTCCCGGACCGGAAGCCCTGTGCCGGTGAGCGCGTGACCCGTGGCGTCAATGATCGGACGCACCGGCAGGTACGACGCGACGGTGGAAACCCATGACGCCTTCACCGGATCGCCGACCGTGCCGGAGAACAACACCACCGGTAGATAAGTCAGGCCGAGGATCGGGAACGCACTGGCCACAGTCGAGATGAAGCCCGTGACAGCAGTAGCCGCGGAGGCACACGCGAGCGCCCCGAGGAAGATGGCGGCAAGCATCGCCAGCGCACGCCAGATGTCCAGGTCCGTACCGAACAAGGCCACACCGGCGAGTACGGCGACCGCGCCGGCGAGCACCGAGACGAGCACCGACGCGACGATCTGACCACTGAGATAGCACCAGGCGGGCAGCGGTGTCGCACGCCAGCGCTTCATCACACCGGACTCCCGGGCCGCCACCAGCCCGATCCCGTGGGTCGTCCAGGCGATCATCGTCGTACCGAGAACCGCGCAGCCAGCGAGCCGGGACGGCGCGACCTGGCCATCCGAGGAGTTCAGCAGTAGCAGCAGGATCGGGAGAACGAGACCGGTGCTCATCGCTCTGGGAGTGCGAATGAGCAAGCGGAGCTGGTGGGCGATCTGGCCCAGCAGGAGCGGCAGGACCGGTGGCAACCGCGCACTCGCGTCAGACGTGGCTTGTGAAGAGGGCATGGTGGGGCTCCGAGTCGACGGGCGTGCGGGTGATGGACAGGTAGGCCTCTTCGAGGCTCGGCGGACCGACCTCGAGCGCCGTCAGTTCGAGCCGGTGGTGTTGGGCCCACGCGAGGAGGTCCGCGAGTACGGGCTCGATCCGGTCCGTGTGGAGACTCAGCACGCGATCGGTGACGTGGACGGCCAGAGACGGCGGGAGATCCGGAGCCTCGACCGGCAACGGGAAGCGAATCGCACTCCGGCCACCGCTCGCTCGCATGGCTGCGGGCGTGGTGTCGGCCACCAGGCGTCCAGCGGAGAGCACCATGACTCGATCCGCGAGGTGGTCAGCCTCGTCGAGGTAGTGCGTGGTCAGCAGGATCGTCGTACCCGCGTCGTTGAGCCGTTCCACGCTGGCCCAGCAACGCCGTCGGGCTTCCGGGTCGAGGCCGGTGGTGGGCTCGTCGAGGAACAGTACGTCGGGATTCCCGATGATCGCGAGCCCGAGATCGACCCGACGCTGCTGTCCACCGGACAACGTGCCGACCCGCGTCCTCGCGTCGTCGGCGAGGTCGATCAGCTCCAGTACTTCGGCGACGGGCCGCGGGTTCGGGTAGAGACGTCCGAAGACGCGCAGCAGATCCACGACGGTCGGCTCGGTCTCGAGGCTGGTCGACTGAAGGACGAGGCCGACCTGCGCACGCCAGGCGCGGCCGCCGTGCAGCGGATCGTCACCGAGGACCCGCACGTGACCCGATGTCGGCTCGGAGAATCCCTCCAGGATCTCGAGCGCCGTGGTCTTGCCGGCACCGTTCGGCCCGAGTACGGCGACCAGTTGGCCCTCGTCGATCTCGAAGCTGACGCCGTCGACGGCGGCGAAGTCGCCGTACCGTTTGGTCAGGTCGCGAACGGAGACGATGCCGGTCATCGATCCCGCCCGGGACGGTCGCGCTGACCGTTGCCCTTGGCATCCATGACGACGTTCGCCACGCTCCAGATGCCGACACCGGCGCCGACGGCGATCAGCAGCGGCCGGTGCGTGACGATCCCGAACACCAGCAGTCCGATGCCTATCAGCGCGCGCAGGTACGGGTTGAATCCCAGGAGTCGAAGCATGTCCAGTCCCTTGCCTTGGTTGCTTGCCGGAACCAGCGTCGGCGAACCGACGGTGCCCGGTCATCGGCGTGACTGTTGAAGTCCGGGCTGCTGCCGCCTCGATCGGAGGTTGGAGCTCCATCCATCCCTGGTAGGAACGCGGAAGCCCCTGACCGGCGTGCTGCCGGCCAGGGGCCTCGGGTGCTACGTCCTACGTGTTATCTCAGCCGTCGGAGTCCGGGGCCGGGATGTACGAGCCTGGCACGTCCTGCGGTGCGACGATCTTGTCCTCACCGGGGTACGGCGTGGCCCAGTCGTGCGCCTGGTACCACGTGAAGTGGTCCATCTGCGCCGGGTTCGCGAAGTCGGCCTTGGCGTCCGGGCCGGTGAGCCGCTGCTGCGACTTCCAGTCGTCCCACGTGGCCGCCATCTCCTGCATATCCGCCGGTACCGTCGCCTTCGGCGCGGGCGCCGCGAGCGGGTTCTGCGCCGCCGGGGTGTCCAGGCCGCAGGACGGCGGGGTGCTCAGACCGCCGGTCAGCGAGGTCCGGTTCGGCAGAGCGGTGAACGGCGTGTTGTCGGGGCGCTGGGTGAACGCGTCCCGCATCGGGGTGGCCGCGCTGTCCTTCTGGTTCATCGGGTGGACCCCGAGGATCTGCTCGATGGTGCGGATCATCGCGATCTGCGAGTAGTAGTGGTTGTCGACCTTGCCGTGCTGGGCCCACGGGCTGATGATCTGGATCGGCGCCCGGTGGCCGTCGACGTGGTCCAGGCCGGCCTGCGAGTCGTCCTCGACGACGAAGATCGCCGAGTCCTTCCAGTACTTGCTGTGCGAGATCGTCTCGACGATCTTGCCGACCGCGAGGTCGTTGTCCGCGACCTGGGCGGCGGCGTTCGCCGGACCGCCGGTGTGGTCGCTGGACAGCCAGAACATGTTCAGGTTCGCCGGCCCGTTCTTCTCGAAGTCCTGCTTCCAGATCTGCTCCCGGTAGATGTCCGGGACGCTGGTGTCGAACTTCGGGAAGCCGTGCACCGACACGTCGTTCAGCGACGGGATCGGCGAGGACGAGACCAGCGGGTAGGCGGTGTCCTGCCCGGTCGCGATCATGTTCTTGGTGTCGCAGTACAGGTTCTGCCAGCTCGCGCCGGCCGGCTTGGTCAGGAACTGCTGGAACTCACCGAAGTCGCGCACTGTCTTGCCGACCGCCTGCGCACCGCTCCAGATGAAGCCGGTCTGCTGGTGGCCGAGTGCGTCGTCCTCGGTGTCGTAGCTACGCAGGTACTCGCCGGCCGAGGACTCGGTGTACTCCGGGTTGTCCGCCTGCATCAGCCAGTTGTGACCTTCGGCGGAGTTCGTGCCGACGTCGTAGGTGTTGTCGTAGAGCCCGAACTGCTGGGCCAGCGCGTGCTGGTTCGGCGTCACGTTCTCACCGAACTGCGCCAGCGCCGGGTCGCCGTCGCCCTCCGGCATGTCACCGAAGACCTGGTCGTAGGTCCGGTTCTCCTTCACCAGCAGGAAGACGTGCTTGATCGTCGACGGCTCGCCCAGTCGCTGCGGGACCGGCACGGGCTTCTTCTTGGCGGCCTCGCCCTTGCCGTTGGCCACCTGGACCGAACCCTTGGTCCAGCCGTTCTGCTCGAAGACCTTGGCCGTGTCGGCGCGAATCACGTTGTCGGTCGGCAGCTTGAACCGCTGCAGGCTCGAGGTGGTGTCGTGGGTGCCGCGCCCGGCGGCGGTCGTCGTACGGCGGGCGTCGATACCCCGGGTGTTGGAGACCAGTACGTCGTCGCCGACCGTCGCGATCTCAGCCGGGAAGTAGTCCGTCGGCAGCAGACCGACGTAGCTGACCGGCTCCAGCGGGGTCGTGTACTTGTAGACGGCGACCGCGTTGGCGCGGCCGAGGGTCACCAGCAGATGACCGTCGTCAGTGAGCGTCACTCCGTCGGGCTCGTAGCCCACCGAGGCCTCCGGCCACGGCTGGGTGGCGACGGTCTGGACGACCTTGTTCTTGCCGGTGTCGATGATCGACACGTCGTTCGTCTGGGTGTTGGTGACGAACAGCGCGTTGCCCTTGGCGTACAGGGCGGTCGGGTGCAGACCGACGTTGATGCTCGTCACGGCCGCGGCCGGCTTCGCCAGGTTGATGACGCTGACCGTGCCGGTCGTGGTGGCCGCGGTGACCGGGTTGGCCGGCACCGGGGTGTTGTACGAGTTGATCGTGGTCTCGCCCGGCCGTGCCGTCCGGCCGCCCTCGTTGCTGACGTACAGCTTGTCGCCGACCATGATCAGGTCACGCGGGGCGATGCCCACCGACCAGCTCTGGATGATGTCGCCGGTCCCCGCGTTGATCGCGACCACGCGGTTCTGGCCGTTGACCGCGGAGTACACGATCGAACCGTCGGACGAGAACACGGCCTCGCCGACCAGCGCGTGCTTGGGGCCGTCGGCCGGGATCGACACGAACGTCGGGTTGGCGAGGCTGCCGTCCGGGTTCACGGTGAACCTGCGGTAGCCGTCGGTCTGCCCGAGCCACAGCTGCGACCCGTCGGGGGAGTACGTCGGGCCTTCCTGGCCGATGTCGTTGCCAGGGATGCGCAGATTCGCCGCGGCGTTGTTGCCGATCAGCTGCTGCACCTTCCAGTCCTTCAGGTTCACGATCGCCAGCGCCATGCCGCCGTCGGTGATCGAGGCCGCGACGTGGGTGCCGTCGGGGCTGACCGAGGAGGACATGATCTTGCCGGGCTGAAGGAGGAGGCGATCGCCGATCGGCTTGAGGTACTGATCGCTGGAGATGACCAGACCCTTGTCGGTGGTGTCGCCGACGTGGGAGGTCCCGAACTGCGTGGTCTGGGCCGAGCCGGTACCGGCGGCGAGGACGGCGACAACGGTGGCGCCTGCCGTGACGAGTGGTACGCGGCGGCCGATGCGTCGACCGAGAAGGCCCGAGGGCTTCTTCTCGACACGCCGGCGGAGGCGTGTTACCTGCATCTTGGGTTATCCCTTCGGGGTGGGTAGCAGGTCGACGTTGCCGTCGAACTGCCATAGGGGGTTGGGTGCGTCGCCGATCGGCGTACGGACCAGGAAGAAGCCGTTGACTTCCTTCGGTCCGTCGCCGTCGGCCATGAAGCGCCCATCTGCGGTGATGTCCAGTTGGTAGATGGCTTGGCCGGTCGCCGCGACGTCGGGCAGATGCCACGAGACGACGCAACGCCAGTCGTTGCCGGGTCCCACCGGGTCGACCTTGCCGTCGCCCTTGGTGCACGCCGTCGAAGCCTGCAGTTGCGCTTCGGTGACGTCGGGACGGTTGAGCTCCCTGGTCTGCACCCGGTAGAGGTGGGCGAACGCGGTCGACACACCGGCCTCGACCTTGGCCTGCTGGATGCCGGCCGTCGCCGATGCCGTCGCCGCGGCGAGGATCGCGATGGTGACGGCGAGCAGACCGACAAGCGGCACCAGGCCGACGGTGATCGCGCGCCGGCCCGAGCCGTCCGAGGTCAGGTTGGTGAAGTCACGCCGCAGGAAGAGCAGATACGCGAGCACAGTCGCGGTGGCCGCCCAGACCAGACTGACCACGACACCGATGAGCAGAGGGGCGAGCTGACCCGGGCTCGTGAACAGGCCCTTCCAGGCCGTGAACGCGTACCCGGGCAGAGCCAGGCGTACGGCGACCGGCAGCGGCAGCATCTGCGCCAACTGCATGGCCAGCGCGACCAGCGCGGGCAGCAGCAGGCCCATCGGAGACCGACCCAGTGCGACGGATCCGAGCAGCCCGATCGCGGCGAGGGCCAGGGTCGGGGCGATCGCACAGACCCAAGCGAGCAGTACGTTCCCAGCAGCGTTGCCGGACGACAACAGGTGACCGTCGAGGCCGACCAGCGGCTGATTGCCGACCGCGATCAGCCCGCCGACCGCGCTGGACACAGCCAGCCCGGCCATCAGCAGCATGATGACCGTCAGACTGGCCAGTGCCTTCGCCACGAAGATCCGTTGCGGCGAACGGACCGCCACGAGCAGGTGGCGCCAGGTCCCCAGCCGATCCTCGGAGGCGAACACGTCTCCGGCGACCAGTGAGGTCAGCAGCGGGAGCGCCCAGTTTCCGGAGAAGCCCAGGATGACGAGCGGTCCGGCCCACCCGGTCGCGTGCATCCAGCGCCCGAAGAGGGTGTCGACCGGGAGTGAGGTCTGCTGGCTGACCGCGGCGACGAACAGCGCGGGTGCGATCCAGCAGGCGACGACGATCAGGCGGATCCGCCACTGCGAGGTCAGCTTGACCAGTTCGAACCGGTAGCCGCGGGCCACCGAGACGGGATGGGCGACGGCCGGACGGGCGACGGTCGCGGTCACTGGCCGGCCTCCTGCTGCTCGGTGAGGGCGAGGAACGCTGCCTCGAGGGGCGACACGACGGGTGCGAACTCGCGCACCGCGATGCCGGCATGCACCAGTCGTACGACGAGGTCGTCGAGCGCGGGCACCAGTCCCCGAACAACGAAGAGATCGTCGTTCGGGGACACAGCCTCGTCGACGGTGATCCCGTTGGTGTCGCCTGCCACCTTGCGGGCTGCCTCGGCATCGGAAGTGACCAGGCGATAGTCGAGTTCACCGTTCTCGGCCGCGAGTTTGCTCAGCGGTCCGGTGAAGACGATGCGTCCGGTGTTGAGAATGGTCACCTCGGAACACAAGGCCTCGACATCGTCCATGCGGTGACTGGAAAGGACGACGGTCGTTCCCTCGGCCGCCAGCCGGTTGAGAACACGGTGGACGTGCCTCTTGCCTGCCGGGTCGAGGCCGTTGGACGGCTCGTCGAGCACGATCAGCCGCGGCTTGGTGAGTAGCGCGGCGGCGAGTCCGAGTCGCTGCCGCATGCCGAGGGAGAAGCCACGGGTCCGGTCGTCCGCGACATCGGTGAGGCCGACCTCGGCGAGGACGGCGTCGATTCCGGCCGTCCCGGTGCCGCCGCGGAGATCGGCCAAGGCGGCGAGATTCTGCCGGGCCGTCAGCGATGGGTAGAGGCCAGGCCCGTCGACGAAGCCGGCCACGCCCTCGGGTGCGGCCAGCGCGCGGCCGACCGGCGTACCCAGGATCTCGAGGCTGCCGCTGTCGGCGACGGCCAGGCCGAGCAGGAGACCGAGCAGTGTCGTCTTGCCGGCGCCGTTCGGCCCGACGAGGCCGTGGATCTGTCCCTGCGCGACGTCCAGGTCGATGCCGTCGAGGGCGACGACCTCACCGAACGCCTTGGTGATCCCGCGAGCCCGGACCGCGATGAGTGCGTCCATGCATCCCTTCCTTCATAACCTCAAGGAACTTAGGAAGTGCAGACGACGCCCAGAGGGGCCCTGAGGTTAACGGCGAGAGAACGAGCGGCAACCGATTTCCATCGGTACCAAATGTAATGCCGAACGGGCCGCAGGTAATTCGGTAGCGGCGCGTCGGGGGCGCTGGTAACGTCCTCGGCCTGTCTTTTCGGGTGGCTTCTCTGCACTGCGTGAAGGATCGAATCGAACCGGATGGTTCTCCGGGGCGGGACCCTGTTGATCGCCGCCAGTCCGTCGTTCGTCCGTCTGCCAACACGAGTCGAGGCTCCTTTCGATGGTCGATTCCGCACCCAGCCCTGCCGGCACCGATGAACTCGAGGCCGAACGGGCCTTCCTGACCGAGGCGCGCGCCGCGCTGGCCCGCATGTACGGCGACGTCTTCGGACGCGAGATCCCGGTGATCGGGGGTGAGGACAACGACGAGCGCTTCACCAACGAGGCCAACCAGCGCGCGTACGAGCAGCGGACCCGGGCGCTGATCGACCTGCCCGACGTGCCGCTGTTCTTCGGGCGGCTGGACTACGAGGCCGGCGCGATCGAGGAACTCGACCGGATCTACATCGGCCGTCGGCATGTGCACGACGGGAGTGGCGCACCGCTCGTCATCGACTGGCGCGCGCCGGTGTCGGTGCCGTTCTATCGGGCCACCCACAGCGACCGGCAGCGAGTCCTGCTGCGGCGCCGGTACGGCTTCTCCGACCATGCCGAGTTGACCGGTTTCGAGGACGAGCCCTTGATCGGGACCGTCGTGGCCGACCAGGCCGACGCGTTCCTGCGCGCCGAGATCGAGCGCCCGCGCACCGGGCCGATGCGCGACATCGTGGCCACCATCCAGCCGGAGCAGGACGACCTGGTCCGGGCGCCGCTGCACCCGTCCGTCTGCGTGCAGGGTGCGCCCGGCACGGGGAAGACCGCCGTTGGCCTGCACCGGGTGGCCTATCTTCTCTACACCGAACGGGAACGGCTCAGCCGCGGCGGCGTCGTGATCGTCGGACCGAACCGCTCGTTCCTGTCCTACATCCGCAAGGTCCTGCCCGCGCTCGGCGAGGTAGACGTACGGCAGACGACCATCGACGAATGGATCAGTCAGGCCGCCGTGGCGGTCGACGAACCGGAGGCCGCGCGGGTCAAGGGCGATGCCCGGATGGCCACCGTGCTGCACCGTGCCTTGTGGTCGTACGTCGGTACGCCGACCGCCGGAGTCCTGTACAGCAAGGGATCCCGGCGCTACCGGGTGCACGAGGACGAGGTCAGGGAGATCGTGTCGTCGCTACGTGAGTCGACGCGGTACGCGCCGGGCCGCAATGCTCTGGCCCAGCGGATCGCGCACGTCGTCCTGGTTCGGATGGAGGAGCGCGCGGAGTCGCCGGACGACCGCGTGCAGAATGCCGTCGCCCGCTCCAAGCCCGTGCGCGAGGTTCAGGACGCGGTCTGGCCGCGAGTGTTTCCGGAGCAGGTGTTGCATCGACTGTTCTCCGATGCCGACTTCCTCGCGCAGGCCGCCGGCGACGAGCTCACCGCGGACGAACGCGCCGCGCTGCTGTGGACCAAGCCTGCGCGGTCCTGGAAATCCGCGAAGTGGTCGGCCGCCGACACCGTATTGCTCGACGAACTCGAGGACTCGATCGAACGCAGCAGCGGCTCACTCGGCCACCTCGTCTTGGACGAGGCACAGGACTTGTCGGCCATGCAGTTGCGCGCGCTCGGCCGGCGCTGCCGCACCGGCTCGGCCACCGTCCTCGGCGACCTCGCCCAGGCGACGACCGCCTGGGCCGCAGGCTCCTGGGATCGAGTCCTCGGTCACCTCGAGAAGTCCGACGCCGTGGTGGCCGAGCTCGATCGGGGCTTCCGGGTCCCGGCCCAGATCATCGACTTCGCCGCGAAGCTGCTGCCGGACATCGCGCCCACGCTCGGCGTACCGACCGGTGTCCGGACCGTCGAGGATGCGCTGAGCGTCATCGAGGCCGACGAGCGCTCCTTCGTGGACAAGCTCGTCGACGCGTGCAAGGCCGACCTGGGCGGCGAGGGTTCGGTCGCTCTGATCGCGGCCGACGACCACGTCTCGGAGCTGATGGACGCCCTCGTCGCGGCGGGTCTCGAGCCCGCACTTCTCGGCGCGGGCGAGGAGGAGATGGACGCGACGCGCCTGGTCTGCGTGCCGGCATCCCTCGCGAAGGGGCTCGAGTTCGACGCGGTCGTGGTCGCCGAGCCGGCCCGGATCGTCGCCGCCGAACCGCGCGGCCTTCACCGCCTGTACGTCGTTCTGACCCGAGCCGTCAGCCGCCTCCACATCATCCACACCGAGCCACTGCCGGCTGCCTTCAGTCAGTAGCGCTGGGGAAGGCGGGACCGCGCTTGTCGAGGAAGGCTTCGATTCCTTCCTTGGCGTCGGGCGTGCTGACCGCGGCGCGGATCGTCAGAGCCTCGCGGCGCATGGCTTCTGCGGGGGCGGGGGTGGCGGTCATGCGGAGCAGGCGCTTGGCCACCACCTGAGCAGACCGCGAGCCTGTCAGCAGTACGTCGACCACGCGGTCCACGGCTGCCGCAAGCTCGTTGTCCGGATGGACCTCTGCGACGAGGCCGGCGGCCTTCGCTTCCTCAGCCGTGAGGAGTGGGTTGAGGAGGGTGAGGTACAGGGCTCGGTGCAGTCCGAGCGAGGCCGTGAGGAGGCTGGTGCCTCCGTCCGGGGACAGCCCGACCTTGGTGTAGGCGATCGACAACCGTGCCGAGTCCGCTGCCAGTACGACGTCCGCCGCGGCCGCCAGCGCGACACCGGCACCGGCGGTGACCCCGGCCACGACCGAGACGACGATCGCGTTGAGGTTGTGCAGTTCGCTGATCGCCCGATGTAGGGTCTCGGCCAGGTCCTCGACGTACTGTTCGCGATCGTCCGCGGCGGAGATCGCGAGCAGGTCGCCACCGACGCTGAACGCATCGCCGTCGGCAGCGAGCACCACGACGCGGACATCGTCGACCCGGGCCTGGCGGAGTGCGGTGCCGAGTTCCTGGAGGGTGTCGAGGTCGAGCGCGTTGCGCCGATCCGGCCGGGCCAGCGTGATGTACGCCGCCCCGCGGCCGCTGCGATAGCGGATCGTCATACCGGCAACACCGGCGTACGCGCCAACTCCGCCTTGGCCAGTGATTGCAGGTGCACTTCGTCCGGGCCGTCGAACAGGCGCATCGCTCGATGCCAGCCATACATGGCCGCGAGCGGAGTCGAGTCACAGAGACCGGCACCGCCGTGCACCTGGATGGCGCGGTCGATGACCGCCGTCGCCGCGCGGGGGACGGCGACCTTGGCCATGGAGACCAGGTGCCGTGCGGCCTTATTGCCGGCGGTGTCGATGACCTGGCAGGCCTGGTGACAGAGCAGCCTCGCCTGCTCGATCTGCAGTCGTGACTCCGCGACCTGCTCTTGCAGCATGCCCTGCGCCGCGAGCGGTGCACCGAACGCCACCCGCCGCTGCGCGCGATCGGTGAGCATCGCCAAGGCGCGCTCGGCCGCGCCGAGCGCACGGAGGCAGTGATGGATCCGGCCGGGACCGAGGCGCGCTTGGGCCGCGGCGAACCCACCACCCTCCGCACCGAGCACATTGGTGACCGGCACCCGGACACCGTCGAGCCGGAGCTCGACGTGCCCGTGCTGATCGTGCCGGCCGAAGATCGACAGATCACGCTCCTCCGTCAGGCCCGCCGCGTCCATCGGCACGATCACTATCGTCTGCTGTCGGTGCGCCGGCGCCGTGGGATCGGTCTTGCCCATCAAGATCAGGACCGCGCAGCGCGGATCGGCCGCGCCGGTGATCCACCACTTCCGCCCGGTGATGACGTAGTGGTCGCGGTCCCGCTCGATCCGGGTGCCGATGTTGGTCGCGTCGCTGCTGGCCACGTCAGGTTCGGTCATGGCGAACGCCGACCGGATGCGGCCCGCGAGCAAGGGCTCCAGCCACTCGCGGCGTTGCTCAGGCGTGCCGAGCAAGTGCAGCAGTTCCATGTTGCCGGTGTCCGGCGCCTGGCAGTTGATCGCCTCCGGCGCCAGATCGCTGCTCCAGCCGGACAGCTCGGCGATCGGCGCGTACTCGAGCTGGGTCAGGCCCGACTCAGCTGGAAGGAACAGGTTCCACAGTCCGAGTTCCTGGGCCCGCAACTTCAGCTCCTCGACGACCGGCGGGACGCTGTGGTCCGCCGTACCGGCAGCGGCCCGATACGCGTCGTACTTCGGCTCGGCCGGCAGCACATGGTCGCGCATGAACACTGTCATGCGTTCGGTCAGCTCCCGCGCCCGGGGCGACGCCTCCGCGATCATCTGTGATCTCCTCCTCCGCTTCGATCCGTCCGTCGGTTCAGCCGTCGAGCGCTTGGTGGCCGCGGGCAACGAGTGGGCCGACCAGGCCGGCCAGCAGGTCGAAGCCACCGCCGACGGTCTGGCCGCGCAGGTCGCGAAAGTGGATGCTTTCGAAGATCGCGGCGACCTTGTAGTACGCGAACCCGAGGTACCAGCCCATGGTGCCCACGGCAACGTCCTGGTCGGCGGCGTACCGTTCGAGCAGTCGGCTGCCGGGAGGAAACGCCGGCCACTCGCCGGGCACCGCGGCCACCGGGCTGTTCAGCCCGGCGATACCGTCCCACCAGACGAGCATCGAGGCCAGGTCGGTGAGCGGGTCGCCGATGGTGGCCATCTCCCAGTCGAGGACGGCCCGGATCCGCGGTATTCCGGCGTGTTCCTCCAGCACCACGTTGTCGAGCCGGTAGTCGCCGTGGACCAGCGTGGTCCGCGACGACCGGGGCAGGCCTTGCGCGAGCCGTTCCCCGAGCTGAGCGATCCCGGGGATGTCCCGCGACCGGGACGCCTCGAGTTGCTTGCCCCAGCGTCGGACCTGCCGCTCGAGGTAGCCGTCCGCGCGGCCCAGGTCGGACAGCCCGACGCGGGCCGGCTCGATGTCGTGCAGGACGGCGAGCGTGTCGACCAGTGCGTCCGCGACCGCCTGTCCGGTCTGCGGGCCGACATGGCCCAGCTGCTCGGCGGTGCGATAGATCGTGCCGTCGGCGTACTCCATCAGGTAGAAGGGCACACCGATCACCGACTGATCGGTGCAGAACAGGAACGTCCGGGGGACCGGCACCGGCGTCGGTGCCAGTGCGGACAGGACCTGGTACTCGCGGCCCATGTCGTGGGCGGTCTCGAGCACATGGCCAAGCGGCGGCCGGCGGAGTACCCATCGTTGCCGGCCGTCGTCGAGCAGATAGGTGAGGTTCGACCGCCCGCCCGCGATCAGCTCGGCCGACAGACCGCCGCGGAACCCGCCGGGCAGGCGGTTGCCGAGGTAGGTGCGGAGGGCAATGAGATTGAGACCGGGCAGGGTGCCGGTACCGTTCCTCACCCCGCCTGCTTCCGGAGCTCGCGCCGCAGGATCTTGCCGGTCACCGTCTTCGGCAACTCGTCGATGAGCTCGACGCTGCGTGGATACTTGTACGCCGCCAGTCGGTCCTTGCAGTGCGCGATCAGCTCGTCCGGCGTCGCCGTCGTCCCGGGCTTGAGGCTGACGAACGCCTTCACGGTCTCGCCCCGGTACTCGTCCGGTACGCCGACGACCGCCGCCTCGCGGACGGCCGCGTGCTCGTACAGCACGTCCTCGACCTCACGCGGCCAGACCTTGTACCCGGCCGCGTTGATCAGGTCCTTCTTGCGGTCGACGATGTAGAACCAGCCTCGCTCGTCCATGAACCCCACGTCACCCGTGCGCAACTGCCCGCCGGCCAGAGCGTGTGCGGTCTCGTCCGGCTTGTTCCAGTAGCCGAGCACGACCTCGGGGCCGGACGTCACGATCTCGCCGATCTCGCCGGGTGGAAGGTCGTGGCCGTCGTCGTCCTGGATCCGCACGATCGTCCCCGGCCCCGGTACGCCGACCGACAGAGCGCCGCTGACCGGGTCGACCGGCGCGTGCACACCGCGCGGAACCAGGTGCGAAGGTGACGTCGTCTCGGTGAGTCCGTAGACGTTGTGGAGGTAGATGCCGAAGGAGTCCTCGAAACGCTGCGCGATGGCAGGGGAGATCGGCGCGCCACCGGAGTACACGGTGGTCATCGACGCGAGGTCCGCGCGCGCCACGCCTGGCGTGTTCGACAACGCGATGAAGACGGTGATCGCGCCGACCGTGAACGCGGGACGGTGCTCGCGGATGGCATCCAGCATCACCCCCGGCTCGAACCGGTAGGCCAGGACCAGTGGTGCACGTGTCAGCACGGACACTGCGATGTGCGCGATCAGGCCGGTGATGTGGAACAGCGGTGCGACGCCGAGGACCCCGTGGTCTGAGGTCAGTCCGCACCAGTCGCGATACACCTGCGCGTTGTAGGTCACGTTCGCGTGGGTGTTCATCGCGCCCTTCGGCGTCCCCGTGGTGCCGGAGGTGTAGGTCAGGAACGCCACATCCTGTCCGTCGTACGACACCGGCTCGGGGTGCTTGCCGAGGTGCGCGGCCATCAGGCCGGCGAAGTCGGCGGTGCCGTCGGGCCGCGTACGCTCGACACCTTTGAAGACCCGCTCGTCGTCGCGGGCCTGATACTCCAGCTCGCTCGTCGTGACCACGAGTCGTACATCGGTGTCGCCGACGACGTCGCGCGCGACCCCGGCGTACAGACCCTCCAGACACAGCAGCACGGTCGCGCCGGAGTCGTTCAGATGGTGCGAGAGCTCGCGCTGCTTGCTCATCGGATTCACCGGTACGACGATGCCGCCGGCCTTCCAGGCGGCGACCAGGGCGATCACGAACTGCGGCACGTTCTGCAGGTAGAGGGCCATCCGGTCGCCGCGACGGAACCCGTTGGCCTGCAGGGCGACGGCGAACGCGTCGGAGGACTGGTCGATCTCGCGCAAAGTGAGTACGCCGTCGAAGTACTTGATCGCCACGGCGTCCGGGCGGTCGGCGACCGAGGCGCGGAACATCGCCAGCGCGTCGGTGAACTCGGGCTCGAAGGCGGTTGCCTGGCCCGCGGCGTACCGGTCGAGCCAGGGACGGTCGTCGTAGCTCATGGCGCGCCTACTTGATGACGACCGGGTTGACCGGGGCACCGGTGCCGTTCACGACCTTCAGCGGGGCCGCGGTGTACATGAACTCCCACTGGCCGTCCTCGGCACAGTCGGCGGCGAGCTTGTCGAGGTTGCAGATCTCGGTGAAGACGATGCCGAGGTTCCGCATCAGCGCACAGTGCAGCGGCAGCGCGACGCCGCTCTCGGGGTCGATCGTCACCTCGTTGGCGATCGTGTCGGTGACCAGGTTCGGCACCTCCAGGTCCTGGAACCATTGGACCAGTTCGGGGGAGTAGGTGAGCCCCGGCTCGTTGAAGCCGTCGTAGAAGGCCTCCTTGCCGAGCTGGTGGAAGAGGTTCAGGAACCCGGTCCGGATCACCAGGATGTCGCGCTGGCGGATCTCGACACCCTGGGCGTCGGCGCAGGCGAGCAGGTCGTGCTGGGTGAAGGTCTCACCTTTGTCCAGGGTCTCCTTGCCGCGGTGGCGGGCCATGTCCAGCAGCACACCACGGCCGACCACGCCCTTCTCCGCGATCGGCTGCACGCTCGCCTTCGCCATCCCGCCGATCGTGCTGGTCGCGTCGTACCCGTTCCAGATCTCGCCGTCGTACCAGACGTGGCCGAGGGCGTCGTACTGCGTCGAGCCCTGGAGGAAGGCGGACATCGCGTCGTCGGCGTAGTGCAGTCCACCGGGGAACGTCGGGCCCTTGTCGGCGAGCCAGTGGCTCTCGTCCAGCAACATGTACCGCTCCGAGCCTCGACGGCCAGGCCAGACCGGATCGCCCGCCGGGTTCCCCATCGGCATCTGGAGGGTGAACACCTTGCCGGAGCGGACAAGTGCGACGGCGGCGAGGACCTCCGCCGGTCCGAGGTAGTTGAGGGCACCTACCTCGTCGTCCGCGCCCCACTTGCCCCAGTTCTTCGGCGAGTCCTTGAGCAGGTCACCGACGTAGGGTGCGCTTGCCGTCTCAGTCATCCTCGACCTCCGGTGTTTGTGGAACCGAGCGAGCGATCGGTCTGTGGTGAACAACCCTGGCGAGGTGGTCAAAAGTTGTCAAGATCTCGAACATGAGAAACCGCGTGGTCCGTGGCGCGGACGACGACGCGAAGTACAGTGTTCAGCCATGAGCACTACCGAGCGGTCCGTTGCCCGTGTCTGAACACCTGGCGACCGATGACGACGCCCGGGCCACCATCGGCCGCCGGGTTCGTCAGCTGCGGTCGGCGCGCGGTATCAGCCTGCGGCGGCTGGCCGCCGAGCTCGCCGTCAGCCCGGCGACGCTGAGTGCTGTCGAGAACGGCCGCACCGGAGTCGACGCCGTCCGGCTGGCGCAGATCGCCGGGCTGCTCGACGTGCCGGTCGAGCAGTTGTTCCCGGAGTCGTCGACCGACCTACGGCAGCGGGGAGGTCGCGGCGTTCTGGCGATGGCTGTGGTGGGAGAGGACTGGCGGCGGTTCCCGCCGATCGAGCTCGATGCGCCGTTGGCTGCCGCGCTCGCCGCATTCCTCGAGGTCGGCTATCACGGCGCGACCATCCGCGACATCGCCCAGCGGGCCGGGTTGTCCGTGCCCGGTCTGTATCATCACTACGCCAGCAAGCAGGAGATGCTGGTCGCGATCCTCGACCTGACCATGGACGACCTGCAGACCCGGATGCTCGCGGCGCGCGCGGAGGGTGCGGATCCGGTGGCGCGATTCGCCTTGCTGGTCGAGTGTCTGGCCCTCTTCCACACCCACCGGCGCGAACTCGGCTTCGTCGGTGCCAGTGAGATGCGCAGCCTCGAGCCGGCCGCGTACGAACGGGTCGCGGCGTCACGGCGCGCCGTGCAGCGCATGGTCGACGTCGAGGTGAAGCTCGCGGCGCAGGACGGGTCGTTCACCACGCCGCACGCCCACGAGGCCTCGCGCGCAGTGGTCACCATGTGCACCGCGCTGTCCCAGTGGTTCCAGGCCGGCGGACCGTCCACCCCCGAGGAGGTCGCCCACCTGTACGTCGACCTTGCGCTCGACCTGGTGGGCAACCATCCCTAGAGAGGTACGCCCCAGGCGGCGAAGGTGGCGGGTGCCGCGTCGTAGTACTGGCCTGTGTTCTGGTGAAGCCACCGGACGTTGGCCGCGCTGATCGGGGAGTCGAACAGCCGGAGGTCGTCGACGTCGGCCACGGACGAGTCCGGGTTGTCGCCGCCGACGTTCAGCTCCGTCGGTTGCACCAGCGCGCCCGCCGAGTAGGGCTCGATCGTGAACGGCTTACCGTCCAGGAAGAACCGGATCGCCTTCTGGTCGCATGATGCCGCCACGTGCGTCCAGGTCTCGGCCGCGATCGGTCCCCGGGCCGAACTGAGAATCCCGGTGGTGCCGCTCGCGCCGAACAGTCGCACCCAGAACACTCCGTCCAGGAGGCCGGCGTGTGCGACCTCGGCGCTGCTGTTCCGCAGGACGAGGAACCGGGCGCCGCTGCTGCTGGTTCGGCGCTTCACCCACGCCGCGAACGCCCAGCCCGGCGGCGATGCCGGCCAGGTGAGGGTCGTCCTCGAGGCACCCGGCCCGGTGCCGTTCGAGCCGAGGGCGGACCCCTGGATGCCGGTGACCCAGGACCCGGCCGCGGTGAGCGTGAGGTCGTTGCCGGACGGCGACTTGTCGTCGGCCAGCGCCCCGGCGTTCTCGTTGAAGTGGTAGATGCCGCGGGCCACATTCTCCGGGCGGTACGGCGTGGCGACCGGTGCGCCGCTCCAGTACCCCGCGGTCACCTCCGCGAGGAAGTTCTTCGTGAAGGTCAGGTAGTCGTACGAGACCTGGCCGCCGGCACTCGCGTCGCCACCGACGTACAGCGTGTCGAGTCCGTCGATCGCAGGTGTCACGTGCGGGACGCCGTCGCCGATGTTCACCGTCTCCTGGGCGTCCTCGAGCCGGACCTGCACGTACGTCGGGTTGATCGCGAACAGGAACCGGGTCCATTGGCCGACCGTCAAGGTCGCCGTACTGGTCACCGAGACGGTCCCGTCGTCGATGGTGGTCCAGGTGGCGGTGACGGTTCGCGCGGTATTCACCACGACACGGACGCGTCCGTTGCCCAGGGCATCGTTGATGGCCAGGATCGGAGCAGCCGCGCCGGTCGGTGCGGTGTCGAGGCGGAGCCAGCCGGAGATGGCGAGCCGGTCGCAGTCGGGGAAGTTGATCGCCCCTGTCGCGCCTGCTGCTGTCGCCGCGGAGACCAGAGCCCGCCCGTACAGGCCGGTGGTGAAACTCGCCGACGGAGCGACCGCGAGGTCGCGGCCGTAGGTGCTGAAGTCTTCGGCGGTGTCGTGGTCGAACGGGTAGATCGCCAGCTGGAAGTCGATCTGCTCGGCGGCGATCAGAGTCGGCCAGTACGTGTCCTCGACCGGGTCGTTCCACCAGCGCAGGTCGTCGATGATCCCGTTCAGGGCCTCGGTGCCGGTCAGTGTGTTCCGCCCGGCCTCCATGACGACCTCAGTGCCGGAGTAGGTGAAGGCGGCCGTCGCGTTGACCGACAGGACCTCGACACCGTCGACGGCGATCCTCACGGTGTCGGTGGCCGGCGTGGCGTCGTACACGACCAGGACGTGATGCTCCTCGCCGTCGCGGATGCTCGTGCTCGTGCTGTACGTCGCGCCTGCGATCCTCGCCTCCACGTTGCCGCTGGAGTTGGACGCGTAGACGGCCCAGTTGAGGGTGCCGCTGCTGGTCGCGGACGCGATGCAGCGGGGTGCGGCCGTGGTGTTGCCGAGTCGGACCCAGGCGGCAACCGACAGTCCGCCGTCGGTGTTGAGTGGGTAGAAGTCCTCTCCGGCCCTCGGTGGCCGGACGATCACGTGGAGTGCGCCGCCGGTGCAGTTGAGGCCGTCGCCGTACCTGGCCGGGACGAGCGTCGCCGATCCGAGGATCGTGCCGGGCAGGAAGTAGCCGGCGAGGTCTCGTACCGTCGTGCCGTCGACCGTGTCCGCGTTGAACGTGTAGCCCGCTGCCTGCGCCACGGTCTACCCGGCCCGGCGGACCCGGACGGTCACCGTCAGGTCGGCCCCCGAGGCCGTCGATCCGACCTGGTCGACATCGACGGTGAGGTAGTCACCGGCGGCCAGCGTGGTGACGTCCGGCGTGTCGCCGGCGTCGGTGTTCGTTCCGGCCGCGATGCTCGGCCGCTTCCCCTGATCCGTGTAGATCGTCGTGCCGTTCCTGTTCACGTCGACCACGAGCGCGGCGCCGGTCGGCGCGGTGTTCACCGCGGCCCGGACGGTCTCGACGACGTACGCGTCTTCGAGGTAGATCCGCGACTTGCCGGTCGCGACCGCGACGGCGCCGGTCACCGAGAACGTGTACGCCTCGATCGGCACCGCCAAGACGCCGTCGATCGTCAGACTTCCCTGGACGTGCATGAATACTCCCCCCACCGGCGGCCCCCTGCCGCCCGGACGCACGAGCGTACGGGATCACTGAGGGCTGTAGCCAGGCCAACGGGGCGCACCTAGTCTGGAAAAGTTGCGGGGCGGGCCGGGGAGGAGCGGGCGATGCGGGTGAAGGACGAGGGTGCGTCCTTCTGGGGAGGGCCAGACAGACTGCGCGGTCGCCGCTCCGAGTGCGCAGTGCTGGACGAGCTGATTTCCGCTGTTCGCTCGGGTGAGGGGCGTTCGCTGGTCCTGCGCGGCGAGGCCGGGGTCGGCAAGTCGGCGCTCCTGGGCTACGCGATGACGAGAGCCTCGGATCTGCGGGTGCTCCAGGTGGTCGGCGTCGAGTCGGAGATGGAACTGGCGTTCGCGGCGTTGCATCAGTTGTGTACGCCGATGTTGCACCGTCTGGACCGGCTTCCCGCTCCGCAGCGTGATGCGCTGACCACGGTCTTCGGCCTGAGCAACGCCGGGCCACCGGATCGGTTCTTCGTCGGTCTCGCCGTACTGAGCCTGCTCTCCGAGTTGGCGGAGGAGGGGCCGCTGCTGTGTGTGGTGGATGACGCGCAGTGGCTGGATCGGGCGTCGGCCCAGGTCCTGGGAGTCGTGGCGCGGCGGCTGATGGCTGAGCCGATCGGCGTCTTGTTCGCAACGCGTCAGTCCGGGGTGGAGCTCCGGGCTCTGCAGGAGCTGGAGGTCGCCGGGCTGCGCAGCGACGAGGCGCGGGCCCTGCTGGAATCGGCCGTCCGGTTCGGACTCGACGCGAGCGTCCGGGACCGCCTCGTGGCCGAGACCGGCGGGAATCCACTGGCGTTGCTGGAGCTGCCGCGAGGGCTGACCGTCGCGCAGCTGGCGGGTGGCTTCGGGCTGCTCGGTACACAGGCGTTGTCCGGGCGGATCGAGGACAGTTTCCTGGCGCGGATCGCCGCGCTCCCCGAACCGACCCGGCTGCTGCTCCTGGTCGCAGCGGCGGAGCCCGTCGGCGACCCGCTGCTGGTCTGGCGAGCGGCTGAACGACTGGGCGTAGGGGACTCGGCGGCAGTCGATGCCGAGGCAGAGGAGTTGCTGGTGATCGGCGATCGGGTGGCGTTTCGGCATCCGCTCGTACGCTCGGCCGTGTACCGGTCTGCGACGCCACAGGATCGCCGCGCCGTGCATTCCGCGCTGGCCGAGGTGACCGACGCGAGGATCGACGCCGACCGCCGGGCCTGGCATCTGGGCACCGCGGCAGCGGGACCGGATGAGAGCGTGGCCGCCGAGCTGGAACGGTCCTCGGGGCGCGCCCAGGCCCGCGGCGGGCTCGCCGCCGCAGCCGCGTTCCTGCAGCGGTCGGTCGCGCTGACGGCAGAGCTCGAACGACGTGCGGAGCGCGCACTGACAGCCGCGCAGGTCAGCCTCCAGGCCGGAGAGCTCGATGCGGCGCTCGGGCTGTTGACGACCGCGGAGACCGGAGTACTCGACGAGTTCCAGCGTGCGCGGGCCGATCTGTTGCGCGGTCAGATCGCGTTCGCCTCGGGCCACGGCAGCGACGCGCCTCCGCTGCTGCTGAAGGCTGCGAAGCAACTCGAGCCGTTCACGCTGGACCTCGCCCGCGAGACCTACCTCGACGCCTGGGGAGCGGCGCTGTTCGCCGGCCGGCTGGCCACCGCCGGCAGTCTGCTCGAGGCGTCGCGGGCAGCCAGAGCACTCCCGCCCGCAGACGCTCCGCGTCCCTCCGATCTGCTGCTGGACGGGCTGGCGCAACTGGTCACCGAAGGACGTACGGTCGCCGCGCCGATGCTCAGGCGCGCCACCGACGCCTTCGCCGCCAAGGACCTGTCCCCGGCGGACAACTTCCGCTGGGGATGGTTGACCACGGTGCCGTCCAACGTGCTCTGGGACGACGAGAGCTGGTACACGATCAACGCTCGCCAACTGCGGCTGGCCCGCGATGCCGGCGCGCTGGCGCGGCTGCCGATCGACCTGACCGCACACGCCATCCAGGTCGCCTGGCGGGGTGACTTCACCGAAGCCGATGCCGTGATCGCGGAGATCGATGCCGTCACCGACGCGACCGAGACCCGGATCGCGCCGTACGGCGCGATGCTGCTCGCCGCCCTGCGCGGAAGCCAGGCCGAGGCGACCGCGCTGATCACGTCGGCCGCCCAAGACGCGGCGGACGGTGGACAGGGGATCGGCGTCCAGTACTCGCAGTGGGCTTCGTCGATCCTGTTCAACGGACTCGGTCGCTACCCACAGGCACTGGCCGCGGCCCGCCAGGCCTGTGCGGACACGCCGGAGCTCTTCCTGTCTGCCTGGGCACTGCCCGAGCTCATCGAGGCCGGCGCCCGCAGCGGTGAGCAGCACCTCGCGGCCGGCGCTCTCGACCGACTGGTCGATGCGACCGCGGCAGCGGGCACGGACTGGGCGCTCGGACTCGCGGCGCGGTCGCGGGCGCTGCTGAGCGAGGGCTCTGTCGCCGAGGGCCAGTACCAGGAGGCGATCGATCGCTTGAAGCGGACGCTCCTGCGACCGGAGCTCGCCCGCACACACCTGCTGTACGGCGAGTGGCTCCGCCGCCATCGTCGCCGCGTCGACGCCCGACGCCAGCTACGCACCGCGCATGAGCTGCTCACCGCGATCGGCATGGAGGCGTTCGCCGAACGGGCCCGGCGCGAACTGCTGTCGACCGGCGAGACGGTCCGCAAACGGCGGGTCGGGACGAAGCGCGACGAGCTGACGCCCCAGGAGAAGCAGATCGCCCTGCTGGCGCGCGACGGCCTGTCCAATCCGGAGGTCGGCGCTCGCCTGTTCCTGAGCCCTCGCACGGTGGAGTGGCACCTCCGCAAGGTGTTCGCCAAGCTCGCGATCAGCTCCCGCCGGGATCTCCGCGACGCGCTTCGTGGCGCCGAATCCTAAGGCCCGCACAGATGGAGGAACGATGACGGAAAAGATCTTGGACGGGCAGACAGTCGTGGTGATCGGCGGGAGCCTGGGCATCGGCTTGGAGACCGCCCGGCTCGCGCGGGCCGAAGGCGCCAGCGTGATCATCACAGCGCGCTCACCGGAACGCCTCCAGCAGGCCGGCAAGGAGCTCGGGGCGGATGTCGCCGCGTTCGACGCGACCGACTTCGACCAGCTGGAGACCTTCTTCGGCGACCTGCCCACCCCGATCGACCACGTTCTGGTCACCGGCCCCGGTCCGTACTACGGGCTGATCGCCGACATGGACTTCGACGCGGTACGCCGTGATCTCGAAGCGCACCTGCTGTTACCAATGCACGTCGCCCGTCACGCGGCCACCCGGGTTCGTCCAGGCGGGTCGTTGCTCTTCATGGGTGGCACCGGCGGCCGCCGGACGGCGCCGGGCCTGGCCTCGATCGGGTCGCTGACGGCCGCGGGGCCGGCCCTGACGAGGAACCTGGCCGTCGAGTTGGCGCCGGTCCGGGTGAACCTGATCGCGGCCGGCTTCGTCGACACCCCGCTGTCGGCATCGATCCTCGGCGACCAGTTGGACGCCCGTCGTGAGCAACTCCGGACCACACTTCCGATCGGCCGGGTCGTCGGTCCGGCCGACATCGCCAACCTGGCGATCCACTTGATGATCAACACGGCCATCACCGGCGCCACCGTCGACATCGACGGCGGCCAGCAACTCGTCGAAGGCTGACTCCGCAGGGCACGTCTCTACCCGAACGTGAACACGTACGCCTCGACGCCGGCTTCGTCGAACCTGATCTCCACGGTCCGCTCGAGGACGGCGTCGTCCTGGCGCACGAGCTGGTACATGCGGCCCTCGCGCAGTACGCCGTTCCCGTCCTCGTCGACGTCGACACCGTGTGATCGGCCGGGCGCTTCGCCGTCGAGCAGCACGCGGAACAGGACCGCGTCCGATGCGCCGGGAGCCAGCACCAGATGTGCGTCTCGCGCCTGGAACCGGAAGGCGATGCTCCCGCCGGGCTCGTCCAGTACGACGAACTCGGGCCGAACCGTCCACCGGCCACCGAGAGCCCAACTGTTGAAGGCGAGACGCTCCGGCATCTCGTACTTCTGGCGGTCGTCGAGTCCGGCGCCGCCCGGCAACCGCCCGCCCCGCCCGTAGCCGAGGTAGGTCTCCGGCGTGCGCAGCTGGGTCCAGTCCGCGGGCGCCTCGACGCCGGTGCCGACCACCGCCACCGGTTCGCGCTCGATGCCGAGAAGCCGCTGGATGGTGCGCTCCGACTCGACGTAGCGTCCTTCGCCGAAGTGATGATCGCGGATCATCCCGCGATCGTCGGCGAAGTACAGCGCCGGCCAGTAGTGGTTGTCGAAGGCGCTCCAGACCCCGTAGTCGTTGTCGAGGGCAACCGGGTAGTCGAGTCCTCGCTCCTTGACCGCCTGCCGTACCAGGTCGGTCTCGTGCTCGAACTCGAACTCGGGCGTGTGCACTCCGATCACGATCAGCCCGTCGCCGGTGTACGCCTGAGACCAGGCCCGCACGTACGGCACGGTGCGAAGCCAGTTGATGCACGTCAGCGTCCAGAAGTCGACGAGAACGACGTGGCCCTTCACATCGGCGGGACCGAGCGGCTCGGAGTTGAGCCACCCGGTAGCCCCGCCGAAGGAGGGCAACTGCTGACCTTGGAACATGACGACCTACGACACCGCGGCGACGCGCGCCGCGTCGCGGTACGGGGCCAGGAACGTCGTCAGCGCTTCGACCAGTTGCTCGGGTGCCTGCTCGGCGACCCAGTGGCCGGCGCCAGGGATGACCACGCTCTGTACGTCGTTCGCGGCGGGCCCCATGCCCCCCGCGACGTGCGCACCCCAGCTGTTCTCGCCGCCGATCCCGAGCACGGGGATCGTGAGCTTGTGCTCCTTGCGCTGCACGTTCTGTCCCATGGTGGCCTGCCATGCCCGGTAGAACCCGAAGCTGGCGCGCAGTACGTCCTTGTCGCGGTTGTACAGGCTGACGTAGTACTCGATGGCGTGCTCGGGCGGTGTTGTCCCGCCGCCCTGGATGGCGAACTCGTAGCGGTAGTAGGCGTCCGCGTTCCCGCTGACCATGTCGACGATCAGATCGTCGTCGACGCGGTTGAACGGGATGTGCCAGAGCTTGTCGTTGAGCACGTCGGGAACGAACAGCGGCGGCGAGTCGACCACTCCGGGTGCTCCTGGCACTTCGGCGACGGCGAGGGACTCGACCCGGTCGCGGCAGTCGGCGGCCAGCGCGTAGCCGATGATCATTCCGGTGTCGTGCCCGACCACTGCGAACCGCTCGTGTCCGAGCGCATCCATCAGCGCGGCCAGGTCAGCGGCCAGCGTGGCAGTGTCGTAGCCGTCCTTGGTCTTCTCGGTCAGCCCGATGCCGCGCTGGTCGACGGCGATCACGGTGAAGTCCCGGGCCAGTGCCGGCATCACCTCACGCCACGCGTACCAGTTCTCCGGCCAGCCGTGCACGAGCAGCAGCGGCGGTCCGTTGCCCCCGATCACCGCATGCTGACGCAATCCGCCGGCGTCGATGATCCGGCTGGTGAACGTGTCCGTGAAGCCCTCCGGCAGGTGCGGAGCCGCGGACACGGATCCAGGATCTGTCGTCGTAGTCGGTTCGGGTGTGCTCATGGGTGTCCCCTTCGCAGGCGACGTCTGGTGACGACGCAGATCTCCACCGTTGCCGTTGTGGACGCCTGCTCGCGCCGGTCGAACACCCTGGCATGCCCTTGATCGTCAGAACCAGGGACTCTTTATCCGAACAGGCGCATGATCAGCGGTATGGATGATCTGCAGGAAATGGTGACGGGCTTCCGGGTTGCTGCGGCGCTCAGTGTGGCGGCGGAGCTGGGAGTGTCCGACGCATTGGCGGGGGAGCGGCGCACGGTTGCCGAGCTGGCGGCTGTCGTCCAGGCCGACGAGGAAACGCTGGGGCGGCTGATGCGGGCACTGGTGGCCGTCGGGGTGTACGCCGAGCACGACGGGACGTACTCCAATACCGAGATGGGTGAGCGGCTGCGGTCCGACGTACCGGGGACGTTGCGACCGTTGGCCCGGATGCAGCAGGACCCGGCGCTCTGGTCGGCCTGGGGTCATCTCGCTCACAGCGTGCGCACGGGTGAGAACGCGTTCGAGGATCAGCAGGGTGTCGATGTCTGGGTTCACCGGCAGAAGCATCCCGAGTACAACGTGATCTTCAACGACAACATGACGGCGCTGAGCTGGTACGTCGGGAAGTCGGTCGCGTCGGCGTACGACTTCTCCGGGGTGAGCAAGGTCGTCGACGTCGGGGGAGGGCAGGGGATCCTGCTGGACGCCGTACTGAACCAGCACGAGCACCTGCACGGTGTGGTGTTCGATCTGCCGCATGTTGTGGCGAAGGAGCCGCGAACTGAAGCGGTCGCATCGCGGTGGTCCGCAATGGCCGGCAGCTTCTTCGAGGCGGTCCCGCCGGCGGACGCGTACCTGATCAAGTCGATCCTGCACGACTGGCCGGACGACCGGTGCGTGGAGATCCTCCGAACCTGCGCCGCATCGCTCAACCCCGGCGGCGTCGTCCTCGTCGTCGAGCTCGTCCTGGACCGGCCCGGCCACGAGGTGGTGGCGGCGTTCTCCGACCTCAACATGCTCGTCCTGCCAGGCGGCCGCGAACGCACCGAAGCCGAGTACGCCGCCCTGTTCGCAGCCGCCGGTCTCCACCTCGAGCAGGTCATCGACACCGGCACCCGCATGTGCATCCTCGAAGCCGCCGCTGCCTAGCCTCAGGTGACATCGAAGGACAGTAGGGTGATGCTGTGGGGTGGGAAGTCGTAGGCGGCGTTTGTCAGGTCGAGGACGCCACGGTCTCTCAGGGCGACGTTGTCCGGGCTGGTGAGGGTGTTCGAAGCCAGTACGTCGTCCACGTCCACGCCGAGGTCCCGGACGGCGACTCGCGTCGGCAAGCCCTCGGCGCGGCCGTCGAGCATCAGGTCGGCGCGGATGGTCGCCGTACGGTGGCGGTTGATCACGGCCAGCCGCAGCGAGCGGCCGTCCTCGGTCTGCGTGGCCGAGACGTCGAGGTCGGGCACGGTGCCACTGCGCGTGCGGAACTCGCCGGCGGCGTCGCGTGCATCCCCTTGCCGTACGGCGGCCAGCCGCCCGGATGACCGGACCTCGGCGGTCAACGCGACCGGGCCGAGGTGGTTCTGGTACAGGTCCCACACGTGGTACGTCGTGGCCCGCACCGCGCCACCCGGTCGGGCGACAACGACCCCGTTGGCGTTGAGCAGGTTGACCGTGTTCGCCATCGTCACGGGTACGTCGTGTCCGCTCGCGCGGTGCAGTGCGTGGAAGACACCCGCGTAGAAGAGCGCATCCGCCAGGGTGCGTGGGCTCCACCGGTTGACCCGGCGACAGCGCTCGGTGGAGAGCCCGTCGACGTCGCGCTCGATCGTGCCGCCGTCGTCCGAGGCTTGTGGCTCGGGCCAGGTGTCAGGTTCGACGTGACGGATGTTCCACTCGTCCAGCGCGAGACCCAGCGGCCGTTCGATTCCGTGCTGCGCGGCCAGGCCGGCGACGAGATCGGCGTACGTCTGGATCTGCTGCTCGAAGTACTGCGCCTGGGCGACGATCGCGTCGTACTCGGTGTCGCCGTCGACCAGCTGGGTGGTCGCGCCGTAGAGATGGAAGGACAGGTAGTCGATCTGGTTCCCGACGGCCTTGAGGACAGTGTCGGTCCAGCCGCGCCGGTCGTCGGTGAGGCCGACCCCGATGAACTTGAGCGACGGGTCGACGGCGCGCATGAAGCGGGCGTGCTCGGTGGCGTCGGCAGCATAGGCCTCGGCGGAGCGATGGCCCATCTGCCAGCGGCCGTAGACCTCGTTGCCGAGACCCCAGTACGTGACCTTGTACGGATCCGGGTGGCCGTTGGCGGCACGCTTCCGTGCGTACGTCGTATCGCCGGCGTAGTTGGTGTACTCGACCCAGCGGACCGCGTCGTCGACGTCGCGGCAGCTGTGCGCGAGATACGGCTCGGTGCCGACCTCGGCGCACCAGGCAAGGAACTCGTCGGTGCCGAAGTGGTTGTCCTCCTCCTCGCCCCACGCGAGCTCGAGCCTTCGCGGTCGCTCGGCGCGCGGCCCGATCCCGTCCTCCCAGTGGTACGGCGAGGTGAAGTTGCCGCCCGGCCAGCGGACCACCGGAAGGCCGAGCTCGCGGCACAGCTTGACGACGTCGCGGCGCAGTCCGTTGCGCGCGTCCGGATCGTCGTACGCCAGGGGTGAGCCTTCGTCGAAGACGCCGCCCTCGATGTTGCCGAAGAACGCCGACTCCAGGAAGTGGCCGTAGATCAACGGGTCGATCGTGCTGCGCCGGCCGGTGCGGATGTCGATGGTCGCTGTGGTCGTCACGGGTGCGGGTTCTCCTCGTCCAGGGCGCTGAGGGCCGTGTCGTAGGTCTTCGCGCCGACTTCGAACATCGACGTCATCCAGTGGTAGAAGTTGTCGCCGCGATCCCGCAGCGTCGCGTACAGCCGGCCCATCAGCTCACGTCGTACGCCGGCCAGCTCGGGGTGCTCGTAGCGGTTCTGCAACTCGTGCGGGTCGGTCCCCAGGTCGTACAGCTCGTTGCCGTCGGCGGGGTTCACGATCAGCTTGTAGCGGTCGGTGCGGATCATCCGCTGCGGGTACGGGAAGTGGTGGCCGTGGAACTCCGCGACCACGGCATCCGGCCAGTCGGCCGGGCGGTCGCCCGCGACCAGCGGCAGTAACGACCGGCCCTGGTAGTACTCCGGGACAGGGAGTCCGGCAAGCTCGAGGAAGGTCGGAGTGAGGTCGGTGAGGGTGGCGAATCCGTCCTCGGTCCGAGCGGGCGGGTTCCCCGGAATCCTTGCCAGCAAAGGGATCCGGTAGATGTCGTCGTACATCGCCGGACCCTTGTCGTGCAGCCGGTGCGACCCGGTGAACTCGCCGTGGTCCGCGGTGAAGAACACGGCCGTGTCGTCGCCCAGCCCGAGCTCGTCGAGTACGCCGAGGATGCGGCCGACCTGCTCGTCGATCAGCGTCACGTAACCCCAGTACGCCGCGATCAGCTCGCGCCAGGTGTCCGGCCCGAGGCTGTCGAACGTCCAGTGCGAGGAGTAGTGCTGTTGTACCCGGGGCTTGTTGGCGAAGGTCTCCGCGATCGAGACCGGCAGCTCGACATCAGCCGGGTCGTAGCGGTGGTAATACGCCTCAGGCAACAAATAGGGCAGGTGCGGCCCGAACCAGTTGCAGCCGAGATAGAACGGCCGTCCGTCCTCGGCGTACCGGCGGAGCTGCTGGATGGTGCGCTCGGCAAGGAAATACTCGAAGGTGGCCTCCACCGGCTGCTCGAGGATGCCGGCGAGAAGGTTGCCGGGCTCCCCGTTCGCGAAGGTGCCGCGGACGGGGGCGTGCACCGCGAAAGGGGAATAGCCGTTCTCGGCCAGATATCGCAGATAGTCGGGGTGCTGGACGGCGTTGCCCCAGCCGGCGTAGTGCTCGCCGTCGTACCCGAAGTCCTTCGGCCCCTTCACCTTGCCGACATGCCACTTGCCGACGTGGCCGAGCTGATAGCCGGCTTCGCCGAGCAGGGACGAGAAAGGTGGGAACGTGTCGTCGAGCTCCTCGCGGTAGCCGACGTTGCGTTCGTAGTTCGCCAGCAGCGTGTGTTTGTAGGGGAGTACGCCGGTCTGCAGCGTGGCCCGGGCCGGGGTACAGATCGCGGTCGGGGTGAAGCCGTTGGTGAACAGCGTGCCGGCGGCGGCGAGCTCGTCCAGAGCAGGGGTCTCGCACACCCGGTTGCCGTAGCAGCCGAGGGTGTCCAGGCGGTGCTGGTCGGTCATCAGGAGCAGGATGTTCGACGCCACTCGGCCTCCAGAACTAGGGATCATTGCTTCACCGCACCAGCCAAACTCTCGACGAACTGCCGCTGCAGTACGACGAACACGGCCACGACCGGTGCCAGCGACAGTACGGCGGCCGCGGCCATACCGGCCCAGTCCGTGTCGTTCTCTCCGACGAACGCGGACATGCCGACCGCCAGCGTGCGCAGCTCGGGATGGCTGAGGGTGAAGACCAGCGGCAGCAGATAGGCGTTCCAGGCGGCGAGGAACTGCAGGATGAACACGCTCACCGTGATCGGCTTCGCCAGCGGCAGCATGATCCGGAAGAAGACCGTGAGCGGTCCGGCTCCGTCCATCCGGGCCGACTCCTCGAGGTCCTTGGGGATGGTCCGGAAGAACCCGGCGTACAGCAGTGTCGCGGCCGCGTGACCGCCCGCGCCGAGTCCGAGGACGACGCCGAGGTGCGAGTTGAGTAGGCCGAGCTGGTCGGTCAGCTGGGTGACCGGGATGATCGTGTAGCCCTCCGGCAGGAAGAAGGTGACCAGGAAGACGCCGATCAGGACCTTCTTGCCGACGAAGTCGTACCGCCCGAGCACGTAGCCGGCCAGCGCGCTGCGCATGATGACCAGGGCAACTGTGCCCAGGGTGATCAGGACGGTGTTGAGCATGTACGACGAGAACCCGACCTCCGACCAGGCCCGGCTGTAGTTCTCCCACACCGGTGCCTCGGGCAACAGGTTCAGTCCCTTGCCGAAGATCTCCGGATTGGTCTTCAGGGAGCCGGAGACCAGCCAGAGGAACGGGTAGATCCAGACCGCGCAGAGCAGCGCGAGCCCGGTGCCGATCAGCCAGCGGGAGCTTCTGGTCGCGATCATGCCATCGCCCGCCGTGCGGCCCGGATCCCCAGGGCCTGGGCGATCGCCAGCGCCATCGTGAGCAGCCCGAACAGGACCGCCGCCGCCGAGGCGTAGCCGAGCTGCGGGACCGTTGCGCCGAACGCGGTCCGGTAGATGTAGACCTCGACCACCTCCGAGGAGAACGCGGGACCGCCGCCGGTCAGCGTCATCACCAGATCGAACACGTTCAGTGCCCCGACCATGTCGATCAGCGTGATCACCACGAGGAACGGCAGGAGCAGCGGCAGGGTGACGTACCGGAACTCCTTCCAGTTGCCGGCTCCGTCGATCCGCGCGGCCTCGTAGAGCTCGTTCGGGATCGTCTGCAACGCGGCCAGCCAGTAGATCAGCGTGATGCCGAGCCACTTCCACACCCAGACACCGATCACGCTGTACAGCGACATCCCGGACGAGCCGAGGAAGTCGACCGGGCTGTCCACCAACGCCGACTTCACCAGCGCCAGGTTGACCGGCCCACCGGCGTCCAGGATCAGCGTGAAGACGACGCCGACGATCGCGCCGGTGGTCACGACCGGCAGGAACAGCAGAGTGCGGAAGAGCCCGCGGAACGGCGTACTCCGCCGGTTCAGCACGATCGCGAGGAGCAGGGCCAGACCGACCCGCAGCGGGACCGCGATCGCCAGGAAGACGAGCGAGTTGCGGAACGAGTTCCAGAACAGGTCGTCGGCCCACAGCAGCTCGAAGTTCGCGAGGCCGATGAACGTACCGACATCCGCGAACCCGGGCCAGTCGAGGAACGCGTACCACCAGCTGGCGACGAGCGGATAGACCGTGTAGAGGCCGTAGCCGACTACCGTCGGCAGCAGGAACAGATAGATCCACCAGTCGTCCCGCATCCGCCGCCAGACGGTACGCCGCTTCGGCGCCGGCGTCGGCGGCTTCCGTCGTACGGGTGCCTCCGTGGTGACGGTCACTTGTAGCTGGCCTGGGTGAAGTCCTCACCGGGCTGCCAGTTGCCGAAGACCCAGTCGTCCTCGCTGACCTCGGCGCCCTTCTTCTTGGCCGCGTCGATCGCGCGCTTGCGTTCCTTGGTGGCCTTGTCGGCGTACTGCTGGAGTGCTGCCTTGTAGTCCTTGGTCGAGCCGGTCAGCACGGCCTGCACGATCTCACCCGGACTCGGGTGCACATCGCGCATCTCGGCCAATGCCTTCGCCACTCCGCCGTTCCGAACCTCCGGCACCGGCCCGATCCGCACGTCCTGCTGGAAGAACGAGACGTTCTTCTTGTACGCCGGGTGGACATCGGCCTTGTCCACGGAGTCGAGCAGGATCGGGGGCTGATCCATCCGGGTGGCCAGCTGGGCCGCGAACTCGGGCGTGGTCATCTGGAACAGCACGTCGGCGGCGGCCTTCGGGTTCTTGGCCTGGTCCGACACGAAGAACGAGCCGGGCGCGGGTGCGACGTACACCGTGCCACGTTGCGTCGACGGTGCCGGGATCTGCCAGGCACTGATGCCACGCTTGACGGCCGGCGACTCCTCGACCATCAGACCGCCGATGAACCACGGGCCCCACGGGAACAGCGCGGCCTCACCGGCGGCCCAGCGAGCCCGGGCATCGCGCGGCCCCAGTGAGGACGACGCGGGATGCAGTACTCCGTCGGCCTTCAACGCGAGCAGGAACTCCATCGCCTGGATGAACGGCTCGCTCGCAACGACGATCTCGCCGGTCTTCCAGTCGGTCTGACCGGGCGCGCCGGCCATCTGGGCGAAGGCGGTCAGCTTCCCGCCCAGGTAGTCGGTGTCCTTCATCGGCAGCAGCAGGCCGTGCACGGAGTCGGGAGTCTTCTGGTCGAGCGTGCGGACTGTGGCGCGGTACTCGTCCCAGGTCGCCGGCGACTGCTCGGGGTCCAGACCGGCCTGCTTGGCCAGCGCGCTGTTCACCCAGGTCGTCGAGTCGTGCCACCGGCCGCTGAACACCGGGAACGTGTACACCTTGCCGTCGAAGCGATGGATCCCGTCGAACAGGTAGTCCTTCATCGGACTGTTGCCGAGATCAACGAAGTCGCCGATCGGGTGGAACCAGCCGTTGGTGACCAGCGCCGCGACGCTGCCGCTCAGGCCGGCCGTCGAATGGACGTCGGGCAGCTGCTTGCTGCGCCGGGCGAGTTGCAGGGCCTGGCCGAGGTCGGCCGGATCGAGCTGGCGGCGTTTCACAGTGACGTTGTCGTGTTTCTGGTGGTACTCGACGAACAGCTTCTTCTCGAACAGCTCGGTCAACGGTCTGAAGTGGTCCCACCAGTTGACGGTGATCGGGCCGCTGGTGCCGGCCGGATCGGCGCCGGCGTTCTGGGCGCTCTGGCCGCCGCCGGTGCAGGCGTTGAGCAGTGGCAGGCCGAGGGCGAGCCCGCCGGCGGTGCGGAGCAGTTGGCGTCGGGACGGTCGGGGCGTGGTCGAGGTGCTCATGGCGAGTGCCTCCTCAGGGCAGGGCTCAGCCGAGGTCGGGGATCCGGTCCCGCGCGGCCGCAGCCTCGTCGGGATCGGCGGGGGCGGCCGGGTAGCCGGCCAGGAGTGCGGAGCGCCGCAGTACGAGGGCTATGCCGCCGCGCGCCGCGTCGTCGTGGCCCAGGGCGGCCGGAGCGATCCGCAGCCCGTGCCGCACCTGGTTGTGGGTGTGCTTGCGGACGGCGTCATGGATCGGGTCGAGCAGCGAAGCACCGGCCGCAGCCAGTTCGCCGCCGATGACCACTGTCTCGGGGTTGACGGTGTTGCAGGCGGCCGCCAGGACCTCACCGATCCTGGTGCCGGCCGTCGAGATCACCGCGCGTACCGCGCGATCGCCGTCGGCCAGCCGGCGCAGTACCTCGTCGAAACGACGTACGCCGCACTGCTCGAGAATCGCGGCGAGCGAGACGTAGCGCTCGAGGCAGCCTCTGCCACCACACACGCACTTCGGTCCGCGGGGATCGACGGTGATGTGGCCCAGCTCGCCGGCCGCGCCGCCCGCACCGGAGAACAAGTGCCCGCCGAGGACCAGGCCGCCGCCGACGCCGTACGACAGCCGCAGGTACAGGACGTTCTGCAGACCTGCGCCGGCGCCCCAGATCGCCTCACCGAGCGCGGCCAGCCGGGTGTTGTTGTCGACGTACACAGGTACGCCGAAGCGGTCGGTCAGGCCGTCGCGGACGAGATGAATGCGGGTGGCTCGGCTCGGCTGGCGATGGCCGCCGGTCTCCGACACCGGACCGACCACACCGACGCCGACACCGGCGAGGGCGGACAGCGAGATTCCGTTGTCGGTGGCAAGCGTGTCGATCAGGTCGAGCGCGAGTTCGAGCCGCTTGGACCACGGCGTGCGTTCGGAACAGTCGGTGCCGGCCGAGCCGACGACCTCGTGCGCGACGTTCGCGATCGTCACCTGGATGAGGCGATGACCGAGATCCATGCCGAGCGCGAGGCCGCCGGACGCGTTCACCGTCAGCTGGGTCACTGGGCGGCCGCGGCCGCGACTGGTGGTGTCGTCGATCGCGGTCTCGGTCAGTGCGTCGGCCGCCAGTAGCTCCTGGACGATCGACGACAGTGTCGCCCGGGACAGGCCGGTCCGTTCCGCCAACTGGGCACGGGTCATCGCGCCCTGCGTGCGCAACACCGTCAGCACCCGATCCTCGTGGGTCTCCCGGAGGAGGCGCAGCGGTCCGGCGGTGTCCTTGGCCATGCGGAGGACTCTGGGCCGTCCCGCCGTTTTCTGTCAAGACCCCGGAATTAATCCGAGCAGATTAATTCTGAGCTCTTGACGTAAAAACTCCGGCGGTCCCAGGCTGACCGTGTGGGCGTCGGCTCTTGCCTGCCTGAATTCGGGGTGGTTTCCTGGAATTCGGGGGTGGTGACTTGGGGCCGTCCACTGGTGGAGCGACGTACTTGGTCGTGGAGAGTGCGGGGTCGGACCAAGGGCGGCGGATCAGCCTGGTCGGGAACCGGCTGACGGTCGGCCGGCTGCCGAGTTGCGACGTGCGCTTCGACGACATCCAGGTGAGCCGTACGCATGCTGCGCTGTGGCGCCAGGGCGGTCTGGACTACGTCGAGGATCTCGGGTCGTCCGGTGGCACGTACGTGAACGACGTACCGATCGGTGCTCCACGTCAGTTGTCTGCCGGTGACACGGTGGCCTTCGCCGGCCTTCGGCTTCGCTACGAAGGCGATCGGACACCGGCGCCGCAACAGGCGGTTCGCTATGACATCGGGGACCAGCGGGCAGAATCGATCAACAACGTCGGGCGGGACCAGTACAACTACTCGCAGCAGGTCATCCAGCAGCGGGAGAGCTTCTTCCGTGAGATCGCGGCGACGAGAACCAGGGCGCGATGGCTGGTCTGGATGGGAGTCGTCCTGTTCGTGGCCGGTCTGGGCATCGCCTACGCCGGCGGGTACAGCTTCTTCAAGCTGATCATCGATACACCGCTGGACTCGACCGGTCCGCCGGACAACTTCGGCGACGGCTTCCTGACGACACTGGTGGGTGGCCTGATCAACACCCTCGGCATCGTGCTGATCATCATCGGGATCGTGCTGCACATCGTCGCGACGTCGCGGCGCAAGCGGGTCGACCGGGAACTGCCGCCGCCACGGCCGTACCGCGGCCCTTGAAAGGGATGCGTGATGACCTTCAACATCGGCAACCAGTCGGCCGGCAACATCAACAACGTCGGCCGGGACCAGCACATCACCGGTGGTCAGCACGGCGTACTGGTGACGCCTGAGGCTGCCCGTCAAGCGGTCATCGATCTGCGCGCCGGCCTCCGGCTCGCACCGCTCGAGCAGCAGACCTCGGCCGCCGCGGAGGCGGAGGTGCGCGAGATCGAGACCGAGATCCAGAAGCCCGAGCCCGATCGGCCCAAGGCCGCAAGCTCACTGGAGAGACTCACCCGGCTGCTTCTGTCCGCAGGCTCACTCGCCTCCGCGGGCGCGGCCCTGGTCCAGCCCCTGCAAACCCTCGCCGGCTGGCTCGGCAGCCTCGGCGCCCCGATCCTCCAGCTCCTACCGCTGCTGGCCTGACCCAGTCGGCCACCACCTTGCCGAACTGAGCCGGCTCCGGCGGAGCGGTTCGGGCGGCTGATGCGTCAGACGTCCTGCGGCTGAACCCGGCCGTGTGGTTGGGTTCTGGGCTGAAGGAGGTGGACGTGGCGGGGTCAGGGATCTTCGTATTGTCCGTCGTGGTCGTCGGTGCGGCCGGGATCATCTGGGGCATCATCGCGCTGGTACGGCGGCAGCGGTACATCAAGTCGTTGCGGGATCGCGGCTGGACGTTCGTGAACAGTCCGACGTTCGACGCCGTGGGCCGGCTAGGCAATCCGCCGTTCGGGATGGGCTTCCGGCGCAAGCCGGACGATCAGATCATCGGCCTCACCAGCTCCGGCCGGGCGTTCCAGGTCATCGAATACGACTCGGAGTACTGGTCGGGCTGGGTCGGGATGGTCACGCTGTCTCGCCGGCTGCCGGAGCTGTGGATCACCGGTGGTCAGACGCAGCCGCGGTCCGGTGTCGAAGCGACCGTCATGCAGACCCCTGCGCACCTCGGGCAGGGCTGGCAGGTCGGTGCACTGGACCCGGCGTTCGCGGCAGCGGTGATGACGCCGCAGTTGTGTGAGCGGCTGACCGCGCTCGCCGCGAGCCAACCGGGTGTGAACCTCAGCATCGACGCCGACCAGCTGGTCGTTCTGGATCCGCCGCGCAAGGAGGTCGAGCTGCTCGGTCCCTGGCTGGAGCAACTGGCCACCGTCGCCGCGGCGATCGATGCCACACCGTTGGACCAGTGGATCCAGCCGGAGCAGCCGCCGCGGCTGACGTTCTACCACCACCCGGAGTGGTACTGGATCGGCGTCGACGACAGCCTGCTGCAGGGCACCCCGGTGACTCGGTCCGGCCACGATCACAGCACCAGTGAGGTGATCCGGGGCCGCGACGGCGACGGTCCGCCGTTCGTCGCGTTCACGCACCACTGGAAGACCACTCGCACCGAGACCTCCACCGACAGCGAGGGCCGCACGCACACGCGGACCGTGGTCGAGAACCACAGTGAACCGATCCTCGGCTTCCAGTTGCCGGCCCGGATGCCGTGGATCCAGGTCGCCCGGCGCGGCTTCGGCCACCGCATCAGCTTCGAGAGCGAGGCCTTCAACGACAAGTTCGCCGTCACCGCTCAGGACACCAAGTTCGCGTACGACGTCATCCACCCCCGCCAGATGGAGTACCTGATGGCCAACCCACCGGCGTCGTTCAGGATCACCGAGGACTGGGCCTGGTTCGCGCCGGGCACCCACAGCCATGGGGTCATCGCCCACAGCTCCGAGTTCCTCCGCGGCTTCCTGGCCCGGGTCCCGCGCTTCGTCTGGCGGAACCTCGGCCTCCCGGACTCGCCGTACCCGCCGCTCGACCCCGCTCCGACGCACAGCAGCCGCTGACAGACCACCTTCATCACGGTTGGGTCACGACGGATCAACACGTGTTGCTCGGGATGTGACCGGCGCGACATGCTGGCCGCTCGATTCCACGCAACACGTGTTGATCGGAGGCGCGGTGACGGTGCGGCGCTCGGACGTGGCCCGGTTGGCGGGGACGTCGCCCTCGGTCGTGAGCTACGTGCTCAACGGCGGACCTCGCGGGGTCGCGGAGGAGACGCGGCAGCGGGTGCTCGCCGCGATCGAGCAGCTCGGCTATCGGCCGAACGGGATCGCCCGCTCACTGCGGATGGCCCGGACGATGACGCTGGGCCTGGTCGTCCCGGACAACGCCAACCCCTACTTCGCCGAACTCGCCCGCGCGATCGAGGAGGAGTCGTTCGCCGAGGGGTACACGTTGCTGATCGGCAACTCGTCCGAGGACGACGACCGGCAGACGACGTACGTGCAGACCTTCCTGGCTCGTCAGGTCGACGGGTTGTTCCTGGTTCCGGCGCACGGTCCGCTGGGCTGCCTGGAGGATCTGCAGCGCGCGAAGACGCCCTGGGTGACGCTCGACCGTGCCGTGGAAGGGATCGCGCCGGCCGTACTCGTCGACAACCGTGGCGGTGCGTACGCCGCGACCCGGCATCTGCTCGAACACGGCCGGCGGCGGATCGCGTGCCTGGCCGGACCGCAGGACGTGATGCCCGCAACGGACCGAGTGGCAGGCTGGCGATCGGCGCTGGCCGACGGTGGCATCCAACCGGATGCGATGTCGCTGTGGCACGCGCCGTTCGGCCGGCAGGCCGGGTACAGCGCGGCCCGCAAGATGCTCGCCGCGGACGAGCGGCCGGACGCGATCTTCGTGGCCAGCGACGAGCAGGCGATGGGTGTACTGCGTGCCGTCGCCGAGCTCGGTCTGGTCTGTCCGGACGAACTGGCGATCGCGTCGTTCGACGGCGTGGCCGCGGCCATGTACTCGACGCCGGGCCTGACCACGGTCCAGCAGCCGTTCCGCCTGCTGGCGCGGGCGGCGGTGAGCCATCTCGTGCAGCAACTCGGCCCGGGCGAGGTCGACGCGGAGGAAGCCAGGACCGAGGTTCTCCCGGTCCAGCTGGTCCGTCGCGGGTCGTGCGGCTGCATCGACCCGACGGGCGGAGACGCACCCGAAACGGAGGACTGAGATGCGTCGATCGGGACTGTGGCACCCGCGGCTGGCCGCGGTGGTGGCAGGTCTGCGACATACCGAGACGATCGTGCTCGCGGATCCCGGGCTGCCAATCCCACCCGAGGTCGAGACGATCGACCTGGTCTGGGCCCGCGACGAGCCCGCGTTGCTGCCGGTGCTGGCCGCACTCGCCGCCGAACTGGTGGTCGAGCAGGCCCTGATCGCGCAGGAGCTGACGGACTCGCGGTTGCTGCGAGGCCTCGACGAACACCTCGGCTCGGTCCCGCTGAAACGGACCAGCCACGAAGACTTCAAAGTCCTCTGCCGGACCTCGCGGGCCGTCGTCCGCACCGGCGAGACCACGCCGTACGCCAATGTGATCCTGACCGCGGGAGTGCCGTTCTGATGATTCCGGCTGACTACGAAGACCGGGTGTACGCCGGTGTGCTCGGCAAGGTGATCGCCGTCTATCTGGGCCGGCCGTTCGAGGGCTGGCGGTACCAGCGGATCGTCGACGAACTCGGCGACATCACCTACTACGTCAACGACCGTACCGATCTGCCGCTCAAGAACCACCTGCTGGTGGTCACCGACGACGACATCAGCGGGACGCTGGTGTTCCCGCGGGCGCTGCGCGACCACGGCGTCGAGCCGACCTCCGAGCAGGTTGGCCAGACCTGGCTCGATCAGATCGTCGAGGAACAGACGGTGCTGTGGTGGGGTGGCCTGGGCAACTCGACCGAGCACACGGCGTACCTGCGGATGAAGACCGGCATCCTCCCACCGGACAGCGGTGCGATGGCGCGCAACGGTCAGGTCGTCGCCGAGCAGGTCGGTGCGCAGATCTTCGTCGAGGGATTCGCGATGACGCGGCCGGGCGATCCGCAGGCCGCGGCCGACCTGGCCGAGCGCGCCGCCCGGGTGAGCCACGACGGTGAGGCGATCCATGCTGCTCGTGTGGTCGCGGCCCTGGTCGCACAGTCGTTCGTGGAGCCGGATATGGATCGGCTGCTCGACACCGCGGTCACGCTGATCCCGAAGGACAGCCTGATCTACCGCGTTGTCGCCGACGTCCGCGAATGGGCCACCGGCGGTGACTGGAAAGCGACTCGGGAACGGATCGAGGAGCGGTACGGCTATCACCTGTACGGCGGCAACTGCCACGTGATCCCGAACCACGCGACGATCATCAACGCCCTCGCGCACAGTGGCGGTGAGTTCGCCCAGGCGATGACGGTGGTCAACACCTCCGGTTGGGACACCGACTCGAACGCCGGCAATGTCGGAGCGATCTGCGGCGTCCGAGGTGGGCTGGCCGGTCTCGACGCCGGCCCGGACTGGCGTGGCCCGATCGCCGACCGCCTCTACCTGCCGGCCGCCGACGGTGGATCCTGCATCACCGACGCGGCGCGTGAGGCCCTGACTCTCGCCGGGCACGGACGGACCTGGGCCGGTGAGCAACCGGTGGTCCCGAAGGACGGCGCCCGGTTCCACTTCGCCTTCCCTGGCTCGGTGCAGGGCTTCACCATTGCTGAGGGCAACGGTCAGGTCGTGAACCACGACGCCTGCCTGACTGTGCCGGATGCGACGACGGTCAGTACGCCGACGTTCATCCCGCCCGAGGCGCTGGACATGCCGATCTACGGCCTGCTCGCGAGCCCCACTCTCTACACCGGGCAGACGGTCACGGCGCACGTCGACGCCACGGACGACGCCGAGGTGCGACTGACGATCACGGCGTACGACGAGAACGACGAACTGCGCACCGTGTCCGGACCGGGGACCACCTTGTCCGCGGGCGAGTCCGCGGATCTGGCCTTCACCGTGCCGGAGCTCGGTGGCCAGCCGGTCGCGGCTGTCGGTCTAACGACTTCGGGCACCGTCCAGCTGGACCGCCTGACCTGGGACGGCGCACCCGACGTAACCTTCACACGACCGGTGGCCGGAACCGTCTGGCGTCGTGCCTGGCTGCGCGCGGTCGACCGCTGGGACGGCCATTGGCCGGAGCCGTTCCGCATCGTGCAGAACCGGGGTACCGGCCTACTCAGCCAGGGATCAAGGGACTGGCAGAACTACACCGTCACCGCCGATGTGACTCCACACCTGGCGGCCTCGGCCGGCATCGCGGCTCGGGTCCAAGGGCTGCAGCGGTACTACGCGGTCGAACTGGCCGACCGGAACACCGTCCGCCTCGTCCGCCACCACGCTGTGCTCGCCAGCCGCGCGTTCGACTGGGAGTACGGCCACACCTATCAGCTCGCCCTCACGGTGGACGGCGACCGGCTCGTCGCCGCCGTCGACGGCGAGGCTCTGTTCGACCTCACCGACCCCACGTACGACTGCGGCGGCGTCGCGCTGGTGGTCACCGAGGGCCGGACGGCGACCCAAGAGGTCCGCATCACACCCATCTCCCGCGAGGAGGAATCATGACCGCACATCCGTTCAGCCGCCGCCGTTTCCTGACCGGTGCGGGCCTGAGCGCGGCTGCCATCGCCGCGCCCGGTGTCCTCACCGCTTGTGGAGGCAGCGACGACAGTGGGGCCGGCTCGGGCAGCGGCAAGGTCGACCTGTGGCTCGACATCCAGGGCGACGCGAACCAGAAGTACTTCAACGAGCAGGTCGCCGCCCTGTTCGAGAAGGCCAATCCCTCGGTCGACCTGAACACGACCTACTACAAGGGCGACGACCTGCGCCGGCTCGTGCAGACCGCCCTGCAGGCCAGGTCCGGGCCGGATGTCGTCCGTGGTCCGTCGGCCACGCAGACGCTGGCCTGGAGCAAGGCGCATGCGCTTGCGGACCTGACGCCGTACGCGGACAAGTACGGCTGGAAGGACAAGCTGTCGGCCTGGGCGATGAACGCGTTCACGACCGAGGACAAGCTGTTCGCGCTGCCCATGCGGGTGGACACGATGATGCTCTACTTCAACAAGACGCTGTTCGCGTCGAAGGGCTGGAAGCAGCCCACGAACCGCGACGAGCTCGAGGCGCTGGCGGCCGAGGCGCACGGCCAGGGCATCACCGCGTTCGGCTCCTCCAACGTGGACTGGAAGGCCGCCGGCGAGTGGCTGATGACGGTGTTCTGGAACCACTACTCGGGTCCGGACGCCTTGCACCAGGCGCTGTCCGGCGACATCAAGTTCACCGACCCGGTCTTCGTCGAGGCGGTCGAACTGGTGCAGAGCTACTTCGACAAGGGCTGGCTGGCCGGCGGCGTCGACAAGTACTTCGCCGTTCCCTCGCAAGAGATCGGTGCGAACTTCGGCAAGGGCAAGGTCGCGATGATCCCGCAGGGCGGCTGGTTCATGAGCCAGGTCGGCCAGTACTTCGGTGCCAAGGCGAAGAACGACAACGAGTGGGACTGGATGCCGATCCCGGCGCTGCGGTCCGAGGTCAAGTACCCGCTGTTCGAACTGGGCATCGGCGGTTCGCTCGGGATCAACGAGGCCAGCAAGAACAAGGACGCCGCAGCGACCTTCATGAACTGGTACTACGGTGACCGCGGCGCGGCCCTGCAGCGGATGGCCGACGTACCGGCGACGTACAACATCCCGATCGACTTCGCCGACGCTGACATCCCGAAGAAGATCGACCCTCGCTCGGCCCGCGTGCTGACCTCGCTGAACAAGGCGGTCTCGACGGGTGACTACGGGTACGTCACGTGGACCTGGTGGCCACCGAAGACGGACGTGTACGTCTACGAGGGGCTCGAGCAGGTGCTGACCAAGAAGATCAAGGCGGCCGACTACTGCAAGGAACTCGACCGGCTCTTCACCGAGGAGAAGGCCGACGGCACCATCCCCGCCCTGCCTGCCCAGGGCCCGGCCAAATGACGACGGCCGTCGCCGGCACCGCCGTACGGGCGCCCGGCGCCGCTCGTGCGCGGCGCCGGTCGGCGGTGATCGGCTGGGCCTTCCTGGCACCGCTGCTGGTGCTCAACCTGGTGGTGGTGCTCGGTCCGTCGATCGCGACGGTGTACTACTCGCTGACCGACTGGTCCGGGCTCGGGCCGGCCGAGTTCATCGGCCTGGAGAACTACACCAAGGCCTTCACCGATCCCGATGTCCATCAGGCCCTGCTGCACAACGTGATCTGGTTCGTGCTGTTCGGTTCGGTGCCGATGGCAATGGGTTTGCTGGGCGCCTACCTGCTCAGCCAGGTCCGCCGCTTCCAGGTCCTGTTCCGCGCGCTCTACTTCATTCCGTACGTCGTGGCCAGTGTGGTGAACGCAGCGGTCTGGAAGATGCTGCTGTCACCGACCAGCGGGATCGGTCACCAGTTCGGCATCGATCATTCCTGGCTCGGTGACACCGCCACGTCGCTGGTCAGCGTGAACTTCGTCGTCGACTGGCACTTCTGGGGCTTCCTCGCGGTGATCTTCCTCGCCGCGATGCAGGGCATCGACCCGCAGTTGTACGACGCGGCCAGCGTCGACGGTGCCGGCAAGTGGCAGCAGTTCCTCTCGGTCACGCTGCCCGGCATCCGCCCGACGATGATCTTCGTGATCCTGATGACGGTGATCTGGACGCTCAAGGCGTTCGACTACATCTTCATCATGACCCAGGGCGGTCCGGCCGGCTCCAGCGAAGTGGTCTCGACGCTGATGTACAAGCAGGCCTTCAACGAGTACTCCGCCGGGTACGCCGCCGCACTCGGACTCTCGATGACCGCGATCACCGCCGGGATCCTGGCCGTCTACCAGTACCTGCGCAAGAAGGGATGGGAGGACGAGTGACCACCACCGTCATCGACCCGGCGACCACCACCCGCACGCCTCGCCCGCCGGCCGCCAGTCCGAGACGGTCCCGCCATTCCGGTGCGGGCGCAGGGGCGTACATCGTGCTGATCGTGCTGGCCTTGTTCGCGATCGGCCCACTGGTCGCGGTGGTGTTCAACGCGTTCAAGAACAACGCGGAGATCGGCACCAACCCGCTGGCACCGCCGACCTCGCTCAGCCTGGACAACTTCACCGAGGCGTGGACGCGCGGCGACTTCGCCACCACCATGCGCAACAGCGCGATCATCTGCCTCGGTGCCGTCCTCGGCACCTGCCTGATCGCCGGCCTCGCGGCGTACGCGCTCAGTCATCTGCAGGTGCCGGGGAGCGGGATCGTGGTCGGGTACCTGTTCCTCGGCAGTGCGCTGCCGGTGCAGTTGTTCCTGGTGCCGCTGTTCTTCCTCTGGACCCAGTTGCACCTGGTCGACAACCTGTTCGGGCTGATCGTCATCTACTGGGCCACCGACGCGCCGTTCGCCACCTTGCTGCTGAGATCGTTCCTGCTGAAGATCCCGAAGGACTACACCGAGGCGGCCCGGCTGGACGGCGCGTCCGACCTGCAGATCGCCCGCCGGGTCGTGCTGCCACTGGCCTGGCCGGGCTTCCTGACCGTCGCGCTGATCGTGGCGCTGTGGTCCTGGAACGAGTTCTTCTGGGCGATCACCTTCATCCACGACCCGAAGCTGCGCCCGGTGGCGACCAGCTTCCTCGCCTTCCAGGACCAGCACTCGACCGACTGGGGGATGACGAGCGCCGCGGCGATCTTCATGCTCGGCCCGGTCGTGCTGCTGTTCCTCGTACTGCAACGCCGATTCGTCAGCGGTCTCACCGCAGGAGGACTCAAGTGACGTCACCCGACACCCGTCCGAACCTCGTCCTGATCGTCGCCGACCAGTTGCGCCGCCAGGCCCTCGGCGCGTATGGCGACCCGAACGTCGCGACGCCGAACATCGACGCGCTGGCGGCGGCCGGGACTCGCTTCGACGCCGCGAGCTCGACGTACCCGGTCTGTGTCCCGTACCGGTTCTCGCTGATGACGGGGGAGTACGCGCACACCCGGTTCATCCCGTCGATCGAGTGGCGGATGTCGCCGGCCGAGCGCACCCTCGCCGACGAGCTGAACGGGGCCGGCTACCAGACGGCCCTCTACGGGAAGTGGCATCTGTACGGGAACTTCGGCCACTACCCGGGCCACACCGTGGTGAAGACGTCGCGGACCCAGGTGCCGCGGCCGCACCAGGGCCGGTTCCAGCGGTTCGCGGGCTTCGACATCTGCAACGACCCGTGGGACACCTACTACTGGAACGAGGACGATCCACAGGCCCACAAGATCGACGGGTTCCAGACCGACGGCCTGTTCGACCTCGCGATCGCCGACCTGCGCACGCCGTCGGACAAGCCGTGGGCGACGGTGCTGTCGGTGGAGCCGCCGCACCCGATCTTCACCGCGCCACCGGAGTACGTCGAGCGCTGGAAGGACCGCGAGATCGTCCTGCGGGAGAACGTTGACGTCGGCAAGGACTACAACAAGCGCGGACCGCACGGCCGGGACCTGATCGACGACCTGCGGGTCTACTACGCGATGATCGAGAACCTCGACGACAACGTCGGGCGCCTGGTCAGCGCCCTGCGCGAGACCGGTCAGCTGGACAACACCGTGATCGGTCTGACCGCGGACCACGGCGAACTGCTCGGCTGCCACGGTCTGCTGGCGAAGCAGCGTCCGTGGGAGGAGTCGCTCGGAGTCCCGCTGATCCTGTCCGGTGCGGGCATCGCGTCGTCGGTGGTGGCCGATCCGGTCAGCACCGAGGATCTGTTCCCGACCCTGCTCGGACTGGCCGGCGTCGTACCGCGCGATCCGAAGCCCGGGCTGGACCTGTCGGCGCTCGCCCGCGGCGACGAGACCGGGCTCGACCGCGAGGGCGTGCTGCTCGAGTTCGTCGCGGAGATGCGGCCGGGGATGCCGTTCCATGAGGAGACGTGGCGCGGCTTCCGGACCAGTCGCTACAAGTACACGGTGCTCGGCGACGCCCACGGTGGAAAGCCCTGGCAGTTCTTCGACCTCGAGGAAGACCCGTACGAAATGACCAACCTGGTCGACAGCGAGAAGCACGTGGACGAGCTCCGGCGCCACCACACGCTGCTGCGGGACCGGTTGGTCGAGACCTACGACCACTACGTGCTCGCGCCCGCGTTCGGGTGCCCGGGCCTGAACGAGTGGGACCCCGAGGCCAAGTTCCAGCGTCGCTTCGGCTGAGACCGTGCTGTCGTCGTCGAGAGGTGAGGCATGATGAAGCTCGCACGCGTGGTCGCCGCGCTCGTCTCGGTCGCAGGATTGATCGCGGCCGCGCCGGCCGGGGCGCAGCCCGGCCCGCAGTACGTCGGGACGGAGTACGACCAGGGCGGTGGCAGCCAGGCGATCGACGGCCCGCTGCCGCAGGTGGAACAACTCGCGGACCAGATCACCCGGACCACCGACACGATGCTGCGCGATCTGGCTCGCGAACGTGCGAAGCTCCCGTACGGCTCGATCGAGGCCGACCACCAGGCAAGGCCGCAGCTGACGACGTACCCACCGGCGGCCGGCAGCCCGGTCTCCGATCAGTACTCCGTCACGCTCGGCCAGCGGGGACGGAGTACAAGCTCCTTCGTTTACCAGGTCGCGGCGCGCAAGACCGACACCAACCTGGAGAAGGACACGTCCTGGACGTCGTTCTCGTTCGCCGGGCCGGTAACGGTCGAGGTGCACAAGCTGAGCGGTACGGCGACCGGCTGTCTGGTGCGGCCCGAGTCCGCCCGGATCCGCACGCACTTCTCCGGCAGCACCTGCTCGTTCACCCTGGCGCAAGCCGCCAACGTCTCGGTGGAGTTCACGCCGAACACGACCAACCCGGTGCTGCATCCGATGCTGGTGTTCGCGAATCCGCCCGAGGTCGACGTACCGCCGGCTCAGGATCCCAACGTCCTGTACCTCGGTCCCGGACTGCATCAGCTCGGCACTGTGCAGTTGCACTCGAACCAGACGGTGTACGTCGCGGGTGGCGCGTGGGTGCAGGGGACCTTCAAGGGTCTCGGCGTGCACAACGTGGTGATCCGTGGCCGCGGCGTCATCGACGGGACGTACCTCGACACCGGCGATCAGGACGCCAACAAGAACCAGCCCGGGCTGATCGACATCGACTGTCACGATCCCGGTCAGCCTCCGCACGCGGCCTGCTCGACGGGGTCGTCCAACTCGAGCAACGTGGTGGTCGACGGACTGACCTTCGTCAACGGCCCGCGATTCAACGTGCGGGTGCTTGGTGACCACATCACCGTGCACAACCTGAAGGTGATGAGCTGGTGGTACAGCACCGACTGCATCTGGGCCGGTGCGGCGAGCCTGGTCGAGGGCAACTTCTGCAAGGTGAACGACGACGCGCTGAAGCCGATGACCGGCGACTCGGTGATCCGGGACAACGTCGTCTGGCAGCTCGAGAACGGGGCGCCGTTCATGATCAGCTGGAACATCCTCACCGACCAGGCCGACTTCCACGTCTACGACAACGACGTCATTCACGCCGAGCACTACTGGCTGTCGCCGCAAGCGATCTTCCGGGCCCGGCACGCCACTCCTGGGCACCTGCAGAGGTTCCTGTTCGAGGACATCCGGGTGGAGGACGCGAACTGGCGGTTGTTCTACATCATCTTGGAGAAGCACCCGAAGTGGTACGACCCGGCGCTCGGGTTCGGCCAGCTCTCCGGCCTGGTGTTCCGCGACATCACCGCGCAGACGCCGTTCACGATGCCGAACGTCTTCACCGGTGGGGATCCCGATCACCGGGTCTCCGACGTGACGCTGATGAACGTCGCCATGAACGGCACGTGTGTGGCGAACGCTGCCGACGGCAACTTCCAGATCGATCCGGCGACGACCGATCAGGTCCGGATCGTGAAGAGCGCGCATGCCCCCTGCTCGCATCGATGAGAGGAACCCCGTGAGACCGAACGTGGTCGTCGTACTGGCCGATGACATGGGGTGGGGGGACCTCGGCTGTTACGGCTCGGCCATCCCGACCCCGAACATCGACAGGCTCGCTGCCGGCGGTGCTCGGCTGACCGACTGTCACTCGGCCTCCGCGGTCTGCACGCCGAGCCGGTACGCCCTGATGACCGGACGCTACGCGTGGCGCGGGCCGTTGAAGAACTTCGTGCTGATGGGACACGGTCCGGCGCTGATCGAGCCGGACCGGCCGACGATGGCAAGCGTGCTGCGCGACGCCGGGTACACGACCGGTGCCTTCGGCAAGTGGCACCTGGGCCTTGGCTGGCGACATCGCGATGGGTCGGTCCGGGATGCGTTCGCGCCTGGAGCGGTGCTGCATGACGACGTCGACACCGACTTCGGGCGCGACATCGACTACAGCGCAGCGGTCACCGGTGGGCCGACCGAACTGGGATTCGACCGGTTCTTCGGGATCGCGGGGTCGCTGGACATGCCGCCGTACGCCTTCATCTCCGACGATCGCACTGTCGGGGTGCCCGACCGGGAGAAGGAGAGCTACCTGACCGAGCAGCGCCCCGGGCTGCAGGTCGACGGCTGGCGCGAGGACGAAGCCGACGTACGGTTCGTCGGCGAGGCTGTCGACTGGCTGCGGGGGATCGAGCCCGGTACGCCGTACTTGTGCTACGTCGCGCCCTCGGCGCCGCACCGGCCGTGTGTGCCACCGGACTTCATCCGTGGTCGCTCCGGACTGGGGGACCGGACGGATGCCGTCTGTCTGGTCGACTGGGCTGTTGGTGAAGTACTGCAGGCGATCGCCGAGCGCGGCGAGACCGAGAACACGTTGGTCATCGTCACCAGCGACAACGGTGCGCCGATGATCTTCGACGACGACGGCGACATGGCGCAGCACCGTCCCAATGGTGACTGGCGCGGCCAGAAGGGCGACCTGTGGGACGGCGGCCATCGCGAGCCGTTCATCGCCTTCTGGCCGGGCCGCGTCCCGGCGGGTTCGTTGCTCGAGGCCCCGATCTGTCTCACCGACGTCCTTCCGACGGTCGCGGCCGCGACCGGTACGGCGCTTCCGGACGGAGCCGCCGAGGACGGTCAGGACCTGCTCGGCGCACTGACCCGAGGAGAGTCGTTGCCGGCGGACCGGCCGGTGGTCCACCACAGCCTCGGCGGCCGCTTCGCGATCCGCTCCGGCCGGTGGAAGGCGATCTTCGCGCCCGGCTCGGGCGGCGGCTTCTCGGAACCGTCGATCAGCGCCCTGTTCAGCGCCGGCTCCGGCAAGGCCCACGCCAACCCCGCTTGGGACGCCGACCACCCTGATGGCCAGCTCTACGACCTGTCCACCGACCCCACCGAAACCACCAATCTCTGGTCCACCGAACCCGACACAGTTGCCGCCCTCTACACCCAACTCCAATCCATCTGCCAATCCGAGTCCAGCGGCCTCCCCTTCAACGCCCTCCCAGCCCACTCGCCAGTCCCATAGGTCCCGTCCACCCACCGCGGCGGACACCGGGACACGGGCGGCTTCCACCTACTGCTGGCTGACGAGGCCGCTGCGGTAGGCGAAGACTACGGCTTGGGCTCGGTCGCGGGCGCCGATCTTGGCGAGGATTCGTTTGACGTGGGTCTTGGTGGTGGATTCGGCGATGACCAGCAGGTCGGCGATCTCGTCGTTGGACAGGCCGTCGGCGACGAGGGCGAGGACCTGTTGTTCGCGGTCGGTCAGGACCGTGAGGACCTCAGCCTCGGCGGAGGTCCCGGGCTGGCCCGACACGAAGCGGTGGATGAGGTCTCGGGTGACGGCGGGGTCGAGGAGGGCCTCGCCGGCGGCGATCGTGCGGACGGCGTCGATGAGGCGTTCGGGCGAGGTGCGTTTGAGGAGAAAGCCGCTGGCCCCGGCGCGCAGTGCGCCCCACACGTACTCGTCGTACTGGAACGTCGTCAGGATCAGGATCCGGGAGTCAGGCCTGGTCGCGACCAGGCGTCGGGTGGCTTCGATCCCGTCGATGCCGGGCATCCGGACGTCCATCAGTACGACGTCCGGCGCGTGCTCGCGGCAGAGCTCCACCGCCTGCAACCCGTCCTCGGCTTCGGCGATCACGTCGAGGTCCGGCGCGGTTCCGAGGACGACGGCCAGTCCCGCGCGGAGCAGGGCGTCGTCGTCGGCGAGCAGTACCCGGATCGTCATGGCAGCGGAAGCACCGCCCTCAAAGTGAACCCGCGCTCCGAACCACGGCCTTGTTCCAGCACGCCGCCGCAGAGCGAGACCCGCTCCGCGATCCCCAGGAGCCCACGTCCGGGAACGTGCTGGTCGGGCAGTCCCGGCCCGTCGTCCGCGACCTCGACCACGACGGCGTCACCGTCTCGATGAACGTCGACTGTGGCGGCGCACGGGGCGGCGTGCTTGAGGACGTTGGTCAGTCCCTCCTGGACGATCCGGTAGGCCGACAGATCCAGCGTGCGGGGAAGTTGCAGCGCCGGGTCGAGGCTCAGGACCACTCGGACCGGGCGTCGGTGAGTCGGTCCACCAGGTCGGGGATCTGCGCCAGACCGGGGGCGGGATGCGGCGCCGGGCGCAGGTTGCCGAGCGCCTGGTCCAGATCTGCGAGAGAGTCCCGACCGGTCTGCTCCATCCCGGCCAGAAGCTCGCGGGCTTTGGCCGGGTCGGTGTCCAGTAGCAGTCTGGCCGCGCCGGCCTGGACGATGAGCAGGTTCACCGTGTGGCCGACCACGTCGTGCAGCTCGCGTGCCACCCTGATCTGTTCTTCGGCGATTGCCTGCTGCCGGGTCGCACGCCGGGCGCGCTCCTGCTCCTCACGCCGCCGGGCATTGCTGTAGCCGACCGCCCAGGTGGCGATCCAGGAGAACAGCACGCCCACTCCCTCGAAGGCCGCGGCATCGGGGTTGCCGGCGAAGTAGATCGCCGTACCGACGACGGCCATCGGCGGTCCGAGCAGGGCGCGCCGCCTCGTGGCGTACAGGCCCAGCGAGTAGATCCCGATCAGGTTGGCGTACGGCGACACCGCGCTGCTGATGCCGGCCAGCGCTTCGACCGACAACCCCACGGTCCCGGCGACGAACCCGGCCAGCGGGAAGGAACGTCGTACGACGAGACCGCCCGCGATCATCAGTGTCAGGACGACGGACAGGACGACCATGGCCGCCCCACCGGCGACAGGTTGCTGGGTCCGGTCCACCACGACCACCGCGACGAAGACGACGGCGATGGCGGCGTCGACGACCGGCGCCGGGACCGCACGGAGGCGGGCGAGACGCCGGACCATCGATCGAGAGGAGTTCATGGCACCCCTCGGCTAGCTGATCACCATGGGCAGCAACACCACCAGGAAGAACACCGACTCTACCGAGTGGATGGCGATTCCCATCAGTGAGCTGCGATACCTCTTGCTCGGTCCCGCCGTGAGGAACCCGGTCGCGATGGCGTTCGGGATCACCCACGGTTCGTGCAGGTGGTAGACGCCGAACAGCACGCCGTTCACGATCCAGTCCGCCCGCCCGAACGCCTTGCCCATCCTCGGCAGGAGGAGCCCGCGGAACAGCAACTCCTCGCCGATGACCGTGTTCAGGAACAGCTCGAACGCGACCAGTGCGTAGAGCCACCAAGCGTGATGGAACGTCGCCTGCCCGGCGCTGGACTCGAGGAAGTGACCGAAGTTTCGCCCGTCGGGCCCGCTCGGCCCGAACGGCAGCATGTCCAGCGCCGCGAGGGCCAGAGCGTAGACCAGGACCCACCACCACAGCCGGCCGCCGCGCCTCGATGCTGTCTGTGGTGGTCGCAGCCACAGGCGGTCACGGACATTGGTCCACGACGGGTCGCGTCGTTCGCGCAGCAGCAGGATCACGACCAGAACTGCCTGCCACAGCAGTCCGAACGTCAGTGCCGACAGCAGCGTGATGAAGAACCGCCTGGAGGACGCACCGTCGCCCGCGATCGCCGGGGCCACCACCCAGGCCAGGACAGCCATCGGTACGGCGGCCGCGGCCCAGACCGCGAGCACCATTCCGCGTGAGTACTGCGGGATCGCAGGCACACCGGTCTGTGTCGGGCTTGTTGTTGTCTGCATGGCCCCTCCTCCTTGCGTCTGATGCAAGGAAGGTAGGCGTCGGACGGTACGACGTACGTCCTCCCAACGGGGTCAGTCGGCACACCCCTCAGGGGGTACGGCCATGGGCCTCCAATGCGAGGTCCTGCCAGTCGGACCAGGTCTCGAGGCGGTCGGCGTACACCTGTTGGGCGATCGCGTTGCCCTGGTTGCCGAAGAAGACTCGCAGTGGTGGGTTGTCGGCGTCGGCGAGCTTCAGGATCGCTTGGCCCGCGGCCGCCGGGTCGCCGAGGTCGAGCGTCTTCGCGTACGCCGCGAAGGTCTCGCGCAGACCGTCGTACCGCGGATCAGGCTGAGCGTGGTCGGCGCCCGCGTTGCCGTCGGTGGCGTAGCCGCCGGGCTCGACCAGGGTCACCTTGATGCCGAAGCCGGCGACCTCCTGGGCCAGGGATTCGCTCAGGCCTTCGAGGGCCCACTTGGAGGCGCAGTACGCGGCGCCGAGTGGGAACCCGGAGACGCCGGCGACCGAGGAGATCTGGATGATGTGCCCGCCGCCCTGCTCGCGCAGGTGGGGGACCGCGGCCTGGACGACCCACACCGCGCCGAAGAAGTTGGTCTCGAACTGATCGCGCAGTTGCTGCTCGGCCAGTTCCTCGACGGCGCCGGACAGGCCGTAGCCCGCGTTGTTCACGATCACGTCGACCCGGCCGAAGTGTTGCCGTGCCTGCTCCACGCTCCCGAAGACCGCGGCCTTGCTGGTCACGTCCAGCTCGAGCGGGAGAACCGCGTCGCCGTACTTGACGACCAGGTCATGGAGGGTTTCGACCTTCCGCGCGGTCGCAGCCACCTTGTCGCCCCGGGACAGGGCGGCTTCGACGAAACTGCGTCCCAGTCCGCGTGACGAACCAGTGACGAACCAAACCTTGCTCATGGTGTGTTTCCGTTCTTTCGGCTGTTGTGAACGACCACCAGATGCCGACGGCATCGATCTCCGTGACAGCCCGGCGACGTGACGAGCGCCACCCCACAGGGCATGTCACAGCCGGTCGGACTGTCTCGTCTCGGGCTTGAGGAACAGTCCTGAAGTCGGAAAGGTGATGATCATGCGGGTGTTCGTGGCAGGTGGAACCGGGGTGCTCGGGCGGCGGCTGGTACCGCAGCTGGTGGCGCGGGGACACCAGGTGACGGCTACCACCACGGGCTCGGCGAAGCTGGGCTTGCTGGAGAAGCTCGGTGCCGAGGCGGTCGTGATGGACGGGCTGGACGCCGCGTCGGTCGGTGAGGCGGTGGCGAAGGCCCGGCCCGAGGCGATCGTGCACCAGATGACCGCGATCTCGGTGGCCCACGCGGGCAAGCCCGACATGAAGCACATGGATCGGTGGTTCGCCGGCACCAACCGCTTGCGGACCGAGGGGACGGACCACCTGCTCGCCGCCGCCGAGGCGACCGGAGTGACCAACTTCGTCGCGCAGGGGTACGGCGCCTGGAACGGAATCCGTACTGGCGGCTGGGTGAAGACCGAGCAGGACCCGGTGGACCCGATGACGGGTACGCCGGCCGAGCCCGGGATGGCGGCGATCGGTCACGTCGAGGACGTGGTGGTCAAGGCCGGCGGCGCGGTACTGCGGTACGGCTGGTTCTACGGACCCGGTGCCATGGACGACCTGGTCGAACCCGTGCGTAAGCGGCAGTTCCCGGTCGTCGGGGGAGGCGACGGCTACTGCTCGTGGGTGCACCTCGACGATGCGGCAAGCGCTACAGTCCTGGCTGTGGAGCGGCAGGCCAGAGGTGTGTTCGACATCGTCGACGACGAGCCGGCGCCGGCCAACGTGTGGCTGCCCTACCTGGCCGAGTCCGCGGGAGCGAAGCGGCCGATGCGGTTCCCCACCTGGCTCGCCCGGCCACTGGCCGGGGACGTGGCGGTGATGATGATGACGGAGGGCCGCGGGTTCTCCAACGCCAAGGCCAAACGGGAGCTCGGCTGGGAACTGCGCTACCCGTCCTGGCGGCAGGGCTTCAAGGAAGAGCTGGCATGACGCGTGCCGAGGAGTTCGAAGAGCTGCGACCGCTGCTGTTCTCGATCGCCTATCGGCTCCTCGGCAGCGTGAGCGAGGCAGAGGACGCGGTCCAGGAGACCTGGCTGCGTTGGGAATCCTCGCCGACAGCGCCCGCCTCGACCAAGGCGTTCCTGTCCGCGGTGGTGACTCGCATCTCGATCGACGTACTGCGGTCGGCCCGTGTCCGGCGGGAGACGTACGTCGGTCCGTGGTTCCCTGAGCCGCTGCTGGCGGATCCGTACCAGGATCCGGAGCGCGCGGCGGAGCTGGCCGACTCGTTGTCGATGGCAGCCCTGCTCTTGCTCGAGCGGCTGAGTCCGCTCGAGCGCGCGGTGTTCGTGCTGCGTGACGTGTTCGGGTTCGGCTTTCCGGAGATCGCTTCTGCGGTGGAGAGGTCGGAGGCGGCGTGCCGTCAGCTCGCGGTGCGGGCGCGGCGTCACATGGACGCCGGCCGGCCCCGGTTCGAGGCCGACCGCGCCGAGCGCGACGTACTCGCCTCGCGTTTCTTCGACGCCTTCAGCGAAGGGGACGTCGACAGTCTGCAGGAGTTGCTCGCAGCCGACGTACGCATGGTCAGCGACAGCGGCGGCAAGGCCCCACAGTGGGGGACCGGCATCACCGGCGCCGACAAGGTGGCCCGCCTACTCGTCTCCCTGGTCACGCCCTTCACCCGGATCGGCGGCACCGTCGAACCCCACGCCCTGAACGGCCAACCTGGCGCCATCCTCCGCGACCGCGACGGCAACGTCATCAACACCTGGACCCTGGACATCCGCGACGGCCACATCCAAACCATCGCCACCGTCCTCAACCCCGACAAACTCACCCACGTAGGCCCAGTAGCCGACGCCTGGTCAGTACTCCGCCAAACCACCCAGTCCCGCCGCCCGCCGACCTCTTAGCCGACACTTCACCCGATCGATGGAACCCGATCCCTCTACAGGGTGATGTCGCGCGGCCGTGGTGAGGCAATGCTGCAAGCATGGTCGGACGTTTTGGCCGGTGGCCGGAGTGGGTCGGCACCGCTGCACGGACGTGGGCCGTGGTGTACGGCGCCATGGCCTGCTACTGGATCGCCGGTGGGCGCCGAGGCTTTCCGATCGCGAACGTCGAGGGCGACCCGGCGGGCGGACCGGCCGTCGCCACGGCGATTTCGGTCGTGCTGGCGATCGGTTGCGCCGCCGCGCTGGTGTTGGCGCGATCGGTGTCGAGGATCGCAGTCGGTGGCCTCGTCTTCGCGACTGCGACTGCCGCGATGGGTACTTTCGGTCTCGTTCTGAGTGCTGTGGGAATCGTTGCGTCCGGCGCCATTGAGCGTCCGCTCGCACTGATCTCCCAGTCGGTGGCTCTCGTCGGTGCGGTCCTGCTCAGCTCGACTGCCCAGGTGCAGTCGCGTCGCCGCCGATCCCGGTGCCCGCGCTGCGGCCGTCACCATCCGCTTCCGCTGCGTCCCGAGTCACCGCTGATCCGCCCCAGGCCGCGCCCGTCAGCACCGCGCACCCGGCGTACGGCGTACCTCCTCCTTCTGCTCCTGTTGCCTTGGGCAACCGTGAAGTCCGTCTGGATGCTGGGCGGATCCGCGCTGGGCGTGACTGCGACCGAGTGGACCGCCACGACGTCGACGAGCGACCAGTCCTGGCTCAGTCGCGAGCTTTCACGAGCCGGAATCGACATCACCGTCCTCGCCGCGATCGCCGGAGCCGCCCTGATCCTCCTGCTCCTGCACACCGCGAGCGCCCCGCGCTGGCTCCTGCTGTTCCCCGCTGCCACCGCGGCGGTGAGCCTCACGCTGTACGGCGTACCGCTGACCATCTGGGGCACATTCGCTCTGACCGGCATCGCCCCCACCGACACCGATCCCGCACCCTTCACGCCCAACGGTCTGGCGGCCATGATCCTCTTCGGCGGCACGGCCTTCACCGCCCTCGGAACCGCCCTGACAATCGCCGCCCACTCCCACCACCACCGCACCCGCCCCACCTGCACCTGACCGACGTACGCCGTCTTGCATTGCCGCGGTCTCAGGAGCACCCTCTAGGCAACGGGAATTCCGGCAAGGGGGGAAACCATGCCGAACCAGGCTGTTGTTCGCATGCCTGCAAACGGGCCATTCCACGCGAGTGGCGGTGAGGGCCGTGGCTGAGGGCTCGAAGTGGGCGCGTCTTACCTACGTGATGTGGGAGGGTGCGCTCTACATCGGGTACGACGACAGTCGCGGCCGCCGCGTGGCGGCACCAGGGGGTCCCCATGGATCTGGGATCAGACGCGGTTGGGAAGTCCTGCCGGTGGCAGGCATCGGTGATGCTTGGCCTGGGGTTACGTCCATTTCGACGGTGATGTGGCCGGTACGGGCGACCCGGATGCTTCTCGGGCTTGCCGCTGATCTCCCCACCGTACGGCGTGATGCCGACGGCCGCGTCTATTCGACCGCCCTCGCGGTGTTGTTCGACGTACCGACCGGACTGCCATGGCATCCAGCCTACGAGGGTTTGACCCGATCGGTGCTCGAGACGGTCGGGCTCAGCGCAACACGAAGCGTCGTAGCGAACCTGACGCGAGAGCAGACCGGGACGCCCTTCAGGCTGCCGTTCGATGTGGTCACCACGCTGCCGGATCAGAACGAGTTGACCGCCGGCGTTGCCCGCATGCTAGGCGGTCTGCTGCCAACCGAGGTGGAGTACGCGATTCGGGTTCGGCCTGCTCCATCTCCACTGCTCATGCCAATCGATCCCGCAGATGTTCTGATCACATCTGCTCTCGATCTGCTGCGGTCGCTGCCGGCCATGCGGAGCCCCGCAGCTCCGCGTCTCATTGTCGCGGAGGACAGCGATGGCCGCGGCAGCGGCCTGATCCAGCCCGAAGCGCTCCCTGCGGGGATCTCGGTGCTCACCTTCCAACCACGGGAGGCGGCCGACCGCACGAACTTCCTGCTGGCACTGCTGCGCGAATTCAGCCACGATCTTCCGCTGCACGAGGCTACGGCAACTGCCGCCAGGTCGCTGCGGGACGCAGATGGCCTTCCGCCCGCGTACTCGCTCTACACGTCCCCTCCGGGGCTGGACCGCCTCAGACTGTCGACTGCCTTCGAGCAGTTTCAGGACAGCACTCACGATCTACAGCGCTACTTCTCGGTCGGGGCATTGGCGGATCGGGCGGCCCTGGAGGCCGGTGTGCGGTCCTCGGAGCTCGTGGATCGGGCAGCAGAGCTCGTTCGACAGGCGCGCAACAACTTCATGCGCGAGTCCTCCGGCCTGTCCGAGATGGCGCGAGCGGATGCGGCGCGGGCGGTGGCCGAGCCCGACCTGCGGGCCATGGAGGCCGCGGCGGAGGCGATCCTTCGCGAGCCAGATCTCGTTGACGATCTCGCCGCCACGCAGCACCGGCGCGTCAACATCTGGATCAGTGAGGACTTGACCCAACCCTCACCCTTCCGGTTCGACGAAATCACCGAGCGGATCAAGCTCGCGCGCGGTCAGACGTACAACCTCAACGTCGGGATCGGCCTGCACACACCCACCGACCTGGTGAACCCCGACACCCCGCCGGTCGATCCGATCTTGCCGCCTACCCCAGCCGAAGGCCACGTGCTCGACGTCGCCGTGTTCAGCGACTCGGCGCAGATCGACGGGCCGGCGGCACAAGAGCTGCACCTCGGCCGGATCGGCCCTGCCGATCCAGTGACCTTCCGGGTCCGCATGCCGCACCGGCAATCGTCCCGAATCCGCGTCCTGATCTCTTTCCGCCAGCACATCGTGCAGGCCTTCACCCTCTATCTGACGCTGGGCGCCATCGAGACCTACACCCTGGACCAGCCGGCATTGCGCGCCGAGCTCGAGTTCAGTCGGCAGAGTCAGCTCCGCGACCTGGACGCAGTACCGCCGCGACTGCTCGGTCTTGCGGCGAACCAGGACAGCTCTCGAGCGACGCACAGGATCATGTTTGGCACGTCTGGGGACTCCCTTCCACTCACCGAGACCCTGGTCACCTCCGTCCGGCAGCAGTTCCGCGCGCAGTTGGCTGATGCGTTCAAGCATCGAGACTCCAACGGGAACGTCGATGCGAGCTCGTTCGACAGAGTCGTCAAATCGCTCGCCAGAAGCGGAAACCAGCTGTGGGGCTCCCGTTACGACGACCCCAATGCCTCGGACTCATTCCTCGCGATGCTCAAGAGTGTTCGCAACGCAGAACACGGGACCGTCCAGGTCTTGCGCCTCGATCACCAGTTCGCTTTCCCATGGACCGCGCTCTACGACTGGTCCCTTCCCAGGACCCCGGCGGAAATGGCCCAAGCCACCGTCTGCCGTGGTCGCAACGGTTCAGCCTCGTGCGACTGCGGACCGACCACCAAGGGAGTGTGCGTGCGTGGATTCTGGGGCATCCGGCTGGTCATCGAAGAGTTGATGAGCCAGCGAGAGGTGGACGAGTGCGTCGAGACCGTGCAGGGAGGTCCCGGGTCGCCCGCTGTCCTTTCCACGGTCGGCGTTACCGGAGACGCGTGGGCGGACGACATGGTCAAGCAGCTGGCAGCCGAGCTCGGCGAGGCCAGATTCGAGGATCTGGCGGCCGAGACTTCGCTGCTACCCCGAATGTGGGAGACGGGGCGTAGGCCGGCCGTGCTGGTGGTGGTCGGGCACCTCACCAAGACGCCCAAACCTGACGAGCCGCCGGGCACGCGAATCTACATCCGCGCCGCGGAGCGCTGGCTCGACACGGAGGGATTGCGCGAAGCCAGAATGGAGCGCGACCCCTCACGATGGACTCAGCCGCAACGACCAATCGTTCTCCTGCTTGGTTGCGACACCGGATCGTCCGGTCTCGACGAGGTGTTCAGCTTCGTCAACAGCCTGACCGCATCGGGCGCGGCAGCGATCGTGGCCACCGAGGAGAAGATCGACACCAGACTTGCCGGAGCGTTGGCCGCGGCGATGGTGCCGGCGTTGGGGACCGTCGGGGTGGGAGAAGGGCTGCGGGACTGGCGCGCTCAACTCATGGCAGAGGGCAATCCACTCGGCCTGCTCTTCACGTGCTTCGGCAGTGCCGAGGCGCACGTACCCGCACTTGCCGCGACGTCGGCCGGCATGCAACTACAGGAGGCAACATCGTGGTCATGAGTTTGGGTGCACTCTGCTTCGGCATCGTCACCGGGTACATCACCTACCGCACGCTCGTGCGAAAGGACACCTCGTCGGTCTCCGATCTCGCCGCCGTCATCGCGGCGTTGGGTGGAGGCGTCGTGACCCAGGTCTTCGACCCCGCCGACGGCAACTTGTTCGGCTGGTACGCCATCGGGCTTCTCGTCGGCATGGTTGTGTTCCTCATCTTGCGACTCCGCTACGAGCGGCCGAAGAAACCGGGTGACCCGATATCGCAAGTTCTGGGCGATCAGTCTGAATCGCCCCAGACTGCCCGCAGCACCCTGCTCGGAGACTAGAGCGGCAGGTTAGGTGCTGAGTGGTTTCGGGCCGTGCCGGGGTCGCTGAGGCCGTGCTGCTCCAGCCAGTTGCACGTCGCCGGCTCCGCGTGTAGTCGGTGGCATCGACAGCCTGCGCGACCACCGATCCACGGAGTGCCTCGTCGGTGGAGAGGGACCGGGTGAGCTCGACGGCGTTGATGTTGAACGCAATGACGATGACGGCTGCGAATCCGAGCGAACCGGCCTCTCACCCTCCACCCACCTGGCCGGTCTCATCCCTCGGGATTGACCCGTAACGACGCCATAAGGGGCGGAGGCTGTTCAGGGCGGACGATCTGGGCCATTGTCGAAAATGATTCTTTCCCGATCGAGGGGGCCGGAGCATGGCCGTTTACAGTAAGTCGTTCGACGAACCCGATGAGCAAAGGACGCCGGACAAGACCGTCGTCAACGTGGTGAAGTTTCCCGGCGCCAGCGTCGCGAAGATCACCTTCCAGCCGGGCTGGCGCTGGTCGGAGTGCATTCGTCCCGTCGTCGGTGGCGAGTCCTGCCAGGTCCGGCATGTCGGCACCCTTCTCTCGGGCGAGATCGAGGTCGTGCACGACGACGGCAGCAAGGCGCGACTCGCGGCCGGCAGCGCGTACCTGATCGAGCCTGGGCACGACGCCTGGGTCGTCGGTGACGAGCCCGCGATCGGCCTGGAGTTCGAGTCCCACGCAGCCGAGACCTACGCCAAGTCCTGACACTGTTCGATCCCTGTGGTGACTTCTTGCAATTGGATGTGAGCGGGAGGACGCTCTAGGTAAGGGGAGATCTTCAGGGGGAAACATGTCGCACAGCCGTGTTTCCGGCCTGCCCGTGGGCAGGCCGGACAGTTGCAGGAAAATGACCAGGGCGGGCCGATGAGCGAGATGGCCGCGGGTCCTGCGTCGGCACCGGATGAGGTGCACGTTTCTGGTGAACCGGTACGGCGGATTCCTGGTGATGCCGCCCGGAAGCCTCAGCCGGGGATCGCCTTGTGCCTGTCGGGCGGTGGCTATCGGGCGATGGTGTTCCACGTCGGTGTTCTGTGGCGTCTCAACGAGGCCGGGATGCTGCCTGAGTTGAAGCGTGTCTCGAGTGTGTCCGGCGGTTCGATCACGGCCGGCGTACTCGGGATGAAGTGGAACGAACTGCAGTTCGATCAGGCCGGCGTGGCCAAGCAGTTCGTGTATCAGGTCGTCGATCCGATTCGTGCGATGGCGAGCACGCATGTGGATCTTCCGGCCGTGCTCACCGGGATCGGGCTTCCGTTCACTTCTGTGGCCGACCGGGTCGTCCGTGCGCTCCGTAAGCACTTGTTCGGCCAGACGACGCTGCAGGGTCTTCCGGACAAGCCGACGTTCGTGATCAACGCGACGAACGTGGAGTCCGGCGTACTGATGCGATTCAGCAAGCAGTATCTGGCCGACTATCGAGTCGGTCGCATCAACAACCCGGAGTTGCCGCTGGCTGTCGCGGTGGCGGCCTCGTCGGCGTTCCCGCCGATCCTCTCGCCCTGCACGGTCGACCTCGACCGGGAGGAATGGATCACGCAACCGGGCAATGACCTGACGTCGCCGGAGTTCCGCAACGAGATCCGCCTGAGCGACGGTGGTGTGTACGACAACCTCGGGCTGGAGACGGTCTGGAAGCGGTACGAGACGGTCCTGGTCAGCGACGCGGGCGGTCACCTGGGTGCGGTCGCAGACCCGCCGGTGGACTGGGCCCGGCACACGATCCGCGTTCTCAAGGTCATCGACAACCAGGTCAGGTCGCTGCGCAAACGTCAGGTCATCGATGCCTTCCGCAACAACCGCCCCGGCATGTACGTCGGCATCCGCAGCCATGTGGACGACTTCCCGCTGGCCGACCCGCTGCCGTCGGATCCCGCTGTAGCGGCGAGGCTTGCGGGGATCCCGACGCGGCTGAACGCGATGGACGACGACGTCCAGGAACAGTTGATCAACTGGGGATACGTCATCTGCGACACCGGTCTGCGCGCCCACCTCGGAAAGCCTCCCGGTGATGGGACGTTGCCTTATCCCGACAATCCACTCACGAAGTTATGACGACCACCGGCGACCCGGCGCCGGTGGCGCCGAACAATCCGACGATCAGGCCACCCGACCGGCGGCAGTTGAGAACCTTCGCGTTCGATCCGATGTCGACCCGGCTGTCCGGTCGATTCCTGGGACTCGACGTACCGTTCGAGGCCGATCTGTTGCCGGGTCCGGACGGCAGCCTGGTCCAGGTCGTCGACTACGACGCGACCCGGGATGTCTGGTACGAACCGCTGGACCTCAACGATCCGGCTGTCCTCGCGCAGGACGGACTGCGGCCGGCCGAAGGGGACCCGAGGGCTCACCAGCAGATCGTGTACGCGGTGGCGACCAGCGTGATCGAGCGGGTCGAGCGCTTCGTCGGACGCCGGTTCCGGTGGCGGTCGAGCCAGAAGCTTCGGCTCGTGCCGCACGCATTCGAGGGACGCAACGCCTTCTTCGACCCGAAACGGCGCGCCGTGCTGTTCGGTTACTACCAGGCCGATCGGCGTGACCCCGGGCCGAACCTGCCCGGACAAGTCATCTTCACCTGCCTGTCGACCGACATCGTCGCCCACGAGGTGACGCACGCGATCCTGCACAGGCTGCGCCAGTACTACGCCGAGCCGACGAATCCCGACGTGTTCGCCTGGCACGAGGCCTTCGCGGATCTGGTCGCGTTGTTCCAGCATTTCGTCCATCGCGATGTCGTCTGCGAGGCGGTCGCAACGACGTCGAGCGATCTTCGCAAGAACAGTGGGCTGCTCCAGTTGGCCCGCGAGTTCGGCGAGTCGACAGGACGTGGAGCGGCGCTCCGCTCGGCGATCGGTACCGAACCGACGCCGCAGCGGTTCCTCTCGGCCACGGAACCGCATGAGCGCGGTGCGTGCTTCGTCGCGGCGGTCTTCGATGCCTACCTCGACAGCTACAAGAGGTCGATCGGAGATCTGATCCGGATCGCGACCGGTGGAACGGGCATCCTGCCGGCCGGCGAGTTGCATCCTGATCTGGTCGAGCGGGTCGCCGACGAAGCCGTGAAGAACGCCGACCGGTTGCTCGGCATGGTCGTCCGCGCGATGGACTACCTACCGGTGGTCGATGTCTGCTTCGGCGACGTCGTACGGGCGATTGTGACGGCGGATCGTGCGCTGTATCCGGACGACGCCATCAACCTGCGTGGCAATCTGGTCGAGGCCATGCGCCGGCGGGGGATCTATCCCGAGCAGGTCGCTTCACTGAGCGACGTGGCGCTCGAATGGCCGCCGGCGCTGGCGTGGCCGAAGGGTGCCGAGGTGGATCTGAACAACCGCGAGGCGCTGGATCTGAACGACCCCGAGGCTCCGGTCGACCTGCGAAACCCGATCCTGCTCGCGGCGATGGACCTGGACCCGGGTGGAAAGCCCGGCGCGTTGCAGGTGAAGGCTCCGCTCGGGAGCGATCCCGACGAGAGCGAGCTGGGCGACCCTGGCGAGGTCCTGTTCCAGACGCTCAGCCGCTGGGCCCGCCTCCATGCCGTGGAGATCGGCCTCGACCCGGACCCCGAACTGCGGATCGCGCTGACCGGCATACATGTGGCGTACCGGCAGGCAGCGGACGGTCAGCCCCGGCCGGAGGTGGCGATCCAGCTCACCCAGCGGCGCCCCGAGCTGGAGGATCAGGAACTGCCGTACGACACCAGACCGAAGATGCGGGCCGGCACGGTTCTGATCGCCGGCGTTGACGGCCGGATCGAGCACATGATCGCCAAACCGCTGCCGTTCAAGGACGCTGTCGCGATCGCCAAGCTGCCGCCGGATCACCCTGGGCGTGACCACCACGACGCCGGCGTACGGCGGCTCGCGGCGATGACAGGGTGGGGCGAGCAGCTGGACATCGTGGATGCGTTGAGCGAATGGACCGACCAGCCGTCCGTCGAACGCCTGACCTTCGCCGCGATTCACGCGGAGATCATGAACTCGGATCGGGGGATCTGATGGCCAGGTTGCAATCGACCGTGACGGTGCGGATGTACAACGTCGGCTTCGGCGACGCCTTCGTGGTGACCGTACGACGGGGCCGCGCGGTCTGGCGGATGCTCGTCGACTGCGGCGTACACAACCAGGGACAGGCCAGGCCGATCCGGGAGTCGGTCCAGGCGATCATCGCCGACCTCACGGCCGACAGTGCGAACGGCGAGCCGCATCTGGATGTCGTGGTGGCGACCCATCACCATGCCGACCACATCTCCGGATTCGCTTTGTCTGATTGGGAACAGGTCACCGTGGGCGAGGTGTGGCTGCCGTTCGTGGAGGACGCGGACGACCCGGACGCCGTCGCCTTGCGCAGCAAGCAGGCTGCGACCGCACGTCAACTGCTGGGCATGATCGAACGACGAACTCTCGGTGTAGATCCGGGTCAGTGGCCGGCGGCGGTCGCGGCGGCGCGCAGCTTCGCGCTCAACTCGTTCGGGAACGCCGACGCGACCGACCGGCTGGTCGGACGGAACGGCCAGCGGTTCAAGAACGACCACACCGTGCGCTATCTGCCGAGCCTGGACGAGGTCAAGAACAAGATCGAGATCGGTGTCGACGGGGTGACGATCCACGCGCTCGGGCCGTCACGCGACCCGAAGGACCTGAAGGTGATGGACCCGCCGGCCAGTGTCGGCTGGCTCCAGCTCAACCTCGATGAGCCGATCGACGGTTCGGTCGCGGCCTCGCCGTACCCGCTGTTCGACCAGGTCTACGCGCTGCGGGATCACAGTCGGGTGCGGCCTGATCTGCAGGAAGCCGCGAAGTCGTTGCAACTGGACAAGCTCAGCAACGACATCGGCCTGCTCGGTGCGGCGTCGATCCTGGAACGGGCCGTCAACAACACCAGCCTGTTCCTGGTACTCGACGTCGCCGGTACACACTTCCTGTTCCCGGGAGACGCGCAGTACGGCGCCTGGCAACACGTGCTGAACGACCCGCGGAAGAAGGCTCTGCTCGCGGACGCGGCCTTCTACAAGATCGGTCACCACGGCTCCCACAACGCCACCCCGAAGGCGTTCGTGGAGGAGGTCTGGCACGACGGCGCCGCTGCGATGTTGCCGTGGGGGTTGGTGAAACGCTGGGAGGACACCATCCCGAAGAAGGAACTGATGGCCGCGTTGGCCGACCACAAACACACCGTGATCCGAGCCGACACCCGAGCAAACAAACGCGTCGGCATCACCACCAAAGACGACCTCTGGCGAGAACTAACCTTCAAGCTCAAGTGACCAGCAGCGCCCGGGTCTGCTGACCCGCTGGCGGGTTATGTGATCGCTGGCGGCATCTAGCCGGTCATCGGGCAACCAACCCGCCAGCGGGCAGTCGCGACGCTGTCCTGAGGGCTCGCCGGCGGTGCGTGCTGGAATGGAGGGGAGGAGGTGTGGATGCGACTTGATGGGAGGGTCGCGCTGGTTACTGGTGCGTCCGCGGGGATCGGTGCGGCGGTTGCGGAGCAGCTGGCCGGAGCGGGCGCCCGGGTGATCGTGCACGGCCGGGATGAGCAGCGGACCGAGGCAGTCGCCAAGCGGACCGGGGGAGTGCCGCTCCTCGGTGATCTCGCTGAGCCCGGCGCGGCGACCAAGCTCGCCGACGCCGCCCTCGACATCCACGGCCACATCGACATCGTCGTGGCGAACGCCGGCCTAGGCTGGTCGGGCCCGTTCGCAGAGATGACCGCCGTCGAGATCGACCGCCTGGTCCTGCTTGATCTCCTGGCGCCTCTTCAGCTCGTACGCCGCCTCCTACCGCCGATGCTCGATCGCGGAGCCGGCCACATCGCGCTCGTGGGCTCGATCGCCGGGCGCACGGGTGTCGCCGGTGAGGCCGTGTACGCCGCTACCAAAGCTGCGCTCGACGTGTTCGCCGAGAGCCTGCGGCCGGAGCTGCTAGGCACCGGAGTAGCCGTGAGCCTGACGATTCCAGGCGTCGTGGACACCGGCTTCTTCGCCGCCCGCGGCAGACCCTACGACCGCGGCCGGCCGCGCCCAGTCCCCGCCGCCGACGTCGCAAAGGCGCTCGTCGGCGCCATCGCGCGGGACCGCGCCGAGGTGTGGGTCCCCGGTTGGCTCCGCGTGGCTCCCGCCGTACGGGCACTGACCCCGGGCCTCTACCGGCGCCTGGCAGCCCGATTCGGCGAGCAGGTGATCTCTCGATCCGGGGACGCGCGTCGGTGAGGAGGAGCTGGCACCCTGGCGATGCTCGCTCGGGTCGGCTGGCGCCGTCCGCAGCAGCGCCGTCCACGTCGGGATTACCGTGTTCATCGTGAGGATCGCCACGTGGCTGCACGAGACACCGGGCGCCGTCGTACCGTCCAGCGACGCGTTCTTCCTCCACATCGAGAGCACGGAGGCCGCGCAGCACGTCGGCGGCCTGGTGATGCTGGAGCCGACTGAGGACCGGCCGTCGATCGACGACGTACGGGCGCTGGTCCGCGACGGATTCGCGCGGTTGCCGCGCATGCACCAGCGCCTCGCTCCGACGTCACGGTGGCGACGGCCACGCTGGATCGAGGCCGAGTACGTCGATCTGGACTGGCACGTCACCGAGCTCCACTCCCTGGATGGGAAGGCCGGACTGATGCGGATCCTCGGGGAGCTCGCCGAGAACCCGATGCCCCGGGACCGGCCGATGTGGCGGGTGGCGATCGTTCGCGACGTCGGGCCGGGCGGCGCTGACGCACTGGTCGTGCTCGTCCACCATTCGATCGCCGACGGCATCGGAACGGTGCTGCAGGCCCTCAGTCTGTTCGAGCCCCGAGCCACGCTCCCCGTACCGTCCGGACGCGCTTCCAGCCGGCTCCGGCGCGCCGCCGCAGTGGCCGTGGGTCTCGCGCAACTGGCCACCGACGGCACCGCCGCGTCACTGCCACCGAGTTCAGCGCGGCGCGGGTTCGGCGTCGCCGACGTCGAGCTCGAAGTGGTACGTCGTACTGCGGCCGCTCACGGAGTGCGCGTGACCGACGTAGTGATCGCTCTGCTCGCCGACGCGGTGTACGCCGTGGCACCCGAACTCGCGCGAGCGGTGGAGGGCCGGATGCGGTTCTCCGTGACGACGATGGTGCGCACGCCCGACAGCGCGGCGGAGGGGAACGCGACGGCTGCGGTGATCGTCGACGTACCGGTCGATGGCCGGCCGCTCGACGATCTGCTTGTGGAGGTGGCCACACGCACCCGGCGGCTCCGTCGGCCCACTCGGGCGATGGCGTCCCGCTTCGTCATGGCCACTGGCTTGCGGCTCGTCCCTGAGCCGTTCGCCCGATGGTTCGCACGGACCGTGTACGGGCCGCGCTTCCTGCACGCGGTCGTGTCCAACATGCCAGGGCCGACGGTCGCGCTGACCTTCGCAGGGGTCGGCACGGGACCGACGTACCCGATCCTGCCGTTGGTGCCGGAGACGCCGCTCGCTGTCGGCGCGCTGAGCTGGAACGGAGTACTGGGCATCGGGCTGGCGACCGATCCGCAACTGCTCGACGCCGTGGCGGTGGCCAGGCACCTCGACGCCACGTTGGCGCGGCTGAGGGAGAGCAGTCCCGTGTCGGTCTCAGGGAGCCGGCCACTCGAGGGCGAGGAAGAGCCGAGCGCGTGATTCCGGGTCGTCAAGGCGGTCGCCGAACAGAGCCCGGAGTCGCGCCATGCGATACCGCACGGTCTGCGGGTGAATCCGCAGCTCCTCGGCGATCGCGTGGCGGTCCCCGAACTGCCGCAGCCAACTGGCGAGCGTCTCGGTGAGCCGCGCTCGGGCGGCCTCGGTCTCGCCCTGCAGCGGAGCCAGCATCTCCTCGCGCAGCGCGGCCACCAGTGACTCGTCACGCCAGACGATCAAGGCATCGAGGTGCTCGTCGGCGAACACCGGATCGTCGGTGAGCACTCCCGTCTTGCGCAGGCGGGCCGCGATCCGGGCGATCTCGAGACTGCGGGGCAGCTCCGCCAGCGGGACCGGGTTGCCGACGACGGCGCCGAGGCCGGTGAGCTCCCGGCTCAGCTGGAGGCGGCGGCCGGGGCCGGACGGTTCCGGGATGATCGCGCCGAAGACCACGCCGTTGCGACGGATCGGGAGTGCTCCCGGCTCGAGCCGGCTGACCATCGTGCGGGCCAGCTCGTGGTCGCCGTCGATGTAGATCACGACCGCGGCCGTCTCCGGAATCCGCCACGCCGCCTGCAACGCGGCAGTCCGGATCGCCTCGGTGCTGGACCGGCCGGACAGCAGCAGGTTGGCGAGTTCCTCCCGTCGGCGCTCACGGGCGAGCGCGTCGTCCAGCTGCTCCTGCACGTAGCCGTTGGCCGCCGAGAACGAGAGTTGGTTGACGAAGACAAAGACCGAGTCGGCCAGCGCGGCCAGGTTGTCCGGTGCGAACTCCAGTCGCAGGGCGGTCGCGGCGACGTGCCGCCAGGCGATCCGGGCACCGAGCTGGAAGGCGGTGAGGAGCCGGGTGAGGTCGTTGCCGACCTGTTGCTGCCGGCGACCGATCTCTTCGAAGACCAGGCGTACCGTTTCGTCGGCTCGATCGAGGCTGGCCCGCTCCGGGCTGGACAGGTCGGCGATCGACATGTCGAGCAGCCGATGCACGAACAGGGCGGCGGGTTCTACGACCGCGTCGCGCTCGGCATCGAGGAACGCGGCGTAGTCCGGCCAGTGCTCCGCGAGCCGGTCGCGAACCTCGGAGAGCAGGCCAGGCAGCCCCTCGAGCAAGGCCTCCTCGAGGCGGGCACGGTCGAATGTGGCGACGGTCATGTGAAGACTCCCACGCGTTGCCTGCCGAACGCCGGCGAGACAGGTGTCCTACGGATACGTCATCCCACGGGTAACTGTATCCCCGTGACAAATTCTTGCCGGACGAATGTGGTCCAGTGGGGCAGAGTTGGCACGAAACCGCTTCCCATCATGGGAGCGTGCATCCTGAAGGAGTGCAGAGGGTCCCATCGGACCGGGTGGATGAACAAGCCCATGATGAGGCACTGAGCAGGAGGGAGCAGGGCGAGAATTTCCCGGTGGCGCTGAGGTTGCTTCCTGCGCGGCATCGGGAGGCGCTGCACGCCGTCTACGGGTACGCCCGGACTGTCGACGAGCTGGGTGACAGCTGGGCGGGAGACCGGACGGCTGCGCTGCGCGCCTTTGCGGCCGACCTCGACCACATCTGGGCCGGCACTGAGCCCGATCACCCGGTACTGCGCCGGTTACGCCCGATCGTGCTCGACCACGCCCTGACCGCCGAACCCTTCCACCAGCTGGTGCGGGCCAACCTGCAGGACCAGACAGTCTCGCGCTACCAGACCTTTGCGGAACTGCAGGGCTACTGCCGGCTGTCGGCCGATCCCGTCGGGCGCATGGTGCTCGGTGTCTTCGACGTACACGACACTGAGACCGAGCGGCTGTCCGACCGGGTCTGCACTGCGCTGCAACTGCTGGAGCACTGGCAGGACGTGGCCGAGGACTGGCGGGCCGGCCGGATCTACTTGCCGCAGCAGGATCTCCGGACGTACGCCGTCGCCGAGGCCGACCTGGACAACCGCGCGGCGACACCGCAACTGAGAGCGCTGATGAACTTCGAGATCGAGCGCGCCGCCGCGCTGCTCGAGGAGGGGGCCGCGATCGTGACCAGGCTCGACGGATGGGCTCGGGTGAGTGTGGCGGGATTCGTCGCCGGGGGTCAGTCCACGGTCCGCGCGCTGCGGCGTACCGGTGGCGACGTCCTGGCTCGGTCTGCTCGTCCGTCCAGGCTGGATACCGCCGCCCGAGCCTTACGACTGCTCGCCGGGGCGGTTGCTCGATGACGATGACGGGGAGCCCCACGGTCCTGGATGCGTACGTCGCCTGTGCGGAGATCACCCGGACCGAAGCCCGCAACTTCTACTACGGCATCCGGCTGCTCCCCCCGCAGAAGCGCAACGCGCTGTGTGCGCTGTATGCACTGGCGCGGCGGATCGACGACATCGGCGACGGTGACCTGCCGCTGGAGGAGAAGCGAACGGCGCTGCATCGGATCCGGAAGAACCTCGGGCGCCTCGACGACCTGCACGAGCCCGTCTACGTGGCCGTTGCCGACGCCGTACGCCGGTTCCCGGTCCCCATCGGGGCCTTCGAGGAGCTCGTCGACGGAGTCGAGACCGACCTGTCGCAGGTCCGCATCGCCGACTTCGACGAGCTCGTCGTCTACTGCCGTCGCGTCGCCGGGTCGGTCGGCCGGCTCTGCCTGTCGATCTTCGGCCCGACCGAAGCCGATGCCGACCTCGACACCCTGTCGCTGTACGCCGACCAGCTCGGCATCGCGCTGCAGCAGACCAACATCCTGCGCGACATCCGCGAGGACCTCGGCAACGACCGGATCTACCTGCCCGCCGACGAGCTCGAGCGCTTCGGAGTCCGGCTGACCTTCGACGAGCGGGGCAATCTCGACGATCCGCAGGGCCGCCTGGCCGCGTACATCCGCTTCGCCGCCGGACGGGCGCAGGACTGGTACTCGCTGGGCTGGCGGCTGCTGCCATACCTGGACTGGCGAAGCGGTGCGTCCTGCCGAGCCATGTCGGGGATCTACCACCACCTGCTGCGACGGATCGCGGCCAACCCGGTGCTCGTGTACGACCGCCGGCTGTCGCTGTCGGCGGGGGAGAAGGCGCAGGTCGCACTCGCGTCACTGGCGGGAGCACGGTCATGAGTCGGGTGGCTGTCGTCGGGGGTGGCCTCGCCGGCATCACCACCGCTCTCGCGCTCGCCGACGCCGGCCGTGAGGTGCAGCTGCTGGAGGCCCGACCGAAGCTTGGTGGGCTGACCCACTCGTTCGAGCGCGACGGCCGGTGGATCGACAACGGCCAGCATGTCTTCCTCCGCTGCTGTACGTCGTACCTCCGGCTGCTCGATCGGCTCGGTGTTCGCGACCACATACACCTGCAGCCGCGTCTCGACGTACCGGTGCGCAGCGGCCGGCACGCTGGTGTTGGGCGGATCCGGCGTACCAAGATGCCGGCGCCGCTGCATCTCGGGCCGACCTTGGCGACGTACCGCTGGCTCAGCATGTCGGAACGGGTCCAGGCGGTGCGAGCCGCGCTGGCGCTGGGCCGGGTGGACCGGGAGGACTCAGCCACTGACGCCCAGTCGTTCGGTGCGTGGCTGGCCGCACATGGGCAGGACGCGCGCGCAGTGGAGGCGCTCTGGGAGCTGATCGGTGTCGCCACCCTGAACGCACGCGCCGACGATGCCTCGCTCGCGGTCGCGGCCACTGTCTTCCAGGTCGGTCTGCTCGAGCACAGCGATGCCGCCGACATCGGCTGGCCGCTCGTTCCGCTGCAGCAATTGCATGGCGATGCCGCCGCTCGGGCGCTCGCCGCCGCAGGTGTCGAGGTCCGCCTGCATGCGCGGGTGAAGTCGCTCGACGATGTGGAAGGCGGCTGGCAGATCGACGCCGAGAGGTACGACGACGTCGTACTCGCGGTGCCACCGTCGGAGGCGGAGCGGCTGCTTCCCGAGGACGCGGTCGACCTGCCGGCCGGGTGGGCAGACGCGCTGGGCAGCTCACCGATCGTCAACGCACACGTGGTTCTCGACCGGGTCGCTCTCGACGACCCGTTCGTCGCCGGTGTGGACAGCCCGCTGCAGTGGGTCTTCGACCGTACGCCGCAGAGCCTCGCACGCCACGCCGACAGCGAGCAGTACCTCGCGATCTCGCTGTCGGCCGCGGATGACTTCATCGACATGCCAGTTGCCGAGCTGCGCGAGGTGCTGGTGCCCGCCCTCCGGCAGCTGCTGCCCGCGGCTGCAGACGCACGTGTGAAGGAGTTCTTCGTGACCCGAGAGCGACATGCCACCTTCCGGCCGGCACCGGGTTCCGGTCGATTCCGGCCCAACGCGACCACAGCTCGTCCGGGCCTGCACCTTGCCGGTGCGTGGACTGCCACCGGTTGGCCGGCCACCATGGAGGGCGCGGTACGCAGCGGAGAGTCGGCCGCTGCCTCGGTACTGCGGGCGCCCCTTCGCCCCTCGCTGCCGTCCGAGGACGTGTTGTCGTGACGGCGGTCGAGCCCTCGACCATGCCGGCGGAGAGCAACGTCCTGGAGCTTCTCGCCCGCAGCCGGGACCTGGTCGAACCCCAACTGCGTGAAGCCGTGGCTCGTCTCGACGACCACACTCGGCTCGTGGCGTCGTACCACCTCGGCTGGTGCGACGAGGAGGGGAGGCCGACCAGCGGTAGCTCCGGCAAGGCGATCCGGCCTGGCCTTGTGCTGCTCGTGGCCGAGGCGGTCTGCGGGTCGCCCGGGCCGGGGGTGCCAGGCGGCGTTGCGGTCGAGCTGGTGCACAACTTCTCGCTGATCCACGACGATCTGATGGACCGGGACACGCAGCGACGCCACCGGCGTACGGTCTGGGCGATCTGGGGTGACGCTACGGCGGTCCTGGTCGGTGACGCGCTCGCCTGCCTGGCCGACGAGGTACTGGCCGAGTGCGAGGCCCCACCCGCGCGCCGCGCCGGACGTGCGCTCGCCGTGGCAACCCGGGAATTGATCCGCGGCCAGGTTCTCGACGTCGCCTTCGAGCGGCGCGACGATGTCGGGCTGGCTGAGTGCCTCGACATGGCCGGCGGCAAGACGGGTGCACTGCTGGGTGCGTCAGCGCAACTGGGCGCAATCCTGGCCGGTGCCGACGAGGTGACCTCCGACGCGTTCCGGACCTACGGGTGGGAGCTGGGGCTGGCGTTCCAGCTCGTCGATGACCTCCTCGGCGTCTGGGGAGCCCCCGAGCGCACCGGCAAGCCGGTCTTCTCGGATCTGCGCGCGCACAAGAAGACGCTGCCGGTGGTGTGGTCGCTCGAGTACGGCGGTGCGGCCGGTCGTGAGCTCGCGGACTGGTTCGCGGACCCCGCGACACCGACGGAGGACAGCCTGCGGCACGCCGCCGTACTGATCGAACGCGCCGGTGGTCGCGAATGGGCCTCGGCCGAGGCGGACGAGCGGGTTCGCAAGGCCGGCAAGGCACTCGATGCGGCGGGTGTCGCTCCGGCCAACCGGGATCAGCTCGATCAACTGGCGCAGTTCGTGGCGGAGCGACAGCTGTGACGGCCGAACGGCTCGCTCAGGACGAGAAGTCCGACGTCCGCGCCGAGAACTGTCTGGACGCGGCAGTGGAGTACCTGCGGTCTCTGCAGCACGAGGACGGCTGGTGGAAGGGAGATCTCGCCACCAACGTGACCATGGATGCCGAGGATCTGATGCTGCGGCGATTCCTCGGCGTGGCTACCCCGAGGACCGACGCGGAGACGGCGCGGTGGATCCGGTCCCAGCAACGCGACGATGGGACGTGGGCGACGTTCCCTGGTGGGCCTGGCGACCTGTCGACGACAGTCGAGGCGTGGGTGGCGCTGCGGATGGCCGGCGACGACCCTGCCGAGCCGTACATGGCCGAGGCCGCGGAGTTCATCCGCGGTGCGGGTGGAGTCGAGAAGGCGCGCGTCTTCACGCATCTGTGGCTCGCACTGTTCGGCCTGTGGGAGTGGGACGACTGCCCCGACCTGCCGCCGGAGCTGATCTTCCTGCCCAGCTGGGCACCCTTGAACGTCTACAACTGGGCCTGCTGGGCACGGCAGACGATCGTGCCGCTGACGATCGTCAGCGCGCTCCGTCCGGTCCGGCCGGTCGACTTCAGCGTCGACCAACTTCGCGCCGGTACGCCGACCGCGCGCAAGGCTCCGCCGTGGACCCTCGACGGTGGTTTCCAACGGCTGGACGTCGTACTGAACGCCTACACGCGCTGGGGGCCTCGCGGCCCGCTCGGTGGGATCCGCCGGCTGGCGATGCGGCGTTCGGTCGAGTGGATCGTCGCTCGGCAGGAGGCCGATGGCGGATGGGGCGGCATCCAGCCGCCGTGGGTGTACTCGCTGATCGCCCTGCACCTGATGGGCTACGCCACGGATCATCCGGTGATGGCCGCCGGCCTGCGCGGGCTTGAGGGCTTCACGGTTCATGAAGACACCGCTGACGGTCCGGTGCGCTGGCTGGAGGCCTGTCAGTCGCCGGTCTGGGACACCGGGCTGGTGGTGGGTGCTCTGCTCGATGCGGGCGTCGCACCGGACGACCAGGCCGTGCTCAAGGCCGCCGACTGGCTGCTCGGCGAGCAGATCGATGCACCCGGCGACTGGCAAGTACGGCGGCCGGCGCTGACGACGGGAGGGTGGGCTTTCGAGTTCGCCAACGACGGCTACCCCGACACCGACGACACCGCCGAGATCGTGCTCGCTCTACGCCGGGTTGTCCATCCGGAGCCACAGGTGCTGCGGGCGGCCCTCGACGACGCGGTGGAGTGGACGACCGGCATGCAGTCCACCGACGGTGGCTGGGGCGCCTTCGATGCCGATAATACTGACACCACGCCGTTGCGGCTGCCCTTCTGCGACTTCGGTGCGGTGATCGACCCGCCGTCGGCCGACGTCACCGCTCACGTCGTCGAGATGCTCGCGGCCGAGGGCAGGACGGGCACCGACGAGTGCCGCCGCGGAGTGCGCTGGCTGCTCGATTCCCAGGAAGCGGACGGGTCCTGGTTCGGCCGCTGGGGCACGAACCACGTCTACGGCACCGGAGCCGTCGTACCGGCACTGATCGCGGCCGGTACGTCCATCGATGATCCGGTCATCCGCCGTGCTGTCCGCTGGTTGGCGGACCATCAGAATCCCGACGGCGGCTGGGGTGAGGATCTGCGCTCGTACGTCGATCCCCGCTGGATAGGCCGTGGCGACTCGACGCCGTCGCAGACGGCGTGGGCCCTGCTCGCCCTGCTGGCGGCCGATGAACAGGACGAGACAGTACGCCGGGGCGTCGGCTACCTCGCCGACACTCAGCGACCCGACGGCGGCTGGGACGAACACCGCTACACCGGGACTGGTTTCCCAGGCGACTTCTACATCGGCTACCACCTGTACCGGCTGGTGTTCCCGATCTGGGCGCTCGGTCGCTACCTCGGCAGAGACCGTCCGCATCAGGAGGGGGCGGTCTCACGATGACCTTGGGAACGGTCTGCACGCCCCTGTACGTCGAGTGGCTGGCGCTGCGCGACAAGCTCAGCGCGCCGCTGATCCGCACCGGGCGGGCAACTGGCACGATCCGCGACGATCCTGTGCTCGTCGCCGGGGTCGGTGGTGCACTGACCGACCGGATTGCTCCCGGCGACCTCGTCGTGGCGACCGAGATCCGCCGCCACGACCGGACCGTGCCGAGCCACGCGGCCGACCTGGTCGCGGGCGAACTTCGCCGCGCCGGGTTGAGGGTGCACACCGGGCCGCTGGTCACCACCGACCACGTCGTCGACTCCGCCGACGAGCGCGGAGCGCTGGCCGCATCCGGTGCGATCGCCGTCGACACCGAATCTGCTCTGATCGCGGGAGACGAGGGCCGGTGCGTTGTCGTCCGTGCGATTGTCGACAACGTCGAGCAACCGCTGGCGCACGCCGGAATGCCGCTGCGTGGGATCAAGGCGCTCGCCTCGCTGCGCCGGGCGGCACCAGTCCTGGACGCATGGGCCGCCGCAACCGGCGACCGGGAGTTGGTGCTCGCCGCCCCGCGGTCGTTCTGCGCCGGTGTCGAGCGAGCGATCGAGATCGTCGAGCGCGTGCTGGAACGGTTCGGCTCACCCGTCTACGTACGTCGTCAGATTGTCCACAATCTCCATGTGGTCCGCGATCTGGAGCAACGGGGCGCCGTCTTCGTGGAGGAGGTCGACGAGATCCCCGAGGGCAGCGTGGTAGTGCTCGCCGCCCACGGAGTCGCACCGGCCGTGCGTACGCAGGCCACCGAACGGCGGTTGCGGGTGGTCGACGCCACCTGCCCGCTCGTGTCGAAGGTGCACCACGAGGTCCGCAGGTACGCCGCACGCGACAGCACCGTCCTGTTGATCGGACATCCCGACCACGAGGAAGTCGTCGGTACGACGGGTGAGGCTCCGGGCAACGTGATCGTCGTCCCCGGCCCGGCCGAGGCGGAGACGGTACAGGTTCCTGATCCCGGCCGAGTCGCGTACGCGATGCAGACGACGCTCGCGGTCGAGGAGGCGGCCGAGACCGCGGCCGTGCTGCGGCGCAGATTCCCTGCTCTCGCCGGTCCGCGCACGGACGACATCTGCTACGCCACCAGCAACCGTCAGGCGGCAGTCCGCGAGATCGCCCGCCGCTCGGATCTGGTGATCGTGATCGGATCGCAGAACTCCTCGAACTCCCAGCGGCTCGCCGAGGTCGCCGAAGCTGAAGGCACCCGCGCCGTACTCGTCGACGACGCCGCGGAGGTGCGGCTGGACTGGCTGGCCGGCGCGGCGCGGATCGGTATCTCGGCGGGCGCCTCGGCGCCGCCGGCCCTTGTCGACGACCTGGTTCGCAGTCTGTCCGGACTCGGGTCCGTGACCGTGACCGAGAGCGGGGCGGTCACCGAAGACGTCCGGTTCTCACTACCGAAAGAGGTGACCCAGCAGTGAGCATGCCGCTGCGGCAGTCCGTCCGTCTGGGCGGGTACTTGATGAAGCAGAAGCTGCTCCGGCGGGAGAAGTTCCCGATCTTGCTGGAGCTCGAGCCGCTGTACGCCTGCAACCTGAAGTGCGCCGGTTGCGGCAAGATCCAGCAGACGCACGACTGGCTGAAGAAGCGGATGCCGGTCGAGCAGGCGGTGGCCGCGGTCGAGGAGTGTGGCGCGCCGATGGTCTCGATCGCCGGCGGCGAGCCGCTGATGCACAAGGAGATCGACGAGATCGTCCGGCAACTGCTGGCGCGCAACAAGATCGTCTTCCTCTGCACGAACGCCGTACTGATGCCCAAGCATCTGCACAAGTTCACGCCGCACAAGAACTTCGCCTGGATGGTGCACATCGACGGCCTCCGCGAGCGGCACGACCAGTCGGTCTGCAAGGACGGCGTCTTCGACGAGGCGGTCGCGGCGATCAAGCAGGCGCAGGAGGCCGGCTTCCGGGTGATGACGAACACCACGTTCTTCGACACCGACAGTCCGCAGGACGTCATCGACGTACTGGACTATCTGAACGACGATCTCGGCATCGACAACATGCAGATCTCGCCGGGGTTCGCCTACGAGAAGGCGCCCGACCAGGAGCACTGGCTCGGTCCTGAGGAGACCCGGCAACTGTTCCGCAAGGCGTTCGCCGACGGGCGGCGGAAGAAGTGGCGCCTCAACCACTCGCCGCTGTTCCTCGATTTCCTCGAAGGCAAGGTCGATTTCGACTGTACGGCATGGGCGATCCCGCTCTACTCGCTGAAGGGCTGGCAGCGGCCGTGCTACCTGATGGACGACGGGTACGTCGCGACGTACCGGGAACTGCTCGACGACACGGACTGGGACTCGTACGGGCGTGGCAAGGATCCGCGCTGCGCCAACTGCATGGCACACTGCGGCTACGAGCCGACCGCGGTCGTTGCCACGATGGGGTCGCTGCGACAGTCCCTGCGCGCAGCAGTCGGGGCATGACGATGTCCGGCTGCGCGGGGTGGCTTCGATGAGCACAGTGCTCGGTGCCGACGCGGCGGCGCGGTTCCTGCCCGGTCTGCGTGGTCCCGAGGACCTGCGCGGCTTGCCGGCCGACGCCCTGCCCACGCTGGCCGAGGAGATCCGTGCGGAGCTGATCCGGCAGGTGTGTCGCACCGGCGGACACCTCGGACCGAATCTCGGCGTCGTCGAACTGACGATCGCGGTGCACCGGGTCTTCCAGTCACCCGCCGACGCGATCGTCTGGGACACCGGGCACCAGGCCTACGTGCACAAGATGCTCACGGGCCGGTGGGATTCGTTCGGCACACTCCGGCAGTCCGGTGGACTCTCGGGTTATCCCAACCGGCTTGAGAGTACGCACGACCTGGTGGAGAACTCCCATGCGTCCACAGCGCTTGGACACGCAGACGGCATCGCGAAGGCGTTCGAGTTGGCCGGGAACCATGATCGGCGCGTCGTCGCGATCGTCGGCGACGGCGCCCTCACCGGCGGCATGTGCTGGGAGGCCTTGAACAACCTCGCCGCCGCACCGAGCCGGCCGGTCGTCGTGGTGCTGAACGACAACGGCCGTTCCTACGAACCCACAGCCGGGTACCTGCCACGGCACTTGCACCAGCTGCGCGACAATGTGGCCCGCGGCAACCTTTTCGAGGATCTCGGCTTCGCGTACGTCGGGCCTGTGGATGGACATGATCTCGCAGCGATGGAAGGCGCGCTACGGGCGGCCGCCGTACTGCGTCGTCCGGTCGTGGTGCACTGCGTGACGACCAAGGGCAAGGGTTATCGAGCCGCCGAGGAGGACGAGGCGGATCGGATGCACACCGTCTCGCCGGCCGCATCATCCGCGGCGTCAGGGCCGTCCTGGACGAGTGTGTTCGGCGACGTCATGCTCGAGATCGGCCGGCAGCGGCCGGATGTCGTCGCGATCACTGCGGCGATGCTGCGGCCGACAGGCTTGCACCCGTTCGCTGTGGAGTTCCCCGACCGGATCTTCGACGTCGGCATCGCGGAGCAGCATGCGGTCGTGTCGGCGGCCGGACTGGCGGGCGCGGGCCTGCACCCGGTCGTGGCGATCTACTCGACGTTCCTCAATCGTGCGTTCGACCAGGTGCTGATGGACACGGCACTGCACCACGCTCCAGTCACCTTCGTCCTCGACCGCGCAGGCATCACCGGTCCGGACGGGCCGTCGCATCACGGCATGTGGGACGTCGGTCTCTTCGGGTTGGTGCCGGGCGCCCGGGTCGCGGCTCCGCGTGATCCGGACCAGTTGCGCGTCCTGCTGCGCGAGTGCGTCGAGTGTGACGACGGACCGACCGTACTGCGCTTCCCGCGAGGCGACAGCGGACGGACCTTGGCCTCGGTCGGACGCTGGGGGAGTGCGTCCGTACTGCGCGCCGAGCTGGATGCCCAAATCCTGCTGCTGCCGGTCGGACCGCTCGCGGAGGCCGCTGTCGACGCGGCGGACGAGTTGCGGCGACACGGCGTACCGGTGGTTGTTGCCGACCCGCGCTGGTTGCAACCGCTCGACCCAGCGCTGGTGCAAGCAGCCGGACGCTTCCGGACCGTGTTCACCATCGAGGACAACGCACCGTCGGGCAGCTTCGGCGACGCGTTGGCCAGAGAACTACGCCAAGCCGGCGCCACCACCCAACTGCACAGCCTGACCCTGCCGGCCGACTTCGTCCCCGCGAGTTCCCGCAAGGACCTCCTGCACTCCTACGGCCTGGACGCGGAGGGCCTCGCCCACACGGTCCGCACCACTGTCCGAACTACTGTCCGAGCGAAGCGAGGGTGACGGCTACCCGGGCGGCGACGCCCGCGTTGTTTCGGGCCAGGGCGAGGTTCGCCGGAATGCTCTCGCCGTCCGTCTCCTTCTCGATGCGCTCGAGGACGTACGGCGTGACGGCGGGCCCGGTGACTCCTGCGCTCGCACTTGCCGCCAGAGCAGCGGCGAGTACGTCGGTGATCCGTGACTCCGGGATCTCGTCCTCGACGGGAATCGGGACGGTCAGCAGAACGCCGGTAGTGGGCCGCGAGCGGAAGCGGAGTACGTCGCAGACCACCCGCTCGTCGTCGGCCCGATGTGGAACCGGCAGTCCACTCGACCGGGTGTAGAACGCCGGGAACCAGTCGTGCTGCCAGCCCAGGACCGGGACGCCGACGGTCTCGAGGTACTCGAGTGTTCGAGGCAGGTCGAGGAACGCCTTGGCCCCGGCGCACACGGTGATGACCGGGTGGTTGGCGATGGCGTCGAGGTCGGCCGAGACATCTCCGCTGAGTTCGGATCCGCGGTGCACACCACCGATGCCGCCGGTGGCGAACACCGAGATGCCCGCCGCGTGCGCCAGCGTGACCGTCGCCGAGACGGTGGTGACCCCGACATCCCACCCTTGTGCTTGCGCCACGGCCAGATCGCGCTCGGCGACCTTCCGCGTGCCCTGCAGCACACGCTTCTCCTCGTCCGGCGAGAGCCCGACGTGTGGCCGGCCGTCGAGGATCGCGGTCACAGCCGGTGTGGCGCCTTCGTCGAGGACCGCTCGCTTGCAGAGTTCGAGGGCCTCGGCGTTCGCAGGGGCGGGCAGCCCGAGGTTCGAGAAGATGGTCGATTCGAGCGCGACGACAGCGCGTCCCTCGTCGAGAGCCTGCGCTACGTCGTCGGCCACGATGGGCTGGAAGGTCTGCACCCTGCCATTGTCAGTCACGAACAACTCCCTCTGTGGTCAAGGTGGCGCCGGGTTCGGTGAGGACCCGCCGGGCGAGCCGATGGCCGGCTTCCACCGCGTCGACAACCTCGCGGTGATTGAGCACCGCCGACAGGAAGCCCGCCGCGAACGCATCCCCGGCTCCAGTCGTGTCGCGTACTTCGTCGATCGCCGGCACCCGGACAGTGGCCGACTTGTTGCCGCCGGCATACACCTCGGTGGGCTCCACGCCGTTCTTGACCACAACCGTCGTACCGGAACCGGCGAGCTCCCGCAGGGAGCCGAGGCCGGCTTCGATGCCGTTGGCAAAGATGTACGTCGGCTGGAGCGCTCCGATCAGCGAGCGGAAGGTGTCCCGTCCGATCGAGTCGATGAGAGCGACCGACGACGCATCGATCGTGAGGATCGCGCTCTCGGCCCGAGCGATCTCCGCGGCTCGGCGGAGGACAGGCAGGGACGGTCCAGTCAGCGAGTACGCCGAGAGATGGACCGCCGCGGCACCGGAGATCCAGGAGTCCGGAACGTCGGCCAGTTCGGCCGCGGCACCTCGATCGGGGAACATCGTTCGCTCTCCGGCCGCATCCACGAGGATGACGATCGTGCCCGTTCGGCCCTGTCGCTGCACCTTGGCGTCAACGCCGACCGTGGCCAGGTCCCGTACGAGTGCCTCGCCGACGGCGTCGTCCCCAACCCGGCCGATGAACCGGACCGGCGTACCGAGGCTGCTCGCGAACACAGCGACGTTCGACGCCCCACCGCCCCGCCCGCGCCGGATCCGCGCCGAGTTGTCCGTCCCGGTCCGCAGCGTCCCCTCCGACCAGACCACAACGTCCTCAACCAGATCGCCGATACACACCAGGCGACCCTCGGCACTCGTCACAGGCTCATACCTCCAGTCCGGGTGGTACGACGCTACCCGCCGCGGAACTGCTTATAGTTATCAGGGAGTCCATCCGAACTCCGGGGGTCGCGATGACCGATGAGCCGAGCGGTGGCGATCTGTCCCGGCTGCGGCAGCTCAACGCACTGAGCGTGCTGCGAGTCCTGCGCGACGAGAAGCCGTTGACGCTGACCGAGCTGGCGAAGCGGACCGGCCTGTCCAGGGCCTCGACCCAGGACGTCGCCCGCGAGTTGCTGGCGCGTGGCTGGGTGGCCGAGTTGGCCCCGACCGTGGGCACCGTCGGCCGGCCCGCCCGTCGCTACCGCTTCCGCGCCGACGCGGGCCGGATCCTCGGCGTCGACATCGGCGGCCACAAGATCCTTGCCATGGTCACCGATCTCGAGGGCGTGGTGCTGAACCAGACCCGCGTCGCGGTGAGCCCGCGGATCGGACGCCGAGAACGCCTGGCAATGCTCGACGACTGTGTCATCACCACCCTCGCCGGAGCCGGCGTGACCCCCGATCGGATCTGGTCGACCGGAGTCGCCTCGACCGGACTCGTCGACGGCACCGGCAAGGTGATGCTGTCCGACTCCGTGCCGGAGTGGACCGGTGTCGACCTGGCCGCGCACTTTCGCCGACTCGTCCCCGGACCCGTCCGCGTCGAGAACGACTGCAAACTGGCCGCACTCGCGGAGTCCTGGCGTGGTGTCGCCCGGTACGCCGGGAACGTCGTGTTCCTGCTCGCCGGCCTCCGCACCGGTGCCGGTCTGATCATCGACGGCAAGCTGCACCGAGGGTTCGGCAACGCCGCGGGGGAGATCGGCGCGTTGCCGGCGGCCGGTTGGCTGCGGGCTCCGCAGCACCTGTACGACTGGCTGGGTGGTGGCGACGATGTGGAAGACGTGTTCCTCGCCGCCCGGGACGGGGACCGGACGGCGATCCGGGCTGTCCGCGGGTACGTTCGCGATATCGCGGTCGGCGCGTCGGCGCTGGTTCTCACCCTCGATCCGGAGCTCGTCGTGATCGGCGGCGGCTTCTCCCGGTCGGCCGACGTACTGGTCGAACCTCTGCGTCGCGAGCTCGACCGGTGGTGTCTGCGAACCCCCGAGATCAGGGTGTCGGAATTCGGAGCCGAGGGAGTCGCGCTCGGTGCCGTCCGGCTCGCGCTCGAGCAGGTCGAGGCCACCCGCTACGACGGGAAACTGCCCGTCCCGGCGATCTGACCGCGCCGAGCTCTTGACATAGTTTTCCTGGACTCCATGATTATTCCCAGGTCGCAGGATGCGTCAGGGAGGCCCCGCCCATGAGACGGTTCGTCACGATCATCGCCCTCGTCAGTCTGGTCTTCGCGCCACAGGCCGCCGCCGCGGCCCACGGAACCGGGCCGGTCACGACCCGCGACTATGCGTCGACCGATGCCGTCATCTCCAATCAGGAGCGCGGCTTCTACCACCACACCGAGACGCACTACCGCGCCGACGGCTCGGGCTACGTGCCACTCAACGTGGCAACGCTGCGCAACTTCCGGACGCAGGAGAACGTCACCCAGATCCTCCGGGTGTTCTACCTGGAGAAGTTCGCCGGCCAAGACACGCTCGACAAGGCGTACCTCGACCTGGTCCGAGCCGACTTCCGGACGATCCGCGCGGCCGGCATCAAAGCGATCGTCCGCTTCGCGTACGCCCAGCCGCCCGGCTGGCCGCCGACCATCCCGTACGGCGACGCACCGCTGGCGCGGGTCCAGAAACACATCGCCCAACTGACGCCGATCCTCCGGGAGAACGCCGATGTGATCGCGGTCGTCCAGGCCGGCTTCGTCGGGCTGTGGGGTGAGGGGTACTACACCGACTACTTCGCCGACCCGCAGGACCCGAGCCAGGTCTCGGACCAGAACTGGGCGGACCGTCGCGCGGTGATCATGGCCCTGCTCAAGGCCCTCCCGAAGGACCGGATGATCCAGGTGCGGACGCCGTACATGAAGCAGCGAATGCTCGGCGTACCGACTGGGGCAGCAGGCGGTCTCACCGCGGAACAGGCGTACAACGGGTCGCCGGTAGCGCGGGTCGGGCATCACAACGACTGCTTCCTCGCCAGTCCGGACGACTTCGGGACCTACCTCAGCGACCCGATCGAGCTCGACAAGGAATTCGTTGCCCAGGACACCAAGTACGTGCCCGAGGGCGGTGAGACCTGCGCGGTGAACTCGCCGCGGTCCGACTGGCCCTCGGCGTCGGAGGAGATGGCCAGGCTGCACTTCTCCTTCCTGAACACCGATTACCACCCCGACGTGCTGGCGAGTTGGGGCGACAACATCACGGTAGCCAAGCAACGGCTCGGCTACCGGTTCGCCCTCGAGCAGAGCACGGTCACGAACACCACCGGGCCGCTCGGCACGGTCGACGTCGGTCTGAAGATCCGCAACGACGGGTGGGCAGCGCCGTACAACCCGCGTCAGGTCCAGTTGATCTTCCAGGGTGACAAGCACAGCTACCGCGTGAACCTGCCCGCCGACCCGCGTCGCTGGCCGGCCGGCGCAACCACGACGCTCGACAAGCAGGTCTGTGCACCGGCCGTGCCCGGCAAGTACCGCCTGCTGCTCAACCTCGCCGACCCGGCGCCTCGACTGCAGTCCCAGGATCGGCTGCCGGGCTCCACCCAGACCTACAACTCGGCGTACGCGATCCAACTGGCCAACGTCGGCACGTGGCAGGCCGCGACCGGCTACAACGATCTCGGCCAGACCGTGACCGTCACCTCGCAGCACGACGCCGCCGGCGCCTGCGGAACGCTCCCGAAACCGGAGCTGATCCGCTGACGCCGGCGAACAGTGATCGTCAGTTCCTCTTCAGCAGTGCGACCGCCGCGATGGTCAGCCAGAGCGGGCCGGTCACGCCGGCCATGTACTGCGCCGGGCTGATCCCGAGGAAGACGGTGATGGCACCGAGTGCCAGGCTGGCCCAGGCCAGCCACGGGGCGACCGCAGCGAACCTGCGGCCGGCGATGCCGACCGCGAGCGCGGCAACTCCCGCGCCGACCCACAGCCAGGGCACAGTGCCGACCCAGTGCCCGAAGAACACCGCCGCCTCAGGCACCAGCCGGTCGGGGTCCTGAACGCCGAAGACGAACTCCGTCGTCAACGCCGAACCCATCAACAGGGCGACCGACACGAGCAGGAGGCCGTAGGCGGCCACCTGCGGGAGCAGACTCCCGGTCGGCGTCGCTTCCCTGAGCCGGCGACGGAGCCCGGCCGCGAACACGAGCAGGAGTACGGCGGAGATCATCGCGCCGGTGTGCATCACCAGCAGCGGCACCGTCTGGTCGGCGAGCTTCTCGGTGATACCGACCGCGTTCCCGGCGAGCTTGTCGTCGTAGACGGCGTTCGCGAGGCTCGACCCGGCGATGGTGGCGATACCGGCCAGGCCGGCGCCGATACCGGCGTACGTCCATCCCTTCCCCTGCGAAGGACGGAGCTGTTGCGTGACTCCGGTGGTGACTGATGTGGTGGTCATGCTGATTCCCCCTGGTGATGCGTGTAGTGCGGATCGGCGATGGGCCAGTCCGTGGCGATCCAGCGCGGTACGAGCTCATCGAGGGCTGCCTCGATCGGCCCGCCGACGAGCCAGTCGACGACCCACCACGAGATCTCCGCGCCCGTCCCGTCCTGGATCGGCGGATCGATGTAGACGCAGCCGAGCAACTCGGTCTCGCCGTTGTCGAAGAGCGCGTAGTTGAACGACTCGTGCCGCTCGATCTCCGCCTCGTGCCGGGCCAGGTCCTCACGGTCCTGCTCGGCGGTCATCGTCGCGGGCGGCCATCCCCAGGACTCGCCGTACAGCGACCAGAGCCGCTCCTGCGAACCCATCACCGCCTGCATGTCCAGGTCGACGTCGGTCGCCCGGATCGGTCGCAGGTGATGTCCTGTGGTCAGTGGCACCCGCACCGGGTGGCTCCACCCCTCCGGGAGCCATGCGCTTGTTGTCATGGCTCCAGACTCGGGCTCGAGCGCGCCACAGACCACGGGCAGCACTCGCACACTGCTCGTACAGTTCGGGGGCTGCCCGACTTATGCTGAGTCGCATGCCGGGGGACGGGGCCAGTACCGACACGCGATTCGGTGTCGTGCTGCGCACGCTCCGTGAACGCGCCGGTCTCACCCAGCAAGAGCTCGCCGAGCGCGCCGACCTCACTCCGCATGCCGTCAGCTCGCTGGAGCGCGGTACCCGGACGCGGCCGTACCCGCACACGGTTCGCTCACTCGCGGACGCTCTCGACGCCTCCGAGGACGAGCGCGCGTCGCTGGTCGCGGCGGTACGACGCCGCACACCGCCTGCCCAGCCCACGGCCCGGCCGGCAGATCTGGTGATCCCGCCGACGCCCTTGTTCGGACGCGACGAGGACATCACGGCCGTGGCCGAGCTGATCCGTTCCGGTGCCCGCTTGGTGACGCTCACGGGGCCCGGGGGAGTCGGCAAGACCCGGCTGATGGTCGCGGTGTCCGACGTCCTCGGCAACGACTTCGCGGACGGCGTCGTACGGATCTCCCTTGCACCATTGGCCGACGCGTCGACGGTCGTGGCCACGATCGGGCGCGCGCTCGGCATCGCCGGGATCGACGCCCCGGGCGCCTTCGACCTGGTCGCTGCCCACGTGCGGGACTCTCAGCTCCTCCTGGTGCTCGACAATTTCGAGCACCTGCTCAGCGCCGCGGTCGAGGTCGGGCACCTCATCGCGCTGTGCCCCGCGGTCACCGTGCTGGTCTCGAGCCGCTCACCACTGCGCATCAGGGGCGAGCACGAGTACGTCGTGGAGCCGCTCGGGCTGCCGTTGCGCGGGGCAAACACCGTCGACGAGCTCCGTGCCCATCCTGCTGGGGCTCTGGTGCTGGATCGAGCACAGTCGGCAGGAGCGCGACCAGCAGCGGACGACGTACCGGCGTACGCCGAACTGTGTCACCGTCTCGCCGGCTTGCCTCTGGCCATCGAGCTCGCCATCGCGCAGCTTCGGCTGCTGTCTCCGGCGGCACTCCTGGAACGGCTGGAGTCTGCTGGCACGTCGTCGGGAGCCCGTGACCTGCCCGAGCGGCAACGCACCATGCGCGCCACGCTGGACTGGAGTTACGGTCTGCTCGATCAGGAGCAGCAGCAGCTCTTCACGATGCTTGGCGTGTTCCGCGGCGGCGCCACGCTCGAGGCAGTCGAGGCCGTGGCGGAGGCCACCGGCGAGTTCGCCACCGGCGCTGTGCTGGGAGTCCTCCGCGAGCTCGCCGAGCATTCGCTGGTCCACGTCCGTGGTCCTCGCCTCGACCTGCTCGAACCCGTTGCGCAGTACGCCCGCAGCCTTCTCGTCGGCGACCGCGGCGCCCGGGTCGGGTCCGCCCACGCGCGCGTGTACCTGCGCCTGGCCGAGCAGGCGGCGGCCGGCTACGAACGCGCGGACCAGGTGGAATGGCTCGCACGGATCGAGCAGGAGGAGGCCAACATCCTCGTCGCGATCGAACGCTCCCTCGACGCCGGTGACGGTCCGACCGCGGCTCGCATCACGTGGTTCATGTGGCTCTACTGGTGGATGCGCGGGCAAGTGACTGTTGGTCGACGCCTTTCCGACCAGTGCCTGACGGTCGACCTCCCGCCGTGGGAACGCAGCCGTGCCAACCTCGCCGCGGCCACCATGGCGTACGCCGGCGGCGACCACGCGGCCGCCGCGGCGTACTGGGCCGAGGCAGACCGGGTGGCGGCCGACCAGGACGACCCGGAGGTCCGCAGCAAGGCCCGTGCCGGCGTTGGGCTCTCTGCCCTCGCCGACGGCGACCTGGACACCGCCGAGAGTTGTTTCCGGGCCGCCCTCGACTTCGCGCTCGCGGATCGCGGGTCGGAGTGGATGGCCTCGCTCGTTCACGTCTGGCTCGGAGGAGTGCACCTGCTGCGCGGCGAACCGGCCACCGCGGTTCCGGAGATCGAGCGCGGTCTCCGGCTGGCCCGAACGCGCGGCGACCGACTGTCGACGTACGTTGCCCTGTACAACCTTTCGCAGGCTGCGCTCGCACTGGGCGACTACGCACTTGCTCGCGATCGCGTCAGGGAAGGAATCACGCTCTCGCGGGACATTCGCGACCTCGCCAACCTGGCGTACTTCGTGGAGACCCTCGCCGTCATCGAGTCGCGAGAAGGCGGCCACCTTCGGGTCGCCACCCTTCTTGGGGCGGCCACCGGTCTGCGGGAGACAGTCGGCGCTGACGTCTATGCCTTCTACCTCCCCGACGAGCACCTCCGGGCCGCGGCCGAGCAGTCGGCGCGGACAGCCCTCGGCGAGGAGGCGTACGACGACGCCGTTGACGCCGGCCGATCACTGGATCCTTCCGCCGTCGCGGAGCTCACGACTCAGGTTTGAGCAGGTGGTTGTGGATCATGAAGGCGGTCCGGAGTTCCTTGTAGCCGACTCGGTCGAAGAGGACCGTCATTGCATTGCCGGTGTAGTGTTCGACCTGGCCGGGACCGAAGGTGGGGTGGGTCACTCTGCTGCCGACCGGGAAGGGTTGGTCGGCGGCTGGGGTCGCGGTGCGGCCGGCGAGGTCGTTGTCGCAGTTACCGCACGGGCCGTCGTACCGCTCGCCGAAATAGCTGAGCAGCCATTCGCGACGACAGCCGCCGTACTCCGCGTACGCCGCCATCATCTCGACGCGGGAACGGGCGGCCTCGCGGCGATCGTGCTCGACTGCCGAGGCGGCGGCGACGGCCCGGTCGACGTCGACTCGGGCGGACAGGTGGAAACGGTGGTTGACGGCAACCATCCGGGCATCCGTCAGCCGCCCGAGAGCGCGTTCGACCCGGGCCGGACTGAGGCCGCTCGCGGCGGCCAGTTCGGGGATGTCCGCCGGGCGGTGCTCGTCGATCGCCGTGGCAACGGCGAGGAGGTCTGCGTCGGTGACCCCTCCGGAGGCGAAGAACCGGTTGAGGCCGAGGTTGGCGTGGCGGTAGAAGAGTTCGATGTCGGCCGGTTCGCCGTCGCGGCCGGCGCGCCCGATCTCCTGGTAGTACGCGTCGATCGAGCCCGGTGCCTCGGCATGGCTGACCCAGCGGATGCCCGGTTTGTCGATGCCCATCCCGAAGGCGATCGTGGCGACGACGACCCGGCAGTGGTCGGCGAGGAAGCTGTCCTGCACCTCGCGGCGTTGCTTGGCCGACAGTCCCGCGTGGTACGCCTGCGCCGGGACGCCCGCGATCGCCAACTCGTGCGCCAGGTCCTCCGCGTGGCGATGCGTGGCGACGTACACGATGCCTGGTCCGCGCGATGACCGGACATGGCTGAGCAGCCGGCGGTTCTTGGTCTCGTCGTCGGCGAAGGTGAACACCGCGAGATTGAGGTTCGGCCGATCGAAACCGCCGACCACCACGGCCGGGTCGCGCATCTCCAGCCGGTGGATGATCTCCTTGCGCACCGGTGGGGCAGCAGTCGCGGTCAACGCGAGGACCGGCGGCCGCTGCATCGCGCGGATGGCGGCGGAGAGCCGCAAGTAGTCGGGGCGGAAGTCCTGGCCCCACTCGCTCACGAGGTGGGCCTCGTCGACGGCCACGAGCCGCGGCCGGGACGCGGCCAGCAGGTCGAGTACGTCGGGATGCGTGAGCTGCTCCGGCGACAGGAGCACGAATCCGGGCCGGTCGTTGGACAGCATGTCGTGGGCCATCCGGCGGCCGGCGGAATCGCTCGCATTCAACTCCGCGACCTCGACGCCTGCGGGGTGTTCGGACAACGCCCGCAGTTGATCGCGTTGGAGAGCCACCAACGGGCTCAGCACGATCGTCACTCCACCCAGCGCGAGCCCGGCCAACTGGTAGATCGCGGTCTTCCCGGTCCCGGTGGCAAGTACGGCGAGCGTGTCCTTCCCGTCGAGCACCGCCCGGACCGACTCCTCCTGCCCCGGCCGCAACGAGTCGAACGCCAATCGCTCCCGAGCCAGCGCGGCAACATCAACAGACACCCGCACATCATCCACCACCGGCGCGAGGACTGGTGACGAACGTTCCCGGGTACATGTCCTGGGTGGGCGGTCAGTGGCTCGCAGTGATCGCCATGCCCAGGAGGTGTGACTATGAACCAGCACCGGATGGTTCTCGAGGCGGACAACGGAGCTGAGCTTCTGTTCGTCTGCCCGTACGACGGTTGTGGTCGTCGCCTGGTGCTCAAGCGGTCGGGCGGACTGACTGTGCTCGACCGAGGTGACTTCTTCGCGCTGCACTCCGGCGGCACCCAGGGCCTCGAGATCGAGGCCGGAATCGGCGGCTGACCTGCGCGTTTCCGCTTAGTCAAGACTGAGCGCCGCCGCTCAGCGCTACTGTGGCGGTTCACTCAGCGTTGCCCTGCACTCTCTGCGTGAGGCGAGCCCATCCCGGGCCGCCCACCCACTTGGGGAGATGTCATGCAGCAGTTCGATCCCAACATTCCCGGCCTGATCCAGGGCGAAGTCACCATCGTCACGATCATCGACCCCGCCGGCGAGTTCCCGCCGTTCCAGGTCGGCAACCATGTCCTGGACCGCACTGACGCGTTCAAGATCAGCGTGAAGTGGGAGGTCACCGGTCCGCTGCGGCCACTGTGGCTGGCCGCCCTCGGTGGCCAGTGGAACGTCCAGGCGTTCGCCGAGTCCTTGGGCGGTGGCCCGGAGATTCTGCTGGCCGCCGACAACACCGTGAACGCCGACCCGGCCGTCTCGAACTACGCCGTCGAGCTCAACGTTCCGCCGAACACCTTGGACGAGGGGAACCCTCGCAGCCAGGTCAGCGGGATCTACAAAGTGGTGGTCTCGGTGTTCCTCGACAGCAACCTGGGCACCCCGGGGTTCGACATGACCGGGTTCAACGAGGGTCCGATCATCCAGGTCGAGGACCCGCAGTGACCGTGGGACGCACGCCGAGCGGCCTCCGGCTCTGACACTCGCGTAGCGGACCGGGTCGCGTCTCCGAGCCAGGGGACGCGGCCCGGTCAGCGGAGCTTGGCCAGTTCCGCCGCGGAACCGTTCCGGATCACGTCGTAGAGAACGGTGGTGTCGGGTGTAGGGCTGGCGTCGATCGTGACCCGCAGGATCCGCGTGCAGAACTCGTACTGCCGCACCGCCTGATAGGTCCGTCCCTGGGCTGCGTAGCACCGCATCAGGAGTCGGTGCGCGTCCTCGCGGCACGGGTCGATGTCCAGCATCCGATGCGCGGTGGCAATGCAGTCATCCACTCGGCCATCGGCCAAGTCGATGCGGCTCAACCGGTCCAGTGCGTCGACCAGCTTGATACGCAGGCTCTCCCGCGGCAGCAAGGTCCATTGCTCGAACGGCGCATCCGCGGCGAAATCGCCACTGTAGAGCGCAATCGCCTGCTGGTACGCCGTTCTGGCCTCCTCGTGAAGGTGCGCCCGCTCAGCCGCGGCGGCGGTACGCAGTCCGTGCTCGAAGGTCTCGACATCGACCTCGACGAGCAGGTCCGGGTTGAGCCGGTACCGGCCGTCGGCGTACTCCACGAGGTTGAGAGCGGTGACGTCGAGGAAGGCGCGACGCAGGCCGCTGACCGCCACCTGCAGCCGGTTGCGTGCGGCGGACGTCGGCACGTCGCGCCAGAACTCCTCGAGCAACTCGTCCCTGGCACAGGCGTGATGCCGGCGGGAGAGCAGATACCGAAGGACGCTCGTACCTCTCTGGCCGTTCCAGGACGTCACTGGCGAGCCATCGACCCGCACCTCGAGAGGGCCGAGCAGCCGCGCTTCGAGCAGACCTTGGCGCGGGGACCGTTCGGACGGCGGGGGAGCTGTGCAGGCTCTCCGGGTCCGCCGGCACCGGTCGTTCGCTACTGAACCAGCGTCGCTTGGTCTCCGTCGGCCGGGTCAGTTCTCGCCGAAGGGATGGACGCCAGATCGGGCGCAACCAACCCCACTGCTGCTCCATCGGGACCAGCCACGGTCGAAGCTGGCCGGAGGCGATCGGGCCGGTGCTCATCTGCGGATGCCAATAGCCGACAGTCAGCGCGACCTGCAGAGCGCTCCGCTGATCTGGTGTCAGTTGCTCGAGTAATCCCGCGGTGAGGCGGCCGAGTAGCGATGACAGGCTGTGTGAGGAGCCGAGCGCCTCGTCGACTGCGTCCGGCGACCACAGCTGTGCGGCGGTCAGTACGTCTCCGAGAACAGCCGCGTGGCGACCGGCGTACCTGAGTAGACGTGCCCGGCTCTGGGCTGACCAGTACTCCTCGAGAGCGGCTTCGTCGACCAGATCGGACGCGGGCACCACGCAGTCCGGTCCGCGGCCGAGCTGAGGATGCAACCAGCCCTCGGCGACCACCACCATCCTGACGCCCCGATCGATGACGGCCGGCCGGATCGCCTTGACCAGCCGGGCGACGCCCGGAGTCATTCGGCTGCCGAGCTCGAGCACGATGACGGCGCCTTCCGGTGCTCCTTGGATCTCGGCGCCGAGTCGAGCAGCCGGCAGTCGCCCGGTCTCCGGCTCGGCAGGTGACCAGCGATGCTTGCAGGCCGCGGCCAAGGACTGCGCCAGTTCCGTCGGGCGTACGTCGTCGGCGCGCAACCAGACGCAATCGTGCAGCCGCTGCCAACTGTCGACCACGCCGGCCAGCCGCTCGGCGGCGTAGGAACCCGGTGCCCCGCGAACCACGGAAATCGGAGCCTCCGCGATGCGCCGCACCCCTGAGGTGGTCGCGCTCGCGGCGGCCAGGGGGCGGAGGACCGGCGGCAGGTACATAGGTCTACCCCGGTCCGTCCGTTGTGCGACTCATGGCGATGCGTCCCCCTCCGCGCAAGCGCGCGTTCCCCGACTGGATGCAGAAGGTCCCGCTCCTGATACGCATTCACATGCTCAGACGCGGACCGGACTCTCATCGGGGCCGGGTGGTTCGAAGTCGGCAAGATGATGTTCCAGGACCCCGTCCGTCACGTCGCCCCGAGCCCCGCTGATCCGGTTGCCGGCCTGGCGCCGGCGGATCGTGGTGTGGTTGACGTCCAGGTAGATGAGCAAGAACTCGGCGCCGGCGGCCAGGGATCGCCAGCCGTCGCGCAGCGAGCGCAACGAGCTGGTGTCGTCGACAATCACTGTCCGACCGGCGGCGAGCAGAGCGCGGACTTCGGCGCCGGCGAGCTCGTGGGTGCGGATCCACTCTTCGACCGGGATCCCGTCACCGCCCCATAGCCCACGGCGTTCGTTGATCTCGTCGAGGCTGACCACCACCGCGTCAACCTTCGCCGCGAGTGCCTGCGCATAGGTGCTCTTGCCGGAGTACGCCGTACCGCACATCAGCACCAGCAAGCCTCGGCCTGTGGGGTGGTTCGGCATGTCAGTGGCGGGCTTCGAGGCCGATGGCGTCGCGGAGTTTCTGGGTGGCTTCCTCGAGGTCCGGGTCGGTGCGGGACTGTGATGCCATCAGTTCGGCCAGGGCCTCGGCGATCACGTTGAGCTTCTCCTGGGACGCTTCCTCGGCCCGGCGGGCGGCGTTCTCGAGCAGGACCAGCAGGAGCAGGGTGATGACACTGGCGACTGTGTGGATGGCGACCTGCCAAGACTTCAGATCCACCCACAACGGCAGGCTGACCAGCCAGACAATGACGATCCCGGCGCAGAGAAAGAAGAACGGGGCTTGGCTGACGCGGAGGTAGGCCGTCTGCACGAACCGATCGAACAGCGACCGCCGGTCGCCTTGCTCGCGAGTCTCGGCCGCCTCACTCCGTTCCATCGTCGGAGCGTAGTGCGCGCCGCTGCGTGGTGCCACTTCCTGGCGGTGGGTCTGCCGGTTGCCACAGGTCGAGCAGGAGCTCGTTCACCTCGTCGGGGCGTTGCTGGTGGGGGGAGTGGTCAGCACCCTCGACCTGGACAAAGGTGGCGCCGGTCTCCGTCGCGATGAACCTCGACGTGGCGATGAGTGCTTCGCCGGCCGCGGCGCGGTAGTCAGCCGCGGCTGTCTCCCAAGTGCCGGCGAGGACCAGCTTCGGATACGTCGCGGAGCGGATCGGCTCCAGCGATACGTCGGCGTTCCAGCACGGCCGCTCGTGGAGCGCCGAACCAGCGGCGCGCAGCGACCACTCGTAGGGCTCGGGAACCGGCTGATCACCCCAGACAACCCGGAGATACTCCTCCGCCGTCATCGACTGGGTACTCGGCCAGTAGCGGCGGTTGCCTTCGAGTGCCTTCGCAACCACCGGATCCGAGGTCGCGACAGCCAGCGCCGCCGGCTCGATCAGGGCCAGCGAGGCGACCAGGTCGGGCCGGCGCGTGGCAGCGAGCATCGCGACCACGCCGCCGTACGAGTGCCCGACCAGGTGACTCGGCTTGTCCATCAGGCCGGTGATGTCGTCCGCGTCGACGTCGTAGTCACTCATCTCCGTGTCCGGACTCTCCCCGAACCCCCGCCGGTCCACGACAAGAATCCGCAGATCCCGGCCAAGCTCCCGCTGCCCTGCGTACGACGCCTGTCCCCAAGACAACGTGCCGTGAATCAGGATCACCTGGTCAGCCGAGGATTCACCGTCATCCCACACCGTCACGTGTATCGGCAGCATCCCCAGATCCTAGGCACCGACCCGGTCAAGGCCTCCGATCCGGCCAGGTGGTCTCAACCGCAGTAACAACGACGGAGGCGTTGTCGCTGGACTTCTCGAGGGGGATGGGCGGAAGCTGGCCGGACTGGTCGCTGTGCTCCTGCTGACAGCGTTGGTCGCGGTTGTCTCGGGGAGGCGGTCATGAACTCCGAGGTTGCCCAACGCCTCGCCCAAGAGGTCGCCGCGAAGGGAAAGGTGCCCGGGCTGTCATTTGCCGTCGCCGGACCTGAAGGACTTCTGTACGCCGGGACAGTCGGGTACGCCGACCTGGCGGAGCACCGCGAGTCCACCGTCGACGACCAGTACCCGTGGTTCTCCATGACCAAGATCGCCACGGCGACAGCCGTCGTACGGCTGCACGTCGACGGCAAGTTGGACCTCGACACACCGATCGGCACCTACCTTCCCGGCTACCGGCCGTCTGCCGAACATGGGCACCCAACCACGCGCCAGTTGCTGACTCACACCGCCGGCCTGGCGAACCCGCTCCCGATCCGTTGGGTCCGACCCGAGGGTGATCGCGAGGACCCGGCCCTGCTGGACCGGATTGTCGGGAAGCACGGATCGCCCAGGAGAGCAGTCGGAGGTCGAGCGGCGTACTCGAACATCGGGTATCTCCTCGCAGGAAAGGTCATCGAGGCTGTCACGGGGGAGTCGGTCCAGGACCATGTCCACCGGTCTGTCCTGGAGCCACTCGGGATGAAGAACACCGGCTATGAGTTCCAGGCGAGCGGTCCTCGATCCATCGGCTATGTCCGCCTCAACCCCGCCGCGGTTCCGGTACTTCGTTGGGCGCTGCCCAACGGGATCGTCGGCAACCGAGTTGCCGGCCACACCGCTCTGCGCCCCTTCCTCGTCAGCGGCCCGGCGTACGGCGGTCTGGTCGGGACCGTGACCGACGCGGCACTGCTCGCAGCCGTCCACAGTGCAGGCCCGTCGGATGATCACCCCTTCTGCCCTACGAGCAGGTGGAGGCGATGCGCACGATCAGCGCGCCCGGGAAGCCGTTCGACCATGGCATCGGCTGGTTTCGTCCCCCGGCCAGCGCCGACTGCACTCCGGCGTACGTCGAGCACTACGGGACGGGATGCGGCTTCTGGAACGCCATGCGGATCTACCCGCACCGGCGACTCGCGATGGTTGCCATGACCAACACCACTTTCCGGTGGGATTTCGACGACCTCTTCACCCATCTCGAGCAGCTGCGATAGCGCTCCCCCCATTGACCGGAACTCCCGGTGGGTGGACTTTGAAGAGGGGGGATGTGCGGATGTCAGTGGTTTCCGGCCGGGCGGGGAGCGCCCGAACTGCAGGCGCCGAGGTGCATCGGGTGGGATGGGGCTTCATCCTGCTGTACACGTTGGCGTATCTGAGTACCTGCTTGGTCTTGATCGCACCGCTGCTGGTCACCTTGGCGTTGAAGGTGAACTCGCTGGTGGGGATCGACAAGGCGCCGAGCAGCCTGGCCCTGGTCGCCGGGATCGGTGGCCTGGTCGCGATGGTCTGCAATCCGTTCTTCGGCAAGCTGAGCGACCGTACGTCGTCCCGGCTGGGCATGCGGCGGCCGTGGATGGTCATCGGCCTGGTCGGTGGTTCGCTGGGCATTCTCGTGGTCGCGGTGGCGCCGAACATCCTCATCGTGCTCGTCGGGTGGTGCACTGCCCAGCTGTTCTTCAACGCATTGCTCGCCGTCCAGGTGGCGGTCCTGCCGGATCAGGTCCCAACGGCGCAACGCGGCGTGGTCGCCGGCGTACTGGGAGCTTGTCTGCCGATCGCCTCGGTCAGCGGGACCTTCCTCGTCAAGCTGTTCACCGGAAATCAAGTCCTCATGTTCTTGGCCCCGTGCGTGATCGGCGGGTTCTTCATCCTGCTGTTCGCGGCGGTTCTCGACGATCGGCGACTGGCCAAGGCGGACAGGCCGCCCTGGTCGCTGCGAGAGTTCGCCGGCACGTTCTACGTCTCACCGCGCAAGAACCCGGACTTCGCCTGGGTCTTCGTCAGCCGGTTCCTGTTCGTGCTGGCGTACGCCTTCCTGTTCACCTACCAGGCCTACTACCTGCTCGAGAAGATCGGCAGCGCCGAGGCCGACGTACCGCGACAGATCTTCCTCGGCACGCTGATCCAGTCCAGCGTCATCGTCGTTGCTTCGCTCATCGGTGGCCGGCTGTCCGACTGGACGGGCCGGCGGAAGGTCTTCGTCCTCAGTGCGTCCATCGTCTACGGGCTGGCGATGCTTGTCATCGGTGTCGCCGTCGACGTCAACGGCTATCTCATCGGGATGGCGATCGGCGGTCTCGGATTCGGCATCTACATGGCCGTCGACCTGGCGCTCGTTATCGACGTCCTGCCGGACAAGGCCAACGCGGCCAAGGACCTCGGCGTACTCAATATCGCCGGCGCCCTGCCAGGTTCTGTCGCGGCGGCGGTCGCTCCGGCCATCCTGGCGGTCGGCGGTGGCAGTTACGGCGTGCTGTACGGCGTTGCCGGAGTGTGCGCGATCGTCGGGGCGTTCGCCATCGTCCCCGTGAGGAGCGCCCGCTGACTCTGGCTATTCGCTGCCCAGCTGACGGATCTCCGTCAGCGCGGCCTTGGCCTCATCCGCCGTCGGTCGGCGTTCAGGGTGCTTGGCGAGCAGCCCGTCGATGATCGGGCCCAGGCGACCGGTCCGGGGTGGCGTGCCCCGGAGTACGGCGAGAAAGCTGTCGCCACGGTCGAACGGCGGGTGGCCCTCGACGCCGGCGAACAGGGTCGCGCCGAAGGAGTACAGGTCGGCCCGGGGATCCGGCTTGCGCCCCCGGGCCTGCTCCGGCGAGATGTAGCCAGGAGTCCCGGACCGAGTGTCGGTGGGCACGCCCGAGAACGACGCGATGCCGAAGCCGGTGAGGACGACTCTGCCGTCCGCGCAGACCTGGACGTTGGCCGGTCTGACGTCTCGGTGCACAATCCCCGCCTGGTGCACAGCCTTCAGTACGTCGAGCAGCCGCAGGCCAATGTCGGTCGTCCGGTGGATCGGCAGGGGTCCATCGACGGAGAGCACGTGCGCGAGCGAGCGGCCGGTCAGCGGTTCCATCACGATCCAGAGCACATCGCCCTGGCGGACGACGTCGTAGATCCGGACGAGGCCCGGGTGATCGACGCGGGCCACCGCGCGAGCCTCGTTGAGCACCCCCGCATCGTCCCGATCCGGCTCGCGCACGTGGTAACCCCTCAACGCCACCGGCCGCTGGAGCACCTCGTCCTCTGCCAGGCCGCCACAACCAAGCGGGGACCCGACGCGGTAGCGGTCGGCGACCAGCTGGCCCGGGCCTAAGGCCGCTGCCCGACTCATCGCACCAGTGCCTCCTCGAGTGGACCGAGGTCCTTGTCGTACGAGCACCACGATCGGCTGAGTGAATCGGCCCCGGCATCCCGGCGACCACCACTCCCGGCTACCGGTCAGCGGTAACCGGTCGGCGGGCAAGCGGCCGCGGGTCAGCGCTATCTCCCCATTGCGGTCGCCCTCATGGATGCCAGCGGGCCGTCGTTTGTTCCTGCTGGCTGCAATGCGCATGGGGTGCTGCCTGCGACGACACGTTGGTAGAGGCAAGTCAGTCTGGCTGGAATGAGCTGTCCCGCGGAGAACGGAGCCGCACGATGAGTCTCTCGATGGACCTGCCCGCTGCCGGGGCGACGTCCGGGAGGTGGATGTTCAGCGCTGCGTGCGCGGGCCTGGATCCGGAGTTGTTCTTCCCGATCGGGACCACGGGGCCCGCGATAGCCCAGATCGAACAGGCGAAGCAGATCTGCTGTGGCTGCGGTGTGCTCGACGAGTGCCGTCGGTGGGCGATGAACACCGGGCAGGAGGCGGGGGTCTGGGGCGGGCTGTCCGAGGAGGAGCGCCGCGCCCTGAGGCAACGCAGGATCGAAAAACGGCGGCGCGAGCTCCGTCAGTTGTTCGATTGAATCGGACCAGCCGCATCGTCGTCGACGTCGCCCACCAGTGGTGAGCGGTGGGTATTTCGCCTGAGCCAGACGGTTCAGGGCCACGCGCTGCGGTTGCTCCCGGCAACTACTCGGCGGGCAGTAGTTGGGTGGTCAGGGCGTCGGCCGTCCACCGCTCCCATCGGCTGGGGCTCCAACCGCGCCGTTCAGTGAGGTACTGATACATCTCGGGGCTGAGCAGGGCGAGGGCGATGTCGGTCGCCATGGCTGGGTCGAGGCCGTCGCGGAGGGGGCCTTTCGCTGCGAGCGCAGTGATGAGCTGCTCCATCACGATGGCGCGCTGGGTGTTGTTGGTCTCCCAGAGATCGGCGAGCTCAGGGTCGGCGGTGGCGGCGCTGGCGACGATCTGAAGCACGGGGGCGACGCGTCGGTAGATCTCGCGCGCGAGTCGCGCCTGCTCGCGAAGTTGCTCGCGCTGGCCGGCCTCGGAGATCGCTGCGCGCACCCTGGGGCGTTCCAGGGTCGGCACGGGTTCCTCGTCGCCGGCAACCGCGGTGTCGAGGATCTCGCTGAGCAGGGCCCGCTTGGTGCGGAAGGTGAAGTAGAGGGTCTGCACCGCCACTCCGGCCTCGTCGGCGATGGCCTGCATCGAGGTGGCGGCGTATCCACGCGCGGTGAACAGACCGAGCGCCGCCGTGCGCATCCGGCGTCGGTTGGCGCGCGTCTTGTCCGCTCTGCTGGTGGTCCCGCTCGCGTTCATGGTCGGAGCCTAGCAGTTGACTAGAGTGTTGCTCTAGTGATCCACTAGAGCAACACTCTAGTGATGCCCTCGAACGGAGATCCGATCCATGAGCGAGACCGTTGTGCAGGCCGGCGTCATACGCCGGCAGTTGCGTACCACCGCAAGGTTGACCGCGCTGATCGGCGGACCGCTGTTCTGGCTGGGGACGCTGCTGCATCCCGCCCGTGACGGGTGGAGCATCGCGGCCGTCGGGGAGCGGTACGGGCTCACGCACGACATCCAGGCAGCAGGCCTGTTCCTGCAGATCATCTGTCTGGCGAGCGTTATCGCGTTGGGGACCCAGGTCACCCGGCGGCGAGATCTCCGCGCGTGGTACGCGGCCTTGTCGGGCGCGCTGCTGTGGTTCGCGCTGATCATCTTCGACGGATCGCACAACCCGGTCCGAGCGGAGTACGAGCCAAGCCTGGTGCACGAACCGGCCGACCTGAACACGCCCGCCGCTCTGATCGTCATTCCGGCCCTGGTCGTGTTTCCACTCGGCTATCTGTTGCTGGCCCGCACGCTCAATCGACCTGGCCTGCGGTGGACCGGCGTACTGCTCGGCGTCGGCGCCACGGTCTACACGATCGGCGGGCTGTTCATCTTCACGTCGGGCCCGCGATTCGGGCTCATTCAGATCTTCGAAGTCGCCGGCGCCACCCTGTACGCGGTCGGGTTCGTCCAACTGGGGCGCGCCGCAGCCAACGACCTCACCCTGCCTCCCGTCTCGGCCGCCTAGTCATGGCTGCCTCCCGGACTTCCGTCACTGCTGCGACGACCATCATCGAGGACCTGCTGTCGCCGGCTGGGCGGGCCGACCCGTTCCCGCTGTACGCCGCGGCGCACGGAATCGGTCCGGTCCTCGCCGTGACCGACGACGTCTTCCTCGTGTGCGGTTACGCGGAGGTCAATCAGGTGCTCCGAGACCCAGGTTTCGGGTTCCCGGACGCGGCACCGAGCCACTCCACGACGACGGCCGGCGCCGACGCCCTCCTGTCGATGAACCGGTCGATCCTGCGGGCCAACCCACCGGACCACGCCCGCATGCGCTCCTTGATCTCCCAGGTGTTCACGCCGCGCCGAGTCGCCGCACTGGAGCCGTCGGTTCTGAACGCTGTGGACAACCTGCTCGACGGGCTCGCCAAGTCTGGGGCCGACGGTCAGACCATGGACTTCATGGATCAGTTCGCGTTCCAGTTGCCGGTCACTGTGATCTGCGAACTCCTCGGCGTCCCGGTGCAGGACCGGCACCGCTTCCGCCCGCTGGCATCCGACCTGACGGCAGCGCTGGAACTGTCCGGCGGCGTCGCCGGCCCCGCTGACGCGGCTGCACGCGAACTGGGCAGCTACTTCACGCATCTGATCAGCGAACGTCGCGCGGCGCCGGGCAACGATCTTGTCAGCGCTCTGGTGGCCGTCAACGACGCGGACGACAGCCGCCTGACCGACGAGGAACTGCTCGCGAACCTCATCCTGCTGCTGGTCGCCGGCTTCGAGACGACCACCGATCTCCTCGGCAACGGCCTGGCGCTCCTGCACCAGCATCCGGACGTCGTCGCTGCTCTGCGCTCTGATCAGACGACGGCCGCGGGCTTCATCGAAGAGGTACTGCGCTTCGACTCCCCGGTGCAGGTCGCCACCCGGATCGCACACGCCGGCGGACTGGTCGTCGGTGACCTCTCAATTCCCGCCGGCAGTGCCCTGGTCCTGCTGCTCGGAGCCGCGAACCGCGACCCGGTCCGCTTCGACGACCCCGATCACTTCGACCCGGCCCGCGCCGACAACAAACCCCTCAGCTTCGGCGCCGGCCCACACATCTGCCTGGGCAACAGCCTCGCCCGACTCGAAGCGTCGGTCGCGTTCCCACGCCTCCTTGCCCGCTTCCGCAACCTCTCAGCAGACCCCACCCAGGCGCCTGTCCGCCGGGACAGGCTCGTCCTGCGTGGCTACCAGACCCTCCCGATCCGCCTCGAGATCGCCTCTGCTCCGGGAGTCAGCTGATCGTCGTGCCGACCGGCACGCGGCGAGAGCCGGGCGGCGGCTCTACGATGGCGAGACGATGACGCCTACTCAGCTTCGCGCGTTCTCCGCGGTCGTGCGCCTCGGTTCGGTGAAGGCCGCCGCCGCTGAACTCGAGGTCACCGAGGCGGCCGTTTCCCTGCACGTTGCCCAACTGCGCAAGGAACTCGGCGACCAATTGTTCACCCGGACGGCGTCAGGGCTGGCGTTCACTCCCGGCGGCCTGCGGCTGGCCAGCCGTGCCGTGGAGTTGCTCGGACTGCAGAACCGGACGATCCAGGAGGTCAGCCAGGCCGGGCGCGGCCGGAGGCTGATGCGGATCGCGGCCTCGACCCTGTTCGCCGAGTACGCCGCCCCGGGCCTGATCGAACTGTTCGCCGGCCGAGCGGATGACCTGGACGTCGAGTTGAGTGTGCATCATCCGCGCCAGTTCGCGGCGCTGTTGTCCGAGCGTTCGGTCGACGTTGCCCTCGGCCCGGTTCCGCCCGGCCTGCCCGAGTTGATCCGCCGCGTCCCCTTCCTCAACTACCGGCTCGTGGTGGTTGCCGACAGCGAGCATCCGGCCGCGATCGGCCCGGCCCGGCCGGCGATGCTGCGTGAGCAGACGTGGTTGCTCGGCCCCTCGGCGGTCACTGACGGCGCGGTCGCGGCGATGTTGCGCAAGCTGGAGGTGCCGGAGCAGAGGCAACGGATCTTCCAGAGCCACGCGGCGGCGATCGAGGAGGCCAAACGTGATGGGGGAGTCGCGGTGGCCTTGTCGTCCGCGGTCGCCGGCGACGTCTCGAACGGCCGGTTGACGATCGTCACCGGTCGTGGACTGACGATGGGCGGGGTCTGGTCGGCGATGACGTTGCCGGCGCATGCCGTCGTACCGGCCGCCGCCGAGTTGACGCGCTTCATCACCACGCCGCGCGCCACCCAGGCGATGTTGCGGGGATCGGGCGTGACGATCGGGCATTTCCGGCCGTCGATCCACGTCACCTTGTGGAGTTGACCACCTCGGCCAGCGCGTCGAGGGTGTTGCCCGGGAGCAGGGCGTCGCAGTACGGCAGGGCCGCGACCAGTGCGCCGGTGAGTGGCTGGTAGCCGGGAGCCGCGACGCGCGGATTCATCCAGATCACCCGATGGGCGCGCCGGGACAGTCGTGCCATCGTCCGGGCCAACTGCTCGGGGTCGTCGCTGTCCCAACCGTCGGAGGCGATGATCACCACGGCGCCGCGGACGAGTGCGCCGTACCTGGACTTCAGCAGGCCGGCCACGTTGGTGGCGATGCGGGTTCCACCGAAGCGGTCCGCGACCAGAGTGGACGCCTGATCGACCGCGACCGCGACATCGCGATGTGCGAGTACGGCGGTCAGCCGCGTCAAGGTCGTTCCGAAGGCGAACACCTCCGCTCCGGCACTGATCGTTGCCGCCCGCATCAGATGCAGGTACGGCGTGATGAATGCCTGCATCGACTGGCTGACATCACACAGCATGACGAGGCGCCGCGGCTTGTGCACCGGGCCGGTGCGAACCAGTTCGGTCGGCTCCCAGCCCGTGCTGCGCGACCGCGCCATCGTGGCCCGAAGGTCGATCATCGTGCCGCGGCTGCGGGTTGCGAAGCGGCGGGTACGACGGGTCGGCCAGTGCTCGCGAGCACTCTCCAGCCACGCACCCACCTCCGCGAGTTGCACCGGGTCGAGCGCGTCGAACGGCGTGTCGCGCAGACCGGTGAGTGCGCTCGGCAGTCGTTCGGGCACAGCAAGGCCGGTGTTCGCGTCTTCGGCACGGCCGGTGGCGGCGGTGGGCATGGTGATCCAGGGCAGGCCTGCGCCGTCGCGAACCATGGCTGATGGTGGGATCCCATGGCTGGTGCCGCGGTCGGGGGCGGAGTCGAGCGGCCGGCGTCGGGACTGCGGATCGACTGCGACAACCGTGTCCGCGAAGACGGCGGCGAACACTGCGTCGTACCTGTCCAGGTCCTGTCTGCGGCGTACCAAGGTGACTCGGCCGAGCCAGTACAGACGGCGCTGATTGTCCGCCGGCTGCACCGTCAGTGCCTCGGTGAAGAGTTCCGTCGCGGTCAGGTCGACGGAGATGCCCGCGGTTCGCAGTCGCTCGGAGAACGCCACGGCGAACGACGCGCGGTCGACCGCACGGAAGAGGACGGCATCATCGGACAAGGAAGTAGATCACCACCGCCACGATCACGACGACGATCAGCACAGGCACCAACCGCCGTGCCACCGAGCCGCCGGCGAGGTGCATCAGGTCGAGTGGAGCCGGCTCGGTGCTGACGGCCGAGGCTCGCGGCGAGTCCGCCTCGTCCGACGCCACCGTATCGACCGCGCGATCGCCTGCCTGTCCATCCCCGCCGACCCGGCTGGGCGCGGGCTCAGCTGCGGCTAGGTGCTCGGCGCCCAGTGCGCCCGCTGCCAGCTTGGCTTCCAAGCAGGTGGTGAACTCTCCGAGGAGCTTCTCCGAGACTTGTTTGATCATGCTGCTGCCGAACTGGGCGACCTTGCCGGAGATGCTCAGGTCGGTGTCGACGCTCACCCGGGTGCCGGCCGGGTCGGGCGTGAGGTCCGCGGTGATCCGCGCGGAGGCGTTCCCGGACCCGCGCGAATCCTTGCCCTTGGCATCGATCACCGCATGGTACGTCGCGTCGTCCTTGGTCTCGAATCGCGCGGTACCACCGAAGTCGCTCACCACCGGACCGAGCTTGACCCGGACCTTGCCCTGGTAGTTCTCGCCGTCGAAGCCGGTCAGCTGGGCACCCGGCAGACACGGCGCGATCGCCTCGAGGTCGGTCAGCACAGCCCACGCCTGGGCGGGCGGCACGCTCACGGTGAACTCGTGGGTGATCCTCATGCTGTCCCCTCGCTCGGTTCGAACAGTTCGGTCATGGCGTCCACGTCGTCGGGCGACTTGGCGATCGCCGACAGCGTTCGGAGCGCGTCGTCGCGACCCAGCGAGGTCACTCCGAGCGCGCTCAGCGCGGCGACCCAGTCGATCGTCTCGGCCAGCCCGGGCGGCTTGTCGAGGTCGAGTTGCCGGGCCCGGCCGACGAAGTCGGTGACACTGCGCACGAGCGGTTCGGCGGCGGCCGGGATCCGGCGCCGGACGATGCGCACCGCGCGGCCGGGTGAGGGGAACTCGATCCAGTGGTAGAGGCAACGGCGCCGCAGCGCATCGTGGAGCTCGCGGCTCCGGTTCGACGTGAGGACGACGTACGGCGGCCGGGCGGAGGCGAACGTGCCGAGCTCCGGGATCGTCACCGACGCTTCGCCGAGGAACTCCAGCAGCAGCGCCTCGAACTCGTCGTCGGCCCGGTCGATCTCGTCGAGCAACAGCACCGGTGGCACCGGGCCGGTCGCCGTGACACTGCGCAGGATCGGGCGCTCGATCAGGAACTCGGAGGTGAAGAGGTCGGTGTCCTGGAGTCTGTCGTGCCTGGACTCGGCCAGCCGGATCGCCAGCAGTTGGCGCTGGTAGTTCCACTCGTACAGCGCTTCGCGTGCGGTCAGCCCTTCGTAGCACTGCAGCCGGATCAGGGACGTGCCGAGAACGTTCGCCAGGGTGAGCGCCGACGCGGTCTTGCCGACACCGGGCTCGCCTTCGAGCAGCAGCGGGCGGGGGAGCGTGCAGGCGAGGTAGAGCGCCGTCGCGGTGCCTTCGTCGAGAAGGTGGCCGGCCTGGTCGAATCGGGTGACGACCTCGTCGATGTCGCGGAACGGTGCCGTCATCGCTCGGTCCCCTGTGCCAGCAGACTTTCGTAGTCGTCCCAGGTGTCCACGTCCGCCGGCACCTCCGTGTCCACCGGTACGTCGACAACGGCGTGACGGCCCGACTCGATCAGCTTCCAGACCCCTTTGTCCCCGTGCAGTTTCGCGAGCTCGGGGAACACCGATCGGGCGAACCAGAACGGATGACCGATCCCGTCGCGATAGCGGCAGACGGCGATCGGTGCTTCCGCCTGAATCACCGACCGCGCGGATCGGACCCGGACTCCGGGCTGGTCGCCGAGCATCAGCACAATTCCGGTCGTCTGATTGTCGACAACGTCGAGCGCCGAGACGATCGAGGACGAGCAGCCGCTGCCGTACGACGGGTTCAGGACGACTGTCGCCCCGCTCAGGTCGACCGTCGCGCGGACATCCTCGGCCGCACCGCCCAGCGTGACGAGCAACTGGTCGAACGCACAGTCCCGCGCGGTTCGCAGTACGGCGTCCAGCAGCGTCGTACCGCCGTACGGGAGAAGCTGCTTCGGCTGACCCAGTCGGTGCGACCCACCCGCGGCGAGCACCAGTCCGGTCACGAACATGCCGGTCAACCCGCGACCTGCGCAGCGTAGGCGTCACGACACCCCTGGCTGCAGAACCAGTAGGTGGTGCCGTCGACCTCGAGGTACGGCGTAGCGGACTTGATCAGCACCGACATCCCACACACCGGATCCACGACCTGTACGGCGATGTCCTCCGCCGGAAGCTGGGCGGGGCGGAGACCGTTCTGCCGCATCGAGCGCACAACGTCCGCGAGCACGGACAGGGCGATCTCCCCGGGGGTCTCCGCGCCGAGGTCCAGGCCGACGGGTGTCCGGACGCGGGCCGACTCCTCGTCGGTCAGGCCGAGCTCGGCCAGCACCGCGCGACCACGCTTGCCGCTGGCAACCAATCCGACGAAGCCGACACCGGCGTCCAGCGCCGCCCGCAGTGGGTCGGTCTCGTCCCGGCCGAGCCCCGCCACGACCACGGCGAGCGTGCCCGGCGACGGCGGCTGGGTCCCGTCCAGCCGCTCGATGGCGAAGCCGGCCGCGGTTCCGACCGCGACCATCGCCTCAGCGATCGGGGTCGCGCCCGAGATGCCGAGCAACGGCGGCGGGATCTGTGGCTGCAGGAAGATCTCCAGCGAGCCGCCACTCAGGCAGGGATTGGTCGCCACCACGGCGCCGGGAACCTCCGGAAACGCATCCGCCGCCGTGGGGACGACACGCAGCAGCACGGCCCGGCCCTCGCTGAGAGCCGCGAGTGAGGCCGACACGACCGAACCCTCGGCGCAGATGCCACCCACGAATCCCTCCAGCGATCCGTTCGCCAGTACGACCGCGTCGTCACCCGGCCGCGCGGAGGTCGGGTGCTCCGCGCGGACGACGGTCGCGTGCACGAACGGCACTCGTGCAACAGTGAGTTCGGCGATCCGTTCGGTGACGGTTGTGTTCATGCGCACCTCACACCGGCGGCCGCGGCCGGCCCTGCATGGCGTCCCAGACCCTGGACGGTGTCAGCGGCATGTCCGCGTGCCGGATGCCGAACGGCTTCAGTGCGTCCACGACGGCGTTGACGACGGCGGCCGGTGACCCGACCGTGGCCGACTCGCCGATGCCCTTGGCACCGATCGGGTGGTGCGGTGACGGAGTGACGGTGTAGCCGGTCTCCCAGTCGGGGACCTCCAGCGCGGTCGGGATCAGGTAGTCCATCAGCGATCCGCCGAGACAGTTGCCGTCCTCGTCGAAGGCGATCATCTCCATCAGGGCCATCCCGACCCCGTCGGTGAGGCCGCCGTGCACCTGGCCCTCGATGATCATCGGGTTGATCCGCGTCCCGCAGTCGTCCACCGCGACGAACCGCCGTACCTTGACCACCGCGGTGCCGGGATCGACGTCGACGACGCAGATGTAGGCGCCGTACGGATAGGTGAGATTCTCCGGGTTGTAGCAGATCTGGGCCTCCAGACCGCCCTCGATGCCTTCGGGAAGGTCACCGGCGCCGTGCGCCCGCATCGCGATGTCCTGGATGGTGACCGCGGTGCCCGGGTCGCCCTTGACGTGGAACGAACCCTTGGTCCACTCCAGGTCCGCGACCGAGACCTCGAGCATGCCGGACGCGATGATCCGGGCCTTGTCGCGGACCTTGCGGGCGACCAGCGCGGCGGCCGCGCCGGAGACCGGGGTCGAGCGACTGCCGTAGGTGCCGAGGCCGAACGGCGTGTTGTCGGTGTCGCCGTGCACCACCTCGATGTCGTCCGGCGGGATGCCGATCTCCTCGGCGACGATCTGCGCGAACGTCGTCTCGTGCCCCTGGCCTTGCGTCTTCACCGACAGCCGGACCACGGCCTTGCCGGTCGGGTGGACCCGCAGTTCACAGCCGTCGGCCATGCCGAGGCCGAGGATGTCCATGTCCTTGCGAGGGCCGGCGCCGACCGCCTCGGTGAAGAACGAGACACCGATGCCCATGAGTTCGCCCCGGGCCCGGCGTTCGGTCTGCTCGCGGCGGAGTTCGTCGTACCCGGCGAGTTCCATCGACAGCCGCATGGTCTTCTCGTACTCGCCCGAGTCGTAGACCCAGCCGGTCTTGCTCTGGTAGGGGAACTGCTCGGGCCGGATGAAGTTCCGCAGCCGCAGCTCGGCCGGGTCCATCTGGAGTTCGTAGGCGAGACAGTCGACCAGCCGCTCGACCAGATAGACCGCTTCGGTGATCCGGAACGAGCAGGCGTACGCGACACCACCCGGCGCCTTGTTGGTGTAGACGGCGGTCATCTTGCAGTACGCCGCTTCGAGGTCGTAGCTGCCGGTGAACACCCCGAAGAATCCGGCCGGGTACTTCACCGGAGCCGCCGTACCGTTGAACGCTCCGTGGTCGGCCAGCACGTTGGTCCGGATCGCCTGGATCTTGCCGTCCCGGGTCGCCGCGATCTCGCCGCGCATGATGTAGTCCCGGGCGAAGCCGGTGCTGGTGAGGTTCTCCGACCGGTCCTCCATCCACTTGACCGGTTTGCCGAGCACGAGCGACGCGACGATCGCGCACACGTAGCCGGGGTAGATCGGGACCTTGTTGCCGAAGCCGCCGCCGAGGTCGGGGGCGATGACGCGGATCTTGTGCTCGGGCAGGCCGGACACGAGTGCGTAGACCGTCCGGTGTGCGTGTGGTGCCTGGCTCGTGGTCCAGAGCGTGAGCTTGCCGTCGACGCGGTCGTAGTCCGCGACGCATCCGCACGTCTCCATCGGCGCTGGGTGGACGCGCGGGTAGACGATGTCCTCCTTCACGACGACATCGGCCCGCGACATCACGTCCTCCGTCGCGGCGGCATCGCCGGTCTCCCAGTCGAAGCAGTGGTTGTCCGTCTTGCCTTCCAGGTCGTCGCGGATGACCGGCGCGTCCGCCGCCAGCGCGGTTCGCGCGTCCACGACCGGGGGCAGCGGGTCGTAGTCGACGTCGATCAGTTCGAGCGCGTCCCGGGCGGCGTACCGGTCCTCGGCGACGACGACCGCAACCTCCTGGCCCTGGAACCGGACCTTGTCGGTGGCCAGCACGGCCTGTACGTCGTTCGAGAGCGTCGGCATCCAGGCGAGGCCCTGGGCGGCGAGATCGGCGCCGGTGATGACGGCCTTCACCTTCGGATGCGCCTGGGCGGCGGTGACATCGATGCTCACGATCCGCGCGTGCGCCATCGGTGAGCGCAGGACCGCGAGGTGCAGCATGCCGGGCAGCTGGATGTCGTCGACGTACTTGCCCAGGCCGCGGATGAAGCGTGGATCCTCCTTGCGCAGCATCCGGCCGTGGCCGAGCGGCTTCTGGTCGTTGTTGTCGAACGTCTCGGTCGGGCGGGTCGGCGTGGCGGTCATGCGGGGCTCCCGGCGGTCTCTGGCGCGGGTTCGGCGGCGTCGGCGGGTTGCGCGCCGTCTGGGTGAGTCGCGGCCCAGCGGATCGAGCGGACGATGGTCGCGTAGCCGGTGCAGCGGCAGATCTGGCCCGAGATCGCCTCGCGGATCTCCTGCGGGGACGGGTCCGGGTTGCGGTCGAGCAGCGCGCGGGCGGTCATCATCATTCCCGGCGTACAGAAGCCGCACTGCAGTCCGTGGCACTGCATGAAGCCTTGCTGAACGGGGTCCAGGCCGTCCTCGGTCTCCAGGCCTTCAACCGTGCGTACGTCGTGGCCGCCGGCCATCGCGGCCAGGACGGTGCACGACTTGACCGGCTCGTCGTCCATCCAGACCACGCAGGTGCCGCAGTTGCTGGTGTCGCAGCCCCAGTGGGTCCCGGTCAACCGGAGGTGATCGCGGAGGAAGTGCACGAGCAGCGTGCGGCCCTCGATCTCGGCCGAGACCTCTTCGCCGTTGACGGTCATCGTCACCTGCATGGTCATGCCCTCCCTTGTCCGGAGCGTTCGTCGTACCGCTGGACCGCCGTTCGGAAGGCTCGGGTGGTCAGCTCCGCGGCGAGGTGCCGCTTGTACTCGGTGCTGCCGCGCATGTCGGTGACGGGCTCACTCGCCGCCGCGGCCAGTTCGCCGGCCTGCCGGAACAGCTCTTCGGACGGTGGGTTGCCGCGCAGCGTCTCGGAGATCGCCGGGATACCGGTCGTGTTCGGTCCCACCGCGGCCAGCCCGGCCCGGGCGTCGGCGATCACGCCGTCCCGGATCCAGACCGCGGCGCCCGCGGACACGACCGCCCAGTCACCGGCTCGGCGCTCGACCTTGTAGTACGCGCTGGAGCCGCCCGGCCGGACCGGGAATCGCACCTCGGTGAGGATCTCGTCGTCGCCGACGGCCGTCTCGTACGGGCCACGGTAGAACTCGTCCATGCTGACCACCCGTGTTCCGGACGGTCCCCGGATCACACAGCTCGCGTCCAGCGTCGTACACACCGCGGACAGGTCCTCGGACGGGTCGGCCTGGCAGAGCGAGCCACCGATCGTGCCGCGATTGCGGACCACGGGATCGGCGATCACTCGTTCGGCGTCGGCGAAGATCGGGAACAGCTCCGCGAGTTCGGCCGACTCCAGCAGCTCGCGGTGCCGGGTCATCGCGCCGACCCGCACCTCGTCGGGCGTCACCGTGATCCGGCCGAGTTCGTCGTGCAGTTCGTTGATGTCGATCAGGTACTCGAAGTTGGCCAGCCGGAGCTTCATCATCGGCAGCAGGCTGTGCCCGCCGGCGATCAGGCGGGCCGAACTGCCGAGCCGGTCGAGGAGCTCGACGGCGTTGTCGACACTGGTGGCGCGCTCGTACTCGAATGGTGCTGGAACCTGCATGCCGGGCTCCTTCGTCGACGCGGATACCTCGATGTCACCGCGCCGGCCCCCCACTGTCAACGGCTACCTAAGCCATTCCTTAGGTGCGCAGGCGGGAACCACACCGACCAATCGATCGCGGGCCCCCAAAGGGTCGATCGGGGCTAGTTTCGACATACCGGAAGGGAGGCGGTGAATGCGCGATCTGCTCGACGACATCGACCGGTGGCGAGCCGACGGTCGGGCCGTCGTACTCGCCCGGGTCGTGGACCTGGAGGGCTCCGGGCCGCGTGGTCCAGGCGCCGCGATGGCCGTCAACGATCGGCTGGAGGTGACCGGCTCGGTGTCTGGTGGCTGCGTCGAGGGTGCTTTGGTCACCGCCGCCGAGGAGGTGTTCAAGACCGGTGAGCGGTCGGTGTACACCTTCGGGTACTCCGACGGCGAGGCGTTCGCCGTGGGCCTGACCTGTGGCGGCACGATCCATGTGTTCGTCGAGCCGCTCGACTGGTGACGGGCGTGTACGCCGAACTCGCCGAGGCGCTGCGGACACGGCAGCCCGTCGTCCTCGTCACCGTGGTCGACGGCCCGGCGACCGGTGCCAAGCTGCTGATCACGGCAGCGGGGGAGCGGACCGGAAGCCTGGGCGACGCGGCGCTGGACGACCGGGTGGAGAGGGACGCACTGGGTGCGTTGGCCGCGGGGCTGACCGGCGTACGGCACTTCGGCCGGCACGGCGAGCCGGAGCGGACCGACCTCACTGTCTTCATCGAATCGTTCACGGCGCCGCGGCGAATGATCATCTTCGGCGCCGTCGACTTCGCCGCCGCGCTGACACAGGCAGCCAAGCTGCTCAAGTACGCCGTGACCGTCTGCGATGCACGTCCGATCTTCGCCACCCGGGCCCGATTCCCGCAGGCCGACGAGGTGATCGTCGACTGGCCCCAGCGACTGCTCACCCGGATCGGTGCGAGCCTGACACCACGCGACGCGGTATGTGTCCTCACGCATGATGCGAAGTTCGACGTACCCGCGATCGTCGCGGCGCTGGGCACCGAGGCCGGTTACCTAGGTGTCATGGGTAGCCGCAACACCCACCGCGATCGGCTGGAACGCCTTCGCTCCGCAGGCGTCCCCGAGGCGGCCCTGGCCCGCCTGCACGCCCCGATCGGCCTCGACATCGGTGCGCTGACCCCCGAGGAAACCGCTGTCTCCATCTGCGCCGAAATCATCGCCGAACGCGCCGGCCTGGAAGTCGTCCACCCTTTGCGACAGGTGAAGACACCGATCCACCACTGATCTCAGACGAGGTCGGGGCGTCCGTGGATCACGCGCACACCGGCAGGCAGTCGTGTGTTGCGGGCGAGCAGCGCGCCGTCCAGCCAGGCCTCGATCACCTCGGCCAGTTCCTCGGGGTGGTTGAAGTTCACCGCGTGCGCCGCCCCTTCGACGAGCACGACCGACAGGTGCTGGGAAGCGAGCCGGCCCACCTCGTGGACGCGAGACGGGGGCGGCATGAGCGGGTCCCGACCACCGAGGACGGCCAACGTCGGGACAGGGGTGTGCAGCAACCGCTCCAGGGACGGGTACAGGGTCAGCTCGTGGAAGAGGCGCAGACCGTTCACCGGTCCGAACCTCAGGTAGTCCGGCAGCGCGATCGGCGCCATCCTTGGGCTCTCGCGCATCACGTCCAACGCCAGCTGGCGGAGCGCGCGGGGCAGCGGCCGGTTCTGAATGCCCCCCGCGGGGGAGACCAGCACAAGTCGGTGGACACGCTCAGGTGCCTCGTGCGCCACCTCGAGGCCGATCGGACAGCCCATCGAGTTCCCGACCAGCACTGCCCGCTCGATGTTCAGCGCGTCGAGGATCGCCAGCAGGGCGCCGGCTAGCGCGGGAACGTTCAGCACCTGGTCGCGTCTCTCGCTGCGGCCGTAGCCCGGCAGGTCGGGCACCACGTTGACCCATCGGCCGGCCAGGAGGCGAGCCGTGGGCATGAGATAAGAACCGGAGATCGCGAAGCCGTGGATGTGTACGACGGGCACGCCACTCCCGCCGACGCTGCGCCGGTAATACACCGACCTGCCCTCGACCTGCACCTGCTCGGCTACCCAACCGTGCTCGGCACCCATGGCGAATTTTCTCACACCCCCAGACCGGGTAAGAGCTGTCGGCGCCTGAACACATGCGCGTCCCCGATCAGCTTCTACTGCAGGCCTGCCGTCGGTCAGAAGGGCAGCGTTCGGCCTGACGGCGTCCGGAGGTCGAGCTGCTGCGTGTCCCTGCGAGGTCGTACCGGCCTCCGGCGGATCCGAATCTGGCGCATGGCTAGCTCCTCTCAATTGATCAGAGCAACATTCACGCCCAAAAGTTCACCTCTGCGCCGGAAGTTTCCAGATCGACACCTGGGCTGGCTGTCAGCGCCAGTTGGTTCGGTCGGCGGGGCCTTTGGGGACTGGTTCGAAGGTGACGTCTTCGGTTGGTACGGCGTTGCCGTCTGGGTCGGTGAAGGCGACGTTCACCAGGTCGCTGGAACGTTGGTCCCGGCGTAGGACGGTCGGGCCGGCCTTGCGCGGGACGTGGGCGTCACCCCATTGCTGCAGGGCTGCGAGGACGAGCTTGAGGTCCTCGCCGGCCGCGGTCAGGTGATAGGACGAACGGGTCCGCTCGCCGTCGGCGCGGTATTCGTGCTTCTCCAGCAGGCCGGACTCGACCATCGCGGCCAACCGGTTCGCCAGGATGTTCGGGGCGATGCCGAGGTAGTCGCGGAAGTCGGCGAACCGAGTCGTACCGAGGTGCGCCTCGCGCAGGATCAGGAAGGTCCAGCGATCGCTGACCAGTTCGAGCGTCCGTGCGATCGAGCAGTTCGGCTGGGCAGTCATCGGGCCTCCTTCGCGGGACCGCGGCTGCGCGCCGCGAGCAGGCCGGCGGCCAGGATCACCAGCAACGCCAGCGTACCGATGACGGTCACGCCGAGCAGTAGCGCCGTACTCAATCCCGAGGCGGTGGCCACAAGCCCGAGGGTCAGCGCGATCGCCCCTTGCAGGAGGTAGGCGACCAGGTAGACGGCCGCGACTGTGCCGCCACGGTGGTGGGTGGGCGCGTGGGTGGCGATCAGCCCGAGTCCACCGGAGAAGAGCAGCCCGTACGCCGTACCTCCGACGACCGTCGTGGCGACGAAGAACGGCAGGGAGTGCTGGGTCGAAGCCAGCTCGAGCAGACCGAGATCGACCAGAGTGAGAACGGCGCCGAGCGGCACGAGCCGGTTGGCGGGGAACCGGCGGCCGGCGATCGCCGTCACGCCCGTCGCGGCGGAGAAGATCGCCAGCAGCAGGCCGATGACGAAGATGTTGCCGGTGCCAACCAGATCACGGATGATCTCGGCACCGAGCGCCAGGAACACCGAGCCGAACGCGTAGGCCGCGGTGACTGCGAGCGCCGCCGCCAGGTACAGCACTCGGATGCCTTTGGCAACGATGATCGGGCGCGGCCGCCAGCGGGCCTGGTTCTCGTCCTTGGTGTGCCGGGGCATCCGCCAGACCGCGACGAACACCATCGCGATCACCGCGAGCAGCACCCAGAAGTCCAGGTGCAGCGGTGCCGGCGCGTATTCGATCAGGCCGCCGCCGACGGTCGTCGCCAGGGCCAGTCCGACGGCAGTCGCTGCCGTCGTGATGGACGAGGCCCGGCTCGCCTTTCCGCGGGCGCTCAACTCGACCGCGGCAGCGGTGGCCGGAGTCAGGGCCAGACCCACACCGGCCCCCATCAAGGCGCGACCGGCGTACACCCAGCCGACCGACGGGGCGACGGCGAAGAGGAGTACGCCGACCAGCAACGCGCCGACGCCGTACAGCATCGTCTCCCGGCGGCCGATGTAGTCAGAGACTTGGCCGAAGATCAGCAGAAACGCGACGAGTACGACCGGATACACGGCGAAGATCGCGGTCGTCGCGGTGGGAGTGAGGTGCCAGGTCGAGGCGTAGAGGGGGTACGTCGTGGTCGGCGCGGCGCTCGTCCACAAGCTGATGGCCGCGACCGCTGCCGCGACCCAGAAGCTGGCTCGGCGGCTGAGGGTACGGCGGGTTGGTCCGGAGGTGGTCGCGGGGAGATCAAGAGCCGTCATGCAGAGGTCCTTCGGCAGGTAGCTGAGTTGCTCTTCCCAACCCGGAACACCTGAGTTGCTCACAACAATCCAGCTCCCGGTCATGACCTCCGTCACATCCGCACGGCGGGGTACTCCGATCAGGCTGGGGCGACTCTGCGAGTGACGACCCAGCGATGGGGGGAGATCGGTCGGGTGCGCGTGAATCCGTGGTTCTCGAACGCGGCCATCGGCCCGGTATGCAGGAAGGATCCCGACACCTTCCGGTCGTCGGTCTCTTCGGGGTAGCCCTCGACGGTGCCGCCGCCGAGGCGGGCGATCTCGGCCAGCGCCCCGCCGAGGGCCGCGTCGGCGACTCCGCGACCGCGTAGACCCTTGCCGGTGAAGAAGCAGGTGATGCGCCATTCCGGCAGGGTCGTCAGGCCCTTCTCGTACAGCCGTCGGCTCTTGACCTCCGGCAACTCGTCGGGGGAGCCGAACTGACACCAGCCGAGGCACTGGTCGTCGGCGAACACCAGCGCCGCGTGGGTGCGGCCCTCGCGAACGCGCTGCTCCTTCTCGTCGCGATTCTGCGCCGCGGTCCGATCCTTGCCCAGCTTGACGTGGAAGCCCACACACCAGCAGCCGCCCCAGACGCCGTTGTTCGCTTCGACCAGCCGCGCAAACGCCGGCCAGGTGTCCACGTCCAAAGGCCGAACCGACAGCTCAACGTCCGCCGCCTTCGACTTGCCCACGAATTCTCCTTTCCACTGACTATTCGCGCCAGCCGGTGAGGTCTACTGACTTGCCGGTGTCGACCCGGAAGCCGAGCTTGATCCTGGTCTCCTGGCCGGCGGCCAGGTCGAGCTTCCAGGTGATGACGCCGAGGTCTGTGGTCTCGGCCGGCTCTGGTTCGGTGGTGGTCGGTTTGACGGTGATCTCGTGGTCGCGCGCTACCGGCAACTGGTCGAGCACCGTGACCCGGGCGGCGCGTGGCGTGTGGTTCTCGATCCGGGTTTCGTACTCGACCTCGCGCCGGCGCGTCGATCCCAGCGTCGCCTTGGTCGCAGTACGGCGTACCAGCTTCCGCTCGACGCGGATCCGGTCGTCCAGGCCGAGTGCGAGCTCGACATCCTCGCCGGGGGCCCACATCGGCAGCGCGGCCGAGCCCACGAAGTCCGCCTCGTGGAGGACGGCGGCCTTCCCGGCAGGCAACGTGTGCGTGGACGAGTTCACGACCGTGGCCCGCAGATGGACGTCGGCGGACCGGACGGGCGTCGTGATGTAGTCCAGCTCGGCCTCGAGGCCGATCGAGGCGATGGTCGCGCGGTGGGAGGCGCCGTCCGCGGGTACGGCGACCGGCCGGGGCGGGGTGTACGTCGCGGCAGTGACGCCCTGCTCGACGGCCGCCTGCTGCTCGACGAAGGCAGGCGCCTCGGCTGACTGGAGCTGTCCGGTGAACGAGGCCCGAGTGGGCACGCGACCCGCTGCGAGGGCGGTCGGTACCGGCGGGTGGAAGCGATCGAGGTACCAGGGATCGAGCTCAGGCACCTTCACGGCACTCGCCGGCCGGGCTGTCGACAGCGTGAGGTCGCACTCGGGCCAGTCCTCGCCGGTCTGCTGGGTGATCAGGCCGTACCAGCTCAGCGTGATCTGATCGCCCACGAGCCGGATGTCGTACGAGCTGGTCCAGCCGGCGAGCGGCACGACGTACGACAGCTCGATCTCCACCTCGGCCTCGGCGTCCAGGGCCAGTGTGACGGCAGCGGAACGGCGGTCGGGAGTGCGTTGCTGTGCGACTGCGTCAAGCCGTCGGTCGGCGGCGGCGACGCGTTCCTCGGCTTCGCGGCGCTGCGTGGCGAGTTCCCTGCGCGTCGTCCGTACGGCGGTCAACCGGGCGGCGAGCGACTCGGTGAACCCGCCCACCTCGGCGACTGTCCCGCCGGAAGCGAGCGTCTTCGCGAAGCTGCCGCCGGCCCGACGCGCCAGCTGTGCCAGGAACGTGTCGAGCTGGGCCTGGACGTCATCGGCGTCGCTCAGCTCCGAAACCTCGCTCTGAGCCTCGCGGCGCTGTCGCTCCAGCTCGGCCACAGCCTCGTCCGGCGCCTGCGGATGGTGGCGCATCGCCAGATCGACGCCGAGCACGGTGGCCGCTCCGCGGCCGGAAACCCTCACCGAGTCCTCCTGCAACTTGAGCGGCAGCGGCTCGACGTACACCGTCTGATCGCCCGCCGGCACAGTGATCTTGCCGCGCCGAGTGACCCGCGCCCGGTCCGGATAGACGGTGACGGCAGTGATCGGAGCATGCACCACGAGATCCACCATGACCCGACAGTAGCTGCCCGCGGCGACAGTGAAGACTGCCCAATAAGTGTTTGACGGTTGGGTGGGTCCTGGGGCATTGTGCTCCCCAAGGGTTGTTGGGGAGTGAGATGACTGAGGACGATGTCAAGGAGCTGCGGGCGGTGGCTCATCCGGTCCGGCTGCGGATTCTGTCGTTGCTGACCGGTACGGCGATGAGTGCTGCCGAGGTGGCCCGCGAGCTTGACCTGACGCATGCGAACGCGTCGTACCATCTGCGGATCCTGCTCGACTCGGGCACGATCGTGGAGGCCGGGGAGGAGCGGATCCGCGGTGGGGTCGCGAAGCGGTACCGCTATCCCCACGAGGACCCAGGAGAGCCTCGGTCTCCGATCACCACCGAGAGCCGGATCGCCCAGGTGCGCGCGCTGGGTCGCGAGTTGGAGCGACGGATGAGCCAGCGCAAGCCGAAGTCGCCGAACCATCTCAGCGACCTCGACGGATGGGTGCCGCCTGAGGTCTGGGCGCGGGTGCGCGAACTGCTGATGGAGGCGTCCGGATTGATGCACGACCACAACCAGCCGCCGCGGACACCGGGCACGGTGCATGTCAGCGCCACGTCCTGGACGTTCCAGATGACCAGGAAGCCGCGGTCATGAAGGAAGGCTCGGCACTCGCACCGCTGCGCGAGCGGAACTTCCGGTATTACTGGCTGTCCCGGCTCATCGACAGAGCCGGTACGACGATGGCCGGCGTCGCGCTCGCGTTCGCGGTGCTCGAGGTCAGCGATTCGCCGACGGCTCTCGGCACGGTCCTGGCCGCCTACAGCATCCCGATGGTCGTCTTCCTGCTGGCCGGCGGCGTACTGGCGGACCGGTTCGGCCGGACCTTGGTGATTCAGCTGAGCAACGTCCTGTCCGGCCTCAGCCAGTTGGCAACGGCCGCGTTGGTGATCACCGGTACCGCCGAGGTCTGGCAGTTGGCGGCGCTCGCCGCGCTCAACGGCACCGCCACGGCTGCGGGGATGCCGGCCCTGGCAGGCGTGATGCCTCAGCTCGTCCCGCGCGATCAACTCAAGCCGGCGAACCTCGTACTCGCGGTGCCCGAGAACGCCCTGATGGTGCTCGGCCCAGCCGTGAGTGGTGTGCTCGTGGCCGTCGTCGGACCGGGATGGGCGCTGGCCGTGGACGGCGCGACGTACCTGCTCGCGATGCTTGTCCTCACGCAGGTTCGCATCCCTCGCCCGGCCGACGGGCAGCAGCGCGGGGGCGCCGTCGCCGATCTGCGCGAGGGGTGGACGTACTTCCGCAGTACCACCTGGCTCTGGGTCGTCGTCGCCTCGTTCTCGTTGCTCAACGCCATCAGCAGCGGCGGGTTCAACACCCTCGGCCCGGTGCTCGCCACCCAGACCGATATCGGCGAGGCCGGCTGGGGCCTGATCCGGTCGGCGCAGGCGGTCGGCTTCCTGGTGTGCTCGCTGGTCCTGATCCGCATCTCCTTCCGCAGGCCGCTGCTGTGGGGGATGGCCGCGGTGGCTCTGAACGGGATCCCGATGCTGGTCCTCGGCCTGCAGCCCGTGCTGGTGGCCGCGATGATCGGCGCCTTCCTGGCCGGCCTCGGCAGCCAGGTCTTCGGTCTGGGCTGGGACCTCGCCATGCAGGAGCACGTGCCGGACGAGATGCTCTCGCGTGCCTACTCCTACGACATGCTCGGCTCGTTCGTGGCGATCCCGGTCGGCCAGTTGCTGTTCGGTCCGATCGGGCTGGCCTTCGGCGTCCAGCGCGTCATGGTGATCGCCGGCGTGGCGTACGTCGTGGTCGCCCTGGTGACACTGGTGTCACGGTCGGTGCGCGACCTGCCTCGAGCGACGACGGCGGTGAGTGCAACGTCACGTCCGCAAGATAGTTAGTGCACTAACCATTCGCGTACACTTGAGCCATGGCGACCAGGCGCACCAGGAGCCGCAGAGCTCCAATGAACATCGAGACGGTCCAGCGATGGGTCGCCTCGGCCATCCTCTTCCACGTCGGTAGCGTTCCCGCCGTCACGCTCGCCGTCTACAGCATCGGCGTGGCGGACACCGACTACGGCAAGGGCGTCGGCTTGTGGATCATGTCCGGCGTCATCGGCCTCCTCACCGCCGCCGGCATCCTGGCGATCTTCCGGCGCTCGCTGCTGTCGCTGTGGCTCATCGTCGGCCTCCTCCCGACTGCCGTCACCGGCTTCTACGTGCTCTGAACCGTCGCCCCGTAGTGGTGAGCGACATCCAGTCGTAGTGTCGAGGAGGGGCGGCCGACGTCGTCCCGGGTCTGCGGACTGGGAGGGCACAGCAATGGTTGACTCGGTCGCACCGCACGGGCTGCATCACGTCACTGCGATCGCGGAGGATCCGCAGCGCAACGTCGACTTCTACACGACGGTGCTGGGCCTGCGCCTGGTCAAGCGGACCGTTAACTTCGACGCCCCGGACACCTATCACCTGTACTACGGCGACTCCTCGGGCCGGCCGTCGACACTCCTGACGTTCTTCCCGTGGCCGGGAGCGCCGTTCGGCAGGCAGGGCACCGGTCTCACCACGGCGACCGCGTTCAGCGTGCCGCCGGAGTCGCTCGGCTGGTGGCAGCAGAGGCTGCAAAGCCTCGGCGTCGACGCGGACGCGCCGGTCACCCGCTCCGACGAGGAGGTACTGCGGCTCCGCGATCCCGACGGCCTCGTGATCGAGTTGGTCGCCTCCGACGGCGACACCCGGTCCGGCTGGGACGGCGTCGCCGCCATCCCGTTCGACAACGCCGTTCGCGGCCTCTTCTCGGTCACCATGACGGAGCAGTTGCTCGACCCGACCGCCGAGATGCTCGCGGGCATGCTGGGGATGCGGCACGGTCAGGACTCCGCCGACGGCGCCCGGTTCGTGATGTCCGGGGGAGCCGCGGGTACGGCGGTCGACGTACAGCCGAGCACGTCGTCGCGCGGTGTGCAGGCGGCCGGAACGGTTCACCACATCGCGTTCCGGGCGCCTGATGGCGAGACGCAGGCGAAGTGGCGCCTCGAGCTGATCGAGGCCGGCGTACAGGTCACCGAGATCCTCGACCGGCAGTACTTCACCTCGATCTACTTTCGTGAACCGGGCGGCGTCCTGCTGGAGATCGCGACCGACCAGCCGGGCTTCACCGTCGACGAACCGCTGCTGGAACTCGGTCAGCATCTGAAGCTCCCGCCCTGGCTCGAACCGAACCGCGAGCAGATCCAGGCCTCGTTGCCAGCACTGCGCGTACCGCCGGCCCCGGGCGAGGTCGACCGATGAGCGAGGACCTGCTCCAGCGCCCGCACGTCTGGCAACCGGGTACGTCCGCGCCGCCGCTGCTGTTGCTGCACGGCACCGGCGGAGACGAGTACGACCTGCTCGTACTGCGGCAGTACCTGGCGCCCGACGCACCCGTGCTGTCGCCGCGGGGAACGGTGTCGGAGGAGGGGATGGCTCGGTTCTTCCGCAGACACCGGGAGGGCGTCTTCGACGAGGACGATCTGCGACTGCGCGCCGACGAGTTGGCTGCTTTCCTCACGGCTGCCGAGCAGAAGTACGACGTACGTGCCGGGTCCTGGGTCGCGGTCGGCTTCTCCAACGGGGCCAACATGGCATCCGCGCTCCTCTTACGTCACCCCGAGTCCCTCGCGGGCGCCGTACTGCTGGCCGCGATGGTCCCGTTCGCCGCCGATGAGCCCGCGGACGACGCCCTTGCAGGCAAACGAGTCCTCATCGTCAACGGCGACACCGACCCCATGGCCACCGCCGAGCAGACCACCCGACTCACCGCCCAGCTCCGCCGCCGAGCCGCCGACGTGGACCTCCTGCCCTTCGCCGGCGGCCACACCATCGACCCGGCCCAACTGCCCCGCATCAAACAGTTCGTCGACACCTTCACCCCGAGGCCCGACTCGCCTTGAGGAAGGCGAGCACCGCCAGAACGCGGCGGTTCGTCTCGCTTTCCTCGGCCAGCCCGAGCTTCTGGAAGACCGATCCGATGTGCTTGCCGACCGCACGGTCGCTCAGGTACAGCACGTTGGCGATGGCGGCGTTGCTGCGTCCCGTCGCCATCTGCTGCAGCACCGAACGCTCCCGATCGGTCAGGCCGAGCAGGGGCGTACCCGCATCGGTCAGCTTGCGGGAGATCAGCTCCTCGATCACCAGGGGATCGAGAGCCGAGCCGCCTCGGGCGACCTCCAGGAGCGCACGAACCAACTCGTCGACCTGAGCGACCCGCTCCTTGAGCAGATAGCCGAGTCCGGCCACACCGTCCTCCAGCAACTCCAGGGCGTACTCGTCCTCGATGTACTGCGACAGCACGACGACACCGATCTCCGGGAAGTCCGCGCGGATCCGCTTCGCGGCGTGGATCCCTTCGACAGTGTGGGTCGGTGGCATCCTGATGTCGGTCAGTACGGCGTCGGGCCGATGCTCGGCGACCGCCTGCAGCAGCGAGTCGCCGTCGATGGCCAGACCGACCAGGTCGATGTCGTCCGCACCGGCGAGCAGCGCGGACACACCTTCTCGCATGAGGTAGTTGTCATCGGCGAAGACGACCCGCAAGGTCATGTCGGCTGCTCTCTGCCCACAACGGGGATGCTCGCTCGCAGGATGACCGCGGACCCTGAGGAATCGACGACCGCGGTTCCACCGCAGGCCAGCACCCGGTCGACCTCGGGCTGATCCCACTGAGAGGCGCTCCCGTCGGTGGCGGTGATGGTGAGCGTGAGCTCGTGTCGCTCCAGCCGTAACTCGAGCAGCGCCGAGCCCCCGAGCCCTCGAAGCGTTTCCACAGCACAGAAGTACGCCGCCGCCTCGATGTGAGAGGCGAATCGCGCTCGCTCGGCAGTTGGCGAGATGCTCACGAGGACCCGCCCGCCGGCGTGCGCGGCGTACAGGCTCAGGGCTGCAGCCAGCCCTCTCCTGGTCAGTGTCGCCGGATAGACGCCGCGGGCAACGTCTCGCAGCGCCGCCAGCGCCCGACTCGTCGCCTTCGTTGCCTCGTCCAACGAACTGCCGACTGCGGCCGGGTCGGCCTCCGCTCTCGCCAGCTGACTACGGATGCGTTCGAGATGGGGGAGGACCTCGACGGTGACCGCTCGGGTCAGCCGTTGACGTTGGGATTCCTGTGCAGCCAGCAGCCGCCGCCAGGATGCGTCGAGCTCCTCAGCCTGTACGCCGGTCTGATCCACCCGGGCCTGTAACCGGGCCGCGAGTTGAGCGTTGCGCAGTCCCAGGCCCGCTTGGGTGGCGAGGTCGGTCAGCAGCGTGCGATCTGCCCTCGACAGTTGCCGACCGGCCGGCATACTCACACTGATCTCGCCGAGTTGCCGTGCGTTGTGCCAGACCGGCTCCGAATACGCGATCCGCGACAGGCCTGCGGGGCCGGGCCACTGCGCGACGATGTCGTCGGTCCCGGCCACAGCCAGGCGTACCGCGGTGTGCTCGGCGCCGACGCTGCGTCCGGCCACCTCGGCCACGCCCGGCATGATCTGATCCAGTGACACCGCGCGGGACAGGTGGCGGCAGAGATCGGCCAGAGCCTGGTACGGCGCGGCGCGACGTCCGTACGCCACGCGGTTGCCGACGCGCTGCATCCCGCTGCGTAGAGGCTGGAAGGCCAACGCCACCAGGGCGGTTGCGATCACCGATACCAGGTACCGTTCAGAGACCTGGCCACCGATCACCGCGCCGAGCAACGCGACGGCCGAGACATACGCGGCGGTCACGAAGATCAGGGCCACGGCCGCGACCACCGCACGGTTGATGACCAGATCGATGTCGTACAGCCGGTACTTCAGGATCGCGAGGCCCGCGGCGACCGGCACGCTGGCATAGGCGACGAAGAGCGGTACGACGCTCCACACCTGCGCGTCGTCGGGGCCAAGGCTGATGACCTGGGCGAGGACGAAACCGGCCACGAGCGCGAACGCCGCGGTGGTGAGCCATCGCAACTGCTGCCGCTGTTCACCACGGGCGCGGCGCAACCGCAGTACGAGCGCGACGACGGCGAGGAGGAGCAACGCGACGTTCACGATCGCGGCCACGGCGCCGATGGCTGTCACGAGCGGGTTCAGTTCGACGGACGAGGTGATGGTGTCGATCGGGACCAGCAGGACCGTGCTGAGGATCGCCACCACCTGCGGGACCGGAAGCGCCCACAACACAGCTCGCCAAGCCTTGCTGGGAAGGGATCCGTCGGGGAACAGCAGGAAGACGGCTGCCAGCACCGACAGCGCCCAGCTGGCACCGAGCGCGGAGGACAGCACGGTGGCGACCTGGCCCGTGAACTGCGGTCCGAGCTCGCCGTCCTCCAGGACGCGGAAGGCATAGGCCTGACAGACGAGTCCGATACCGGTGCCGAGCTGCCCGACGAGGAACAGCCAGCCGATCGGGTTGCGGGGGAGTCGCGTGGCGATCAAGGCGCCGACGAACGCACCCAGCACGCAGCCGATGGTGATGATCGGGAACGCGTTGAGGCCTGCGTCCGCGTGGATCAGCCCACTGGATCCGGACAGGACCAGGACGCCGTGGGCGACCGCGAGCGCCGCGGTCGTGGCGAACATCGACCAGGCGAGACGAGTGGTTGCCGAAGGCATCATGGCGCTCGGATCACAACAGAGAGGGGAACCTCGGCGCGTACCGTCGTACCTGCGCGCGGGACCGAGCTGATGGTGAAGACTCCGCCGACCGCACGGATGCGTTCGGCCATATGGGTCAGGCCGCCGTCGTTGTCCGGCGCCGTCGTGAAGCCCTTCCCGTCGTCGCGAATGCAGGCGCTGACGGCACGGTTGTCGCCGTACAGCTCGATCACCACTCCGTGGGCGGCGGCGTGTTTGGCCGCGTTCTGGAGTGCCTCCAGGCAGCAGTAGTACAGAGCGTGTTCCACCTCGGTCGGGTACCGCCCGAGCCCTGCGCTCACGAGCTCGACCGGGACGGGACTGGTCTCGACGGCCGCGCGGAGAGCCGCCGTCAACCCGGTCTCCGCGAGCAGCCGGGGCCGCCCGCCGATGACATCGAGCAGATCTGTCACCGCCTGCTCGACCGAGACGTCCAAGGTGTGGAGGTGCTCGCGTGCCTGGTCAGGACGCAGTCCGACGAGGGTGCGGGCCAGGCCGAGGTTGACCGCGAGCGACACCAGTTGTTGCTGCGCGCCGTCGTGCAGGTCCCGCTCGAGCCGCCGGCGTTCGACATCCTCCGATTCGGCCACCCGACGTCTGGATTCGCGCAGCAGGTCCGCGCGGGCCGAGACCTCGCGCAGCCGGTCCTGCAGTGCGGCGGTCAACCCGAGGTTGCGAACAACCAAACCTGCTTGCGCCGTCAGGCTGTCGAGCAACTCGATGTCCACCGGTGTCAGCGGTTCATCGGCGCGTTCCTCGACGACCAGCAGACCGAGCAGGTCGCCGCTGTGCCGCACGGCTCGCAGATGCCGACCAGGCACAGGGTCCGTGAGATCCGGCGGCACTGCGGGCATGTCGTTGTCGGCGGGATGGGCCGCGGCGAGCTGGATCCGGCCGCCTGCCAGCAGCCAGATCTCCACGGTCGAGGCGTTCAGCGCCGTACCGAGAACCTGCGCCATGCGTGCCGGAGTCTGACTGTCCGCCGTGAAGTGGGCGAGCACGTCGTACGGCGCTGAGCGATGGGTCAGCTCGTTCGCCCAACCGCGCAGGGTGCGGCGCACGGGCTCGAATCCCACACCGACGATGATCGTGGCCAGCACCGACAACGCGGGGCTGGGCGAGTGTGAGCTGCCGACGAACCTCCCCACGAGAACCACGACCACGAGGTAGACCCCGCCGACGAACACCATCAGCCCCGCCAGTACCAGCAGGTCCCCCCACAAGTGCCGTCGGGCCGGCCGCCGACCAGGCGGCCACCACCCGCTCACTTCCTCAGTCTGCGGGTGGTGCTGTGCTGAGGGAAGGGGTGGCTGGCCTCACCTCCTGGGGAGGGCTAGGTCCCGGAATCGGTGCCGATACCCTCCGGGGCTGTGCAAGCAGCACTCTGGGCCACGGATGCGTCGAGCGGTGTCCTGGGAGAAGCCTCACCTTAGGAGCCCTGATGTCGACCACGACCCGGCGCGAACCGCTGTCCAACTCCTCGACCCTGCTACGACGCCACCCGGTGGGGCTGTTCCTGGCGCTCACCTATGCCCTGTCCTGGGCCTTCTGGGCACCACTGGTCATCCTCCAGGACAGCATGCCCAAGGGACTGGGGGCCATCCTGATCATCTTGGGAACCGTGGTGCCTTCGACGTTGGCTGTGGTGTTCGTGGCCAAGCTGCACGGCAGGCCTGGTGTGCGGAGGTTGTTCGGCCGCTTGCTCAAGGGACGCGTCGGAGTTCGCTGGTACGTCGCTGTGATCGGCTTGTCGCTGCTTGCACCCATCGCGCTCGGCCTGACCATCCTGCTGGGCGGTAGCCGCCCAGCGCTCGACACCACCGTCGTCGCAGTACTCATCGGCTTCGTGTTCTCGATCTTTCCCGGGAGCGCGGTCGGCGAGGAACTCGGCTGGCGTGGCTTCGTCCTGCCCAGGCTCCAGAGCCGCCAGAGCGCCCTGCGTGCGAGCCTCCTGATCGGCGTGGTGTGGGGGCCCTGGCACCTCCCGCTGTGGCTGACCGGGCAGGAGTCTCATCCGATCAGCCTGTTCGCCGCCTTCGTCGTGTCCGTGATCTGCATGTCCGTGCTGTGCACGTGGATGTACAACGGCACCGGTGGAAGCCTGCTGATCGTCGTACTGTTCCACGCCACGGCCAACCTGCCGGTGACGATCATGATCGCGCCGCTCGGCAAGGACATGGTGCCGTCGTTCCTGACCTTCGTCGGCCTGATGGTCGTCGCGGCCACGGTCGTCGTCATCGCGACGGGTGCCGCGCAGCTGTCCCGTACGCGCCAGAAGCAGGTCGACCAGCCATGACCGGACTCGGCCGGCGATGGTTCATGGTTGGCACGCCGGTGGTCTTCGCCGGCGTGTCGGTCTTCCACCCGATGGGCCACCCGGCGGAGCTGGGCGGTGGTGGCGTGTCCCGATGGATCGCAGTACACCTGCTGCAACTGGTGCTCAGCGTCCTGCTCGCCATCAGCGTCTGGCTTCTGCTCGACGGCCTTCAGAGCCGGGCGGCCACTGCCGCCCGGCTTGCGGTGCCGGTCTGGCTGGCCTTCTTCTCCGCCTTCGACGGCGTCTCCGGACTGGCGACGGGCTGGATGGCGCACGCCGCGCATGGGCACGTCGGCGACGAGCAGGCGGCCTCGGTGCGCGCGATCAGGGAACTGTTCGAGCAGAACTGGCTCACCGGCAACCTGTCCGTCGCGGGATCCGTTGCGGGTCTCAGCTGGCTGGTCATCGCCCTTGCTTCCGCGATGGCACTGAACCGGGCCGGCGCCGACCGGATCACCGTGGTACTGATGGGAGCGTCGCTGCTGTTCACCAACCATCCGCCCCCGACGGGAACCGTCGGTCTCCTCGCCCTCGCCGCAGCTACCTATCGTTGGACGCGCCAACGGCAGGAGGCTGAGGTCAGGCGGCACTCTGTTCGCTGACTCGTGGTGGCGGTTGGGTTCGCTGGACGGATGCCTTGAGGTCGGCCAGTTGGACGCAGGCGGCGGCGATGGCGTCCTGGAGGGTGGGCCATTGGTCGACGCACCAGTAGGGGTCGTCGGGCTGGCGGTCGTGGTCGTCGTCGATGTCGGCGCACCAACCGCCGGTGAAGGCCTGGTGGATGTGGATTCTGAGGTTCATGGTGGTGACTCCATGCGGGCTTCATCGGGATTCCGCCATCGTTCGTAGCGATCCGGGCGCCGGATAGTCCTGTCGTTGGGGGGCGGCCGGCGTCCGCCGTACGGCGAGCGCGGCCTGCCGATGATGCATCTCCCGTTCCACGCCTCTGGTTGGCGGGTCCACCTC